>NZ_CP013070.1:2916000-3240000 GCF_000264945.2 Sphingobium indicum B90A
TGGTCATCGCAAGCTGCAGCGCAGCGCCGGGCATCGCAACTCGCTGCTCCGCAACCTCGCGGCTTCGCTCATCAAGCATGAGCAGATCCTGACGACCACGCCCAAGGCGAAGGAACTGCGTCCCTATGTCGAGAAGCTGATCACCCTCGCCAAGAAGGGTGGCCTGTCGAACCGTCGTCTGGCCCATGCGCGCCTGCAGGACGATGCGCAGCTCACCAAGCTGTTCGACGTGCTGGCCGAGCGCTACAAGGATCGCAACGGCGGCTATACCCGCGTGATCAAGGCCGGCATCCGCGCTTCGGACGCGGCGCCGATCGCGATCATCGAACTGGTGGACCGCGACGTCGACGCCAAGGGTCAGGATTCCGGTCCGGTCCAGAACGCCGACGCCGACGAACTGGAAGCGGCTTGATCCGCTGACGGTTCGCGCAAGCGGGCAGATGAAGAGGGCCGTGGCTTCCGGAAGGGGGCGCGGCCCTTTTTCTTTTTGGGGGCGTGGATGCGCGGGGCGTTGAGCCATTCGGTTAGCCCCCTCCCCCGGCCCTTCAAACGAGTCACGTGCCTCGTTTGAACCTGGGAGGGGTGAAGACGCGGTCGCGGAAATATTCTTTGTTTTCTTGCCTTTCCGCGCCATGAGAAGCCAGAGAATGGGAATGGGATTTCGGGGGGATCGGATGCGCGCCTTTGGCTGCTTTGCTTTGGCGGCGCTGTTGTTCGCGGCCCTCCCCGCGCAGGCGGAGCCGGATGCGGCGGTCGCTGGCGCTTCGGAACTGCGCTATCCCGCCGCCCGGCGGATCGACCTGGTCGAGGATCATTTCGGGGTCAAGGTGACCGATCCCTATCGCTGGCTGGAAAACGACCTGCGCGGCGATCCCGCCGTGCGCGACTGGGTGGCGCAGGAAAATGCCCTCACCCGCCGCTTCATCGACGGCCTGCCGGGGCGCGACATCCTAAAGCGGCGCATGCAGGCGCTGTTCGCCCATGGCCGCTACACCATCCCGCGCAAGGCCGGGGGGCGCTATTTCTACGGCTATAACAAGGGGCTTCAGAACCAGACGCCGCTCTATGTGCGCGAAGGGCTGACCGGGCGGCAGCGGCTGCTGATCGATCCCAATGACTGGGCGGAGGACGGGTCGGACGCGCTGGCGGAATGGGCGCCCTCCCCCGACGGCCGTTTCCTGCTCTATGCCGTGCAGGAGGCCGGGAGCGACTGGCGCACGCTGAAGATACTGGACGTGGCGACGGCCAGGCCGCTGGAAGACGTGGTGCAGTGGGTGAAATTTTCCCAACTCGCCTGGGACGGGCGGGGTCAGGGATTCTTCTATTCCCGCTTCGCCGCGCTGCAGGACGGGGCTGACCCGCGATCCTCCACCGTGGGGCAGCAGCTTTTCTATCATCGGCTGGGCACGGCGCAGGCGCAGGACCAGCTTATCTACGCCACGCCGGACCAGCCGCGCCTCGGCCACACGGCGCAAGTGACGCAGGACGGGCGCTGGCTGGTCATCGCCAGTTTCCAGGGCACCGATCCGCGCCGCGAACTGCATGTCGCGGAACTGACCGGGGGCAAGGTGAAGGTCCGGTCGCTGGTCAGGGGCATGACCAACGACTGGCGGCTGATCGGCAGCCGGGGGCCGACGCTCTATTTCATCACCGATCAATATGCCCCGCGCCTGCGCGTCGTCAGCATCGACGCCCGCCATCCCCGCCGCAGCGGCACGCAGGTCGTGGCGGAGCGCGGGGACACGCTGGCGGGCGGATCGCTGGTGGGGGACCGGCTGATCCTGGCCTATCTGTCCGACGCGGAGACGGTGGCGGAACTGGTCGGCCTTGACGGGCGGAAGGTCAGCGACGTTCCGCTGCCCGGCATCGGCACGGCGGCGGGCTTCGGCGGGCGCGACGGCGATCCCGAAACCTTCTTCAGCTTTTCCGGCTTCACCACGCCGTCCAGCATCTACCGCTTCGACACGGCGACGCTGCGCTATGAACTGTTCGCCCGGCCCGACCTGCCCTTTAACCCCGACGATTACGGCATAGAGCAGGTCAGCTATCCATCGAAGGACGGCACGATGATCCCGATGACGGTGATCCGCAAGAAGGCGCTGGCGCTGTCGAAGACGCCCGCGCCGACCATCCTCTACGGCTATGGCGGCTTCAACATCGCGCTGACGCCCGGCTATTCGGCGACGCGCATGGCGTGGCTGGAGCAGGGGGGCGTCTATGCCATCGCCAATCTGCGCGGCGGCGGGGAATTCGGCAAGGCGTGGCACGATGCGGGCCGTCTGGCCAACAAGCAGAATGTGTTCGACGATTTCATCGCGGCGGGCGAATATCTGAAGGCCAACGGCTATACGGCGAAGGATGGCCTCGCCATCGAGGGGCGGTCCAATGGCGGCTTGCTGGTGGGCGCGGTGGTGAACCAGCGGCCGGACCTGTTCGCCGCCGCCCTGCCGGCGGTGGGCGTGATGGACATGCTGCGCTTCGACCGCTTCACCGCCGGGCGTTACTGGATCGACGATTATGGGTCGCCCGACCGGGAGGAGGATTTCCGCCTGCTCCACGCCTATTCGCCCTATCACAACATCATGGGCGGGAAGGATTATCCGGCGATCCTCGTCACCACGGGCGATACCGACGACCGGGTGGTGCCCGCGCACAGCTTCAAATATGCGGCGGCATTGCAGGCGGCGGAACTGGGGCCGAAGCCGCGCCTGATCCGGATCGACACCAAGGCCGGGCATGGCGCGGGCAAGCCCGTGGACAAGCTGATCGACGAATATGCCGACAGCTACGCCTTTGCCGCTTATTATGCCGGGCTGAAACTGGACGCGGCGCCGAAATAGCGGGGACGTTCAGGCCTCCGACAGCCATAGGGGCCTAGCCACCGGCAGAATTCTGCTGAGGGACGAGGGTCATGAACGAGATGAGGTGGATGACGGGTTCGCTGATCGCGCTGGCGCTGCTGACGGGAGGCGTCGCATCGGCGCAGGCCTTCCAGCCGCGGAACGGCGCGCCGCAGGAGCAGGACGACCTGTCGGACGAGGCACAGCCGCCCGCAGATGACCCCGGCCCGCCGCAGGCGGACGACGACTTCTCCGACGTGGTGGCGGCGGACCAGGAACGTGGCGGCGCGGCCGCGCCCTCCGAGCGCTACGGCTCCCAGGACGATCCGGCAGGCGCAGCCCCCGCCGACCGGGAAAGCGAGGATGCGATCACCTATTGCGCGCTCGCCGCCCGCGACGAGGCCGAGCGCGACGGCGGCTATGCCGAGGTGCGCCAGGTGCAGGAACCCCGCGAGACCCGCAACGGCTATGACGTGGAGGGCGATGTGGAGATTCGGTCCGGCTGGCGGACGCAGGACGGCCGTTCGCGCCACTTCACCTGTTCGGTGCAGAATGGCCGGATCGCGGACCTTTATTTCCGGCGGGACCGCGCCGCCCGATAGGCGAGCCCGGTTCGCCGCAGCGCGGCCACGCTTTGCCCTATCCCGTTTTACGTCAATATATTAGCATCGACGCGAATCAGGGGGAGTCAGGGGTGGCCGCGTTCCTTTTCGCGACCGAGAACATCGTTTTCGTCTCGGCGATCGTGCTGATGCTGCTCGTCGGGGCGGTGCAGGCCATCGGCATTGCGGGAGACTTCGATCTCGACATTGACGGCGATGCAGACCTGCTGGGCTGGCTGGGCGTCGGGCGCCTGCCGCTGTTGATGCTGCTGGCGATATTTCTGGCGCTGTTCGGCATGATCGGGCTGATCGGCCAGCATCTGCTGCTCGATTTCGCCGGTGCCATGCTGCCGCCGCTGATCGCCGCCCCCGCCGCCCTGATGACCAGCCTGCCTGCGACCGGCTTTGCCGCGCGGCGGCTTGCTCCCCTGCTTCCCCGCGATCAGAGCAGCGCCGTGCCCCTCGATGCGCTGACCGGCAGCTTCGCCCGTATCGTCACCGGGGTGGCGCGGAGCGGCTCCCCCGCGCGCGCCCGGGTCGAAGATGGCTTTGGCCAGGCGCATTATATCATGGTCGAACCCGACAATGCCGGCCAGACGCTGGAAGAGGGCGAGACCATCCTGCTGGTCCGTCGCGAGGATCATATCTTTCGCGCCATCTCGCATGGCGACCATTATCTGCCCCGTCTCTAGGAGTTTCCCATGAATCTGCCTGCCGTGCAGGAGAGCTTTTCGCTCATGCCCTATCTGATCATCTCCGGGACCGGGCTTCTCCTCCTGATCGTGCTCGGCGTCGTGCTGGCGCGGCTATACAAGCGGGCGTCGAAGGAAATCGGCTTCGTGCGCACCGGCTTCGGCGGGGAGAAGGTGGTGATGAACGGCGGCGCGCTGGTGCTGCCGATCTTTCATGAAACCATGCCGGTCAACATGAACACGGTGCGCCTGGCGGTGGAGCGGAAGAACAGCGACGCGCTGATCACGCTGGACCGCCTGCGCATCGATGTGAAGGCGGAATTCTACGTCCGCGTGAAGCCCGATGCCCAATCCATCGCTACCGCCGCGCAGACCTTGGGGTCGCGGACGATGAATCCGGAGGCGCTGAAGGAACTGGTCGAGGGCAAGTTCGTCGACGCGCTGCGTTCCGTCGCGGCGGGGATGACGATGAACCAGTTGCATGAGCAGCGCAGCGAGTTCGTGCAGAAGGTGCAGCAGGTGTCCTCGGTCGACCTCGCCATGAACGGGCTGGAACTGGAGAGCGTGTCGCTGACCGGACTCGACCAGACGTCGATCGAGCATTTCAACGCCAACAACGCCTTCGATGCAGAGGGTCTGACCAAGCTGACCGAGCAGATCGAACTGCGCAAGAAATCGCGCAACGACATCGAGCAGGAAACCCGCGTCCAGATCGAAACCAAGAATCTGGAGGCGGAGCGCCAGTCGCTGCTGATTTCGCGCGACACCGAATTCGCGCGGCTGGAGCAGGAGCGGGAGGTCGAGATGCGCCGCGCCGCTCAGATCGCCGAAGTCGCCCGCGAACAGTCGCTGCGCCAGCAGGAAGCGGATCAGGCGCGGATCGAAGCGAAGAAGCTGGTCGACAGCCAGCAGATCGAGGCGGATCGCGCCGTCCAGCAGGCGCGCATCGCGCAGGAACAGGCGCTCGAACTGGCGCGGCAGGAACAGCAGATCGCGGTGCAGAACAAGAGCCGCGAGGAAAGCCAGGCCAAGGCGCAGGCCGACGAAGCCCGCGCCAAGGCGGTCGCGGCGGAGGAGCAGGTCCAGACGTCTCGCCAGACGGAGATTGCCGAGCGCACCAAGCGGATCGAACTGATCGACGCGGCCAGGGAGGCGGAACGCGCAGCGATCCAGGTCCGGGTCGAAGCCGAAGCCGAGAAGCAGGCGGCGGCCGACCGCGCCGAAGCGCTGCGGCTGGCCGCCGAGGGCGAAGCGGAAGCCGCCAAGCTGCGCGCCGAGGCGGACCGGGTGCGATTCGAAGTTGAGGCGGCGGGTCAGCGCGCGGTCAATGAAGCCGCGAATATCCTGTCGTCGGACCAGATGTCGCTCCAGACGAAGATGGCGCTGCTTAAGGTGCTGCCCGATCTCGTGCGGGAGGCGGCCAAGCCGATGGAAGCGATTGATTCGATCAGGATCGTGCAGGTCGACGGCCTCACTGGATCGCATGCGGATGGCGCGGCGGTGATCGGCGGCGGCGAGCAGAACCTCGCCAATGCCGCCGTGTCGGCCGCCTTGCGTTACCGGGCGCAGGCGCCGGTGATCGATGGCCTGATGAAGGAATTGGGGCTGGACGGCGCCAACCTGGATTCGCTGGTGAAGGGCGCTGTGGAACCTGCCGTGACGTCGGTCGCCCCGATCGTCGTCGAACCCGTGGAGGACGGGCGCAAGGCGCCGTCCCAGGCCTGATGGGGCGAGGGCCGGTCCATGCGCGGATATGATGCTTCCCGCCTCATGCTGGCCATCGGCCTGGCGGCGCAGGCGGGGTTCATTGACGCGCTGGGGTTCCTGAAGCTCGGCGGGCTTTTCGTTTCCTTCATGAGCGGCAATTCGACGCGGCTGGGCGTAGGGCTGGCCAGCGGCGCGGCGGTCGCGGGGATGGCGGCGGGATTGATCGGGGCCTTTGTCGGCGGCGTGCTGGCGGGCGCGCTGGTCGCGCGCCGGGCGGGGCGCTGGCGCAAGCAGGCGGTGCTGGGCCTTTCGACCGCGCTGCTGGTCTGCGCCGCGCTGCTGGCCCTGCCGGACGGGCCGGGCATGGGGCTGACGCTGCTGATGACGGCGGCGATGGGCGCGGTGAACAACGTCTTCCAGCGCGATGGCGAGGTCAGCATCGGCGTCACCTACATGACCGGCGCGCTGGTGAAGCTGGGACAGCAACTGGCGGTGGCGCTGAGCGGCGGGCCGCGATGGAACTGGCTGCCCTATCTGCTGCTGTGGCTGGGGCTGGTGGCGGGCGCTGTGGCGGGGGGCGGCCTCTTTGCGCTGATGGGCCTGCATGCGCTGTGGGTCGCCGTGGCCTTTTCCGGGCTGTTGCTGCTGTGGAGCGGCCGCCTGGGACCGCTGGACAAGGGACGTCAAGGGCACTAACCGGGCGCGAATCCCTTCCTCTGGACATATAAAGGCGATTCGATGACGCTGCCCCTTCAGGATTCCATCCTCATCGTGGATTTCGGCAGCCAGGTGACGCAGCTCATCGCCCGCCGCGTGCGCGAGGCGGGCGTCTATTCCGAGATCGCGCCCTTCAACAACGCCGCCGAAGCCTTCGAGCGGCTGAAGCCCAAGGGCATCATCCTGTCCGGCGGCCCCTCCTCCGTCATGTGGGAGGACAGCCCCCGCGCCCCGCAGCATTTCTTCGACGCGGGCGTGCCCGTGCTGGGCATATGCTATGGCCAGCAGACGATGATGCAGCAGTTGGGCGGCAATGTCGAAGGGGGCGAGAGCGGCGAGTTCGGCCGCGCCTTCATCGAGGTGAAGAAGGGCTGCGCGCTGTTCGACGGCCTGTGGGCCGAGGGCGAAAAGCATCAGGTGTGGATGAGCCATGGCGACAAGGTGACGCGGCTTGCCCCTGGTTTCGAGGTGGTGGCGGTCAGCGAGGGCGCGCCCTATGCCATCACCGCCAATGAGGAAAAGCGTTTCTACGCCACGCAATTCCATCCGGAGGTGGTGCATACGCCGGACGGCGCGAAGCTGCTCGCCAATTTCGTGCGGCATGTCTGCGGCCTCAAGGGCGACTGGACCATGGCGGAATTCCGCGCCACCAAGATCGCCGACATCCGGGCGCAGGTGGGCGAAGGCCGGGTGATTTGCGGGCTTTCGGGCGGGGTCGACAGCGCGGTGGCCGCCGTGCTGATCCATGAAGCCATTGGCGACCAGTTGACCTGCGTGTTTGTGGACCATGGGCTGATGCGGCTGGGCGAGGCGGAGCAGGTCGTCAGCCTGTTCCGCGAGCATTATGGCATCAAGCTGGTCCATGTGAACGCCGAGGAGCGCTTCCTGGGCGGGCTGGCGGGGCTGACCGATCCGGAGAAGAAGCGCAAGTTCATCGGCGGCGAGTTCATTGCCGTGTTCGAGGAGGAAGCGAAGAAGATCGGCGGGGCGGACTTCCTGGCGCAGGGCACGCTCTATCCGGACGTGATCGAGTCGGTGAGCTTTACGGGCGGGCCTTCGGTGACGATCAAGTCGCACCATAATGTCGGCGGCCTGCCCGAACGCATGAACATGAAGCTGGTCGAGCCGCTGCGCGAACTGTTCAAGGACGAGGTGCGCGTGCTGGGCCGGGAACTGGGCCTGCCGGAGATTTTCGTCGGGCGGCACCCCTTCCCCGGTCCAGGCCTGGCGATCCGCATCCCCGGCGAGGTGAGCAAGGAGCGGTGCGACATATTGCGGAAGGCCGACGCCGTCTATCTGGAGGAAATCCGGAACGCCGGGCTGTACGACGCGATCTGGCAGGCCTTCGCGGTGCTGCTGCCGGTGCGGACGGTGGGGGTGATGGGCGACTATCGCACCTATGACAGCGTCTGCGCGCTGCGGGCGGTGACCTCCACCGACGGGATGACGGCGGACATCTACCCGTTCGACGCCGCCTTCCTGAGCAGGGTGGCGACGCGGATCATCAATGAGGTGAAGGGCATCAACCGGGTGGTCTATGACTATACGTCGAAGCCGCCGGGCACGATCGAGTGGGAGTAAAGCCGAAATAGCGAATGTCCGGGGACATTCGCCGGCTTTACTCGGCCGGGTAAACGGCCGCGGGCAGGATTAATGACCGTCCGGGGGGACGGTCATCCGATTTACTCGGCGGCGCAAGCCGCCGCAGCGATTGCAGGGCGACAGCAAGATGAAGTGAGTGCTCCTGCGAAGGCAGGAGCAGCTCTGCAAGCGGTAGCCCTTGAGACCTTGGGCTCCGCCGCTTGCCTTCAGATCTCATATTCCGGGCGCCATTTCGGGCTGAGATAGGCGGGTTCCGGAAGGTCCGGCTGGCGCTGCCGCATTTCGTCGTACAGCCGCTTCACCGTCGCGCTGCCGGTGCGGGTGAAGAAAGCCGGGACGAGCCCGTGGACCATGCAGGCCAGCCCCGCGCGCACCATCAGGAAGCCGAAGCGCGTCGCCACCTCGAAATGCTCGCCATAGCTTTCATGGACGTCTCTGGGATGTTTCAGGAAAAGGCGGTCGATCATGTCTGCTCTACTCGTGATCGTGGCAAAGCCGCACCCTAAGGCATAAGCGGGCGGCGGCAGAGGGCCGATTGCGCGGAACTTGACCCCTCGCCCCGAAAACCGGCATGTCGGCCGGCATGAGCGAACGCGACCCCCTGGGCCATCCCGTCTATCGGGACATGCCGACCACCATCTTCGAAAAAATGTCCGGCCGGGCGCGGGAGACGGGCGCGATCAACCTGGGGCAAGGCTTTCCCGACGCGCAGGGGCCGGAGGAGATATTGCGCGCCGCCGCCGACGCGCTGCTGACCCGGTCCAATCAATATCCGCCCATGGCTGGCCTTGCCGAACTGCGCGGGGCGGTGGCGGCGCATTATGCGCGGCATCAGGGGATCGACCTGTCGCCGCAGGAGGTGATCGTCACATCCGGCGCGACGGAGACGATTGCGGCCAGTCTGCTGGCGCTGGTCCGGCCCGGCGATGAAGTGCTGGTGCTGGCGCCGCTCTATGACGCCTATCTGCCGCTGATCGAGCGGGCGGGCGGCGTGGCGCGGGTGCTGCGGCTCACCCCGCCCGACTGGCGGATCGGGCGAGAGGCGCTGGCGGCGGCGGTCACGCCAAACACGCGCCTGCTGCTGATGAACAATCCGGTGAACCCGACCGGCATCGCCCTGCGCGAACAGGAACTGGCGCTGTTGGCGGAATTGTGCGTGGAAAACGACCTGATCGCCATTTGCGACGAGGTGTGGGAGCATGTCATCTATGACGGCGTCGCGCACAGGCCACTGATCGGCTTTCCCGGCATGCGGGATCGGACGGTGAAGATCGGTTCGGCGGGCAAGATATTTTCCCTCACCGGCTGGAAAGTCGGCTGGATGTGCGCCGCCCTGCCCCTTGCGACGCTGCTTGCCCGCGCTCACCAGTTCATCACCTTCACCACCCCGCCCCACCTGCAATGGGCGGTGGCCGAGGGGCTGGCCAGGCCGGAAAGCTGGTTCGACGCCATGCGGGGCGCCTATCAGGCTTCCCGCGACCGTCTCGTCGCGGGGCTGCGCGGCGCGGGCTATGTCGTCAATGCCTGCGCGGCGACATGGTTCGTGACCGTCGACCTGCCCGCTTCCGGCATCGACATGGACGATGTCGCCTTTTGCGAGCGGATCATCGAGGAAGCGGGCGTGGCGGCGATCCCGATTTCCGCCTTCTATCCCGCTGAACCCGTGACGCACCTGGTCCGCCTCTGCTTTTCCAAGGCGGACGGGATATTGGACGAAGCGGTGGCGCGACTGGCGGCTTTCCGCGCTTCCCTGATCTGAAGCGAGACTAGCGACCGACTGATGCGGCTTGCGGCGGTGACGTCATGCGGCTAGGTTCACCTTTCGTTCTGTAAAGGGGCATATATGGACAGCCTGGCCGCCATTCTCGTCATTGTCGCCCTGGTCGCGGGGTTGGGGATCGGCTGGCTGGCGAAGGGCCGGTCCATGGCGCCGCTGCTGGCGGAAAAGGCCGATCTGGCGGGCAAGCTCGACATGGCGGCGACGCAACGCAACGCGGCGATCCAGGAACTGGTGGTGGCGCAGGAGCGCGCGGCGCAGGCGGCGGACCTGGCGCGGAAGCTGGAGGCGGAGCGCGCCGGGCGGGAAGCGGCGGCGCGGGAACTGGCGGCTTTGCGGTCCGACGCGCAGGCGCGGGCGGAAGCCTTCGAAGCGCAGATCGCCGCGCTCAAGGACGCCAAGGAACAGCTTTCGGCCCAGTTCAGCGAGATCGGCGGCAAGCTGCTGCACCAGGCGCAGAGCCATTTCCTGGAACGCGCCGACCAGCGCATGATGCAGGCGCATGAGAAAAGCGAGGCGCAGCTCAGGCAATTGCTGCATCCCGTCAACGAAACGATCCAGCGTTACGACCAGAAGATCACCCAGATAGAGCAGCAGCGGACGGAGGCCTACGGCATCCTGCGCGGCGAGATCGAATCGATGAAGACCGGGCAGGAAGCCGTGCGCGCCGAGGCGCAGCGGCTGGTCGATTCGCTGCGCCATGCGCCCAAGGCGCGCGGCCGCTGGGGCGAGCAGCAGTTGCGAAACGTGCTGGAGACATGCGGCCTTTCCGAACATGTGGATTTCCAGACCGAGGTGAGCGTGGAGGGCGAGGACGGCCGGCTGCGCCCCGACGCGATCCTGCGCGTGCCGGGCGGGCGGGCGCTGGTGATTGACGCCAAGGTGTCGTTGAATGCCTATCAGGATGCCTATGGCGCGGAGGGGGACGAAGAGCGGAAGCGGCTGCTGTCCGCCCACGCCGCCGCCATGCGGGCGCATGTCGAGACGCTGGGGCGGAAAAGCTATGCCGAACAGTTCGACGATGCGCCCGATTATGTGATCATGTTCGTGCCCGGCGAACATTTCCTGTCCGCCGCGCTGGAGCATGATCCGCAGCTTTGGGACCATGCCTTCGCAAAGCGCGTGCTGCTGGCGACGCCGACAAATCTGATCGCCATCGCCAGGACCGTCGCGGCGGTGTGGCGGCAGGAGAAGATGGCGGACGAGGCCAAGCGAATCGGCATGCTGGGCAAGGAACTGTACGAACGACTGGCCGGGGCGGCGGGGTCGCTCAAGAAGCTGGGCAATCGGCTGAACGGGGCCGTGGCGGATTACAACAGTTTCGTCGGCAGCTTCGAGGGCCGCGTTTTGGTGACGGGCCGCAAGCTGCGCGACCTCAACATCGAGACGGGCGGCAAGGAACTGGAGGAGTTGGAGCCGGTGGAGGCGCTGGTCCGCGAACCGTCTTCGGCTGAGGCGGTGCGGGCTTTGCCGGATGCGCTGCCGGATGCGGCGGAATAGCTTTACCCGCGCATGATGTTAGACGGATAATTGTTTCGGGGTGGAGCGGGATGTCGGGATCGGGCATGGGGACTGGCTCCTGCCTTCGCAGGAGCACGGGGCGGGGAGCCTATCTGTCGCTTGGTCTATCTATAGGTACCTAAGCATCATCCATCGGCAGGACATTTGCTCCCGGCCCCGCCCGATGGCATGGGCGAATCATGAAACGCATCGGCCTTCTTGGCGGCTCCTTCAATCCGGCGCATGACGGGCATCGGGACATTTCCCGGTTCGCGGCCGACGCGCTGGCGCTGGATGAAGTCTGGTGGCTGGTCTCGCCGGGCAATCCGCTCAAGCCCAGGGCCGGCATGGCGCCCCTGCCCGCCCGCCTTGCCCGCGCCCGAAAAGTCGCGCGGCGCAACCTCATCCGGCCGACGGCGATCGAGGCGCAGCTTCGCACGCGATACACCATCGACACGGTGAAAGCCTTGCGACGCCGCTATCCGCGGCATCACTTCATCTGGCTGATGGGGGCGGACAATCTTGCCCAATTCGGCCAGTGGAGGGACTGGCGCGGTATAGCCCGGATTATGCCCATTGCCGTGATCGCCCGGCCCGGCTATGATGAGGCCGCCCGTGGCTCACCGGCCATGAGCTGGCTGCGGCGCTTCGTCCGGCCCGCACGCCAGAGTGCAGCATGGACGGATTGGAGACCGCCGGCGCTTGTGCTTCTGCGCTTTCGCCCTGATCCAAGATCGGCGACCCTGCTGCGGCAGGCAGACCCCCTCTGGCATCGCGAATATGAACACACACGCGTGCGCGACCCGCTCACGCGCCGGTTGATTGTCTAGAATGGAGCATCTTTGACCAGACCGCATCCCGCCAACGACACGGCTCATAATGCCGACAGCGTTGCCGCCCTGCACGACCTTGTCTTGAAGTCGCTTGACGACGACCAGGCGCAGGAAACCATCTCCATCCCCCTCGAAGGCAAGAGCAGCATCGCCGATCACATGGTGATCGCCAGCGGGCGTTCGTCCCGTCAGGTGGCGTCGATGGCGCAGAAGCTGGCCGAGCGGATCAAGCAGGCGACCGGGCGTTCCGCCCGCGTCGAGGGCCTGCCCGTGGCCGATTGGGTGCTGATCGACGCCGGGGACGTGATCGTCCACCTGTTCCGGCCGGAGGTGCGCAGCTTCTACAATCTGGAACGGATGTGGGGCTTCGTCGACGCGCCGGTGGCGGGAACCGCCTGACCGGCCCTTCGACAAGCGGCCTGAGTTGTTGGAGCGCGCTGCGCTAAATCGGACGCAGGCCGCGCGGTCCAAGTTTCCGTTGTCGCATCGTTTCAAGCAGAAAACCTGTTCCCGCTTTTCTGCACGATGCTCTAAGGGGGCAGACCATGCTCCTCCACATCATCGCGCGCGGAAAGATCGGGCGCTCGCCAGAGGCGGAACTGGTCGACCGTTATGCCAGGCGGCTGACCATGCCGTTCAGGATCACCGAACTGCCCGATCGGGGCGGCAAGCTGCCGCCGGCCCCGCCGGGCACCGTCACCGTCATGCTGGATGAAAAGGGCCGGCAGCTCAGCTCCATCGACTTCGCCCGCCGCATCGAGGGCTGGCGAGATTCCGGCAAGCGCGAATGCCGCTTCCTGATCGGCGCTGCCGACGGCTTCGACGATGCGGAGCGGGACAATGCCGACCTGCTGATCGCCTTCGGCGCGATGACATGGCCCCATATGATGGCCCGCGCCATGCTGGCCGAGCAATTGTGGCGGGCTTGCTCCATCCTGGCCGGGCACCCCTATCATCGCGAGGGG
This sequence comes from Sphingobium indicum B90A, assembly GCF_000264945.2. Lineage (NCBI taxonomy): Bacteria > Pseudomonadati > Pseudomonadota > Alphaproteobacteria > Sphingomonadales > Sphingobiaceae > Sphingobium > Sphingobium indicum. The sequence continues at coordinate 2,929,236 of NZ_CP013070.1, forward strand.
TGAATGTCCGCCCCCATGCTTCTTCAGGGCGTGTGGGGGATTCAGCCCATGGCGGGCTGCAAATAGCGGCTTTCTGCGCTTCCGGTGCTCACATACTGAACTAGGCTGCGTCGAAACGAGGCACCTGCCTCGTTTCGAGGTTCTCGAAATCCACCATTTCCGCCGCGCCCTGAATTCAATCCCACACACCCTGGTCCGACATCGCTCGACAGGAGCCGGGGTTTGCGCCTAGTCAGGCATAGCCGGCGTCCCAAGCCGGCGGGGGGTTTGGGTTGAGACGGACGGCGATCATCGCGGCATGTCTTGCCGGCGCGGCGGCGCTGGCCGGATCGCGCCTGCCCGCCGTCGATGGGCGGGCGGTGATCCTGACAGGCGCCGGCGGCACCAGCCTCAATGAGGAACAGGCCGCCCTGAAGACCGCGCGCCGCCAGTCGGAGGAAGCGCGGTCGCGTTCCGAACGGCTGGAGCGGCAGGCCGCCGCCGCCCGCAGCGAAGCCGACCAGGCCCGCCGCCGCGCCGCCGCCATGGCCGCCCGCATCCAGCAGGCGGAGGCGGACATACAGGCCGCGCAGGCCCGCATCGCCATCGTCGCCCGGCTCCAGCGCGCGCAGGCCGCCCGTCTGGCCGCCAGGCAGGAGCCTGTCGTCCGCCTGACCGCGGCCTTGCAGATGATGGCGCAGCGGCCGCTGGCGCTGGCGCTGGTCAAGCCGGGATCGATCGACGACGCCATCCATATGCGCGCCGTGCTGGGGCAGGTGCTGCCGGTCATCCGGGAACGGACCGCCGGGCTGCGCGCGGAACTCGAGCGCAGCCGCGCCCTGCGCGCCACGGCCGAGCAGGCGGCGGATTCGCTCGCCCAAAGCCAGCAGGACCTGAAGCAGCGGCAGGCCGCCCTGCAAAGGCTGGAAGCGCAAAAGCGGCTCGCGGCGCAGGATTACAGGGCCAATGCCGATCTGGAAAGCGACCGCGCCCTAGCCCTTGGGGAGCGGGCGCGCGACATCGTCGACCTGATGGACAGGCTGGAGGAGGCGGGCGACCTGCGCGATCGGCTGGCCGCCCTGCCCGGTCCCGTGCCGCGCCCTGCGCGGCCCGACCGGGCGCGCGCCCCGGCGCCGGCCCGTCCGCGCAGCCTGGGCGCGCCGCCGCCCTATCGCCTGCCGGTCGTCGGCCAGTTGGTGACGGGCATGGGCGAAGTGTCGGAAGGCGGCGTCCGGTCACGGGGCCTGACCATCGCCACGCGCCCGGATGCCCTGGCGGTGGCGCCGACCGCGGGGCGCATCGTCTTTGCCGGGCCTTATCGCGGCTATGGGCAGATCGTCATCATCGACCATGGCGGCGGCTGGACGACGCTGATCACCGGGCTGCTGCGCCTCAACGCCGCCGTGGGGGACGTGGTGCGGCAGGGCGATCCCCTGGGCAATGCCGGTCCGGGGCGACCCAGCATCACGGTCGAGTTGCGGCGCAATGGCCGCCCCGTGGACATCGTGCCGCTGGTGGGCGCGGGCTGATCCGACCGCGACCTGCAAAGGCGCGGGCCACCCCCGAACACAACTTACTTTCCCGCGCATTTTGCCCTAGGCGCTTTCCATGCCCCGCCCATCCCGCCCCCAGGACGTCCCCGGCCTCCCCGCCCGTCGCGCGGCGCTGCGCCTGCTCGACGCCGTGCTTCGGCGCGGCGATCCGCTCGAACTCGCGCTGCATGGCGCGGCGCAGGGGCTTGCTCCCGCCGACAGGGCGCTGGTCCATGCCATCGCGGCAGAGACGCTGCGCCACCTCCCCGATCTCGACGCGCTGATCGACGGCGCCACGCGCCAGCCGCTGCCGCACGACGCGAAGGCGCGGATGGTCCTGCGCATCGCCCTGATCCAGGTGCTGGCGCTGGGCACCGCGCCGCACGCCGCGATCGCGACAGCGCTGCCGCTGGTCGATGGCGGCCCCCGCAAGCTGGTGCATGGCGTCTTCGGCACGCTGACCCGCGCCGATCCGACGCTGCCCTCACCCCCCGCCCTGCCGCCGGAGACCGCCGGCCGATGGGCCGCGCAATGGGGCGACGCCATGCCGCAGGCCGCCGCGCACGCCTATGCCCAGCGTCCGCCGGTCGACGTCAGCCTGCGCGATCCCGCCCGGACCGCGCATTGGGCCGAGGCGCTCAACGGCCGGAGCCTTGCCCCCGGCCATGTCCGCCTGCCCGAAGGCGCCGTCATCCCGGACCTTCCCGGCTTCGGCGAAGGCGCCTGGTGGGTGCAGGATCTGGCCGCCTCCACCCCCGCGCGCCTGCTGGGCGCGGGAGAGGGGCGCTGTGTCCTTGACCTCTGCGCCGCGCCCGGCGGCAAGACGATGCAGCTTGCCGCCGCCGGCTGGCGCGTGACGGCGGTCGACCAGTCGAAGAAGCGCCTCGAACGACTGAGCGAAAACCTGGCCCGCACCGGCCTTTCCGCCGCCATCGTGCAGGACGACCTGCGCGCATGGCGACCCGAAGCTCCGGCCGACGCCGTCCTGCTGGACGCGCCCTGCACTGCGACAGGCATCTACCGCCGCCATCCCGACGTGCTCCACCGCATCGGCCCGCGCCAGATCGCGGAGATGGCCGAGCTCCAGGCCGAACTGCTGGCCCGCGCCGCGGCATGGCTGAAGCCCGGCGGGACGCTGGTCTACGCCACCTGTTCCCTCGAACAGGCGGAGGGCGAGGATCAGGTCGCCCGATTCCTGGACGCCCGGCCGGATTTCGGCCCGCTGCCCGCCATGCCCGCCGAACTGCCCGACGGCATCGCGCCCACGGCGCAAGGCTGGGTCCGCACCCTGCCCGACATCCTTGCCGCGCAGGGCGGCACGGATGGCTTTTTCGTTGCAAGGCTGATACGATCCACCAAGCCTTAACCAAGCAACCCTATGGTGCGATCCGGCATTCAGAAAGACCTGTCTTGCGCCCGACCGAGCCCCTTCCCCTGAATCATAGCTGGCCGCTCTATGCGTTGCGTGACCATCTGGCGCCGGTGATGCTGGACGACCGGATCGCCCGCGACGACGGGGCGCTGGCGGAACGCGGCCTGGGCCTGTGGCATTGCGATCTGGGCGACGACAGCCTGAACTGGACGGACGGGGTCTATGACATTTTCGGGCTGGAGCGCGGGACGGCGGTTCCCCGCCCGCTCGCCGTGTCGCTCTACGCGCCCGACAGCTGCGCCGCGATGGAGCGGTTGCGCGCCTATGCGATCCGCCACAGGCGCGGCTTCACGGTGGATGTCGACATCCGCCCGGCGGACGGCGGCGAATGCGCCATGCGCCTGATAGCCGCGCCCGTCATCCAGCGAAATCAGGTGGTTGCGCTGCACGGCGTCAAGCAGTTCCTGCCCAAGGGTTCCAGGCCGTCGACGCGCCTTGATCCTACCCTGTTCATCCTGTCCTGACGGACAGGGCCAGTCCGCCCGCCGACAGCCCTGGCCAAAAGCCTGTGGATAGCGTTAATCGGGCGTTGCCCTGACCTTCGGCCAAGGCTAAGGCCGATGGTCAAATGACCAGCCCGATCCTGATCTCGCCATCCATCCTGTCCGCCGATTTCGCCCGCCTGGGCGAGGAGGTCCGCGCCATCGACGAGGCCGGCGCCGACTGGATCCATATCGACGTGATGGACGGCCATTTCGTGCCCAACATCACCATCGGCCCCGGCGTGGTGAAGGCGCTGCGCCCGCACACGAAAAAGCCGTTCGACGTCCACCTGATGATCTCCCCGGTGGACCAGTATCTGAACGCCTTTGCGGAGGCGGGCGCGGACATATTGACCGTCCATCCCGAAGCCGGGCCGCATATCCACCGCTCCATCCAGCACATCAAGTCGCTGGGCGTGCAGGCCGGCGTGGTGCTCAATCCCGGCACGCCGGCGAAGATGCTGGATTACCTGATCGACGATGTCGACCTGATCCTGGTGATGAGCGTCAACCCCGGCTTCGGCGGGCAGAGCTTCATCGCCAACCAGCTTCGCAAGATCGAGGCGATCCGCAAGATGATCGAGAAGTCAGGTCGCGACATCCGCCTGCAGGTCGACGGCGGCATCGACTTCACGACCGCGCCGCTCGCCATCGAGGCGGGCGCGGACGTGCTGGTGGCGGGCACCGCGACCTTCCGGGGCGGCGCGTCCGCCTATGCCGACAATATTCGGACGCTGCGCGGCGGGTGAGCGACCGCCGCCGCCTTCCCCCCCATTCCGCCCCCGAGGAGGCCGGACCCGGCCCGGAGGACGGGATCGAACAGGGCAAGCGGCTCATCCGCATCGCGGATGACAAGGGGCTTTCGCTGGCGCAGCGCATCGCCAATCGCTTCTACCTGCTGAGCTGGAAGACGCCGATCCACGGCCGGCGGCTGAAGGGCAAATATCCGCTCAAGCTGCTCGCCGTGCCCGATGACGAGATCCCCGGCAACGCCCATGCGGGCCAGGCGATCCGCGCCGGCTATTTCCTGTTCCGGGGCCTGAAAATGCCCCTCGACAAATTGGACTTCGCCAATCCGGGCGTGACGGCGGGCTTCGCCGATTATCTGCACGGCTTCCACTGGCTGCGCGACCTGGCGACCGTGGCGACCCGCGAACAGGCCGCGCCGATCGCCGAAGGGGTGATGCGCAAATGGCTCGCCGCCCATGCCGACACGCCCAGCGAACCGGCATGGCGCGCCGACAATGCGGGCTGGCGCCTGCTGTTCTGGTCTGCCCATGCGCCGCTGATCCTCTCGTCGAGCGACCTCGTCTATCGCTCTCTGGTGCTGAACTGCATCGCCCGCACCGCCCGCCATCTGGACCGCGGCGCGGACAAGGCGCCGGTCGGCCTGCCGCGCCTGGTCGCCTGGGGCGGGATCGTCGCGGCGTCGATGCTGCTGCCCGGCGGCGCGGCGCGCAAGCTGTTCGGTGAAGCCGGCCTCAAGCGCGCGCTCGACAGCGGCCTTCATGGCGACGGCGGCATCATCTCGCGCTCCCCGCTGGACCAGTTGGAAGCGATCATGCTGCTGACCATGGTCGCCGCCGTCTATGAGGTGCGGCGCGAACAGACGCCCCCTTTCCTGACGGAGGCCCTGGGAAGGGCGGTTCCGGCTTTGCTGGGCCTGACTCATGGCGACGGCGGGCTGGGCAACTGGCAGGGCGCGGGCGCCGTCGATCCCGCGACCATAGAGGCCGTCGTCCGCGCCAGCCGCGTCCGCGCCCGCCCGCTGCGCCAGGCCACTGGCTGGGGTTATCAGCGGCTGGCCGCCGGCAGCACGGTGGTGCAGGTGGACGCCGCGCCGCCGCCCGTCGCCCAACTGGCCGATGCGGGTTGCGCCTCCACCGGCGCGATAGAGATCAGCGACGGGCAGCAACGGCTGATCGTCAATTGCGGCGGCGCCGCGCTGGAGGGCGCGTGGATGCCCCGCGATCTGGCGCAGGGGCTGCGCACCACCGCGGCGCACAGCACGCTGGTGCTGGACGACAGCAATTCCACCGCGCTGCTGCCCGACGGCACACTGGGCAAGGGCGTGACCGAGGTGGAGATCAACCGGCAGGAAACGGAAAGCGGCAGCCGTTTCGACCTCAGCCATGACGGCTATGTGCGGCGCATGGGCTATGTCCATCGCCGCCTGTTGCTGATGAGCGGCGACGGCAAGGAAATCCGCGGCGAGGACATGCTGACTCCCGCGGCGCGACGCCGCAGGCCGGTGAAGCTGCCCGTCCAGCTCCGTTTCCACCTTGCCCCCGGCGTGGAGCCCACGCCCACTGCCGACGGCATGGGCGCGCTGCTGCGCCTCGACACGGGCGCGACCTGGCAATTCCGCGCCAATGCGGGGAAGCTGGCGATAGAGGAAAGCCTGTGGGTGGATGCCGAGGGCCGTCCCCATGGCACTAGGCAGTTGGCGGTCATCAGCGAAGCCCTGCCGGGCGGCTCCACCGTGGGATGGTTGCTGAAGAAGGTGAGCTAGGGTGCGACAGTCCGCCTAAGGCGCCTGCCCTGCCCCTTGCCGACGGCTGCTAATCCCGGCGTAGCGGATCGAGCGCGTTCGATTTGCGGCCCTTGGGCGCGGCGGAGGACACGGCCGGGGACAGGGCGGATGCGCGCCGCGGCAGGGGCGCGCCGCCCGCCATCTCCTCCAGCGCGGCGATGCGCTTTTCCGTTGCCGGATGGGTGGAGAAAAGCTCGCTCACATGCACCGGAACGATGTAGAGCTGCGCGGCGGCTGGATTGCGCTCCGCCACCGGATTGGGGATCGTTTCCGCCCGGCCGGAAATCTTGGCGAGGGCGGAGGCGAGGGCGCGGGGATTGCCGCTGATCTCCGCGCCGGCCCGGTCGGCGCCATATTCGCGGGTGCGGCTGATCGCCATCTGCACGATCATGGCCGCGAAGGGCGCGACGATCACCGCCAGCAGGGTCGCGGCGATATTGCCGTGGCCGTTTTCCTGATTGCCGCCGCGAAAGAACAGGCCGAAATTGGCGAGCATGGAGATCGCGCCCGCAATGGTCGCCACCATCGTCATGATCAGCGTGTCGCGATTGCGCACATGGCCCAGCTCATGCGCCATGACGCCCGCCACTTCGTCGCGGCTCAGCATCGACAGCAGGCCCGTGGTGGCCGCGACGGCGGCATGGTCCGGGTCGCGGCCGGTCGCGAAGGCATTGGGATGCGGCTGGTCGATCAGGTAGACGCGGGGCATGGGAAGGCCGGCGCGCCGGGCAAGCTCCGCGACGAGGGTATAGAATTCGGGCGCGCTCTGGGCATTCACCTCCCGCGCATTGTGCATCGACAGCACGATCCGGTCGGCGTTCCAGAAGGTAAACAGGTTCATGCCCGCGGCGACCAGCAACGCGATCGCCGCGCCGCCGCTGCCGCCCAGCGTATAGCCCAATGCCATGAACAGCGCGGTCAGCGCCGACAACAGCATCGCCGTCTTCATCCCATTCACTTGCGAAAATCTCCTCTACGGCCCAGATAGCGTCCAGGCCCGAATATGGGGTGGCGATGTCGCCCCCGCAATCGAAAGGATGGATCGATGGGAACCTTCAACGGCAAGCGCCCCGCGCATGTGATGCCGCCCGCGCATCTTTCCAAGAGCCCGCCGGTGCCGCAGCCCGACCCGATCGACAGTCCTTCCCGCCATGACGAGGAATTGAGCCCGGTTCGCTATGGCGACTGGGAACGCAAGGGAATCGCTATCGATTTCTGATCCGGCCGCCGAGGAGGATCAACGGCTCGTCGCTGTTTGGGCACAGTTGGCGATGGCCTGTGCCGCTGCTGCGGGCGGTCCCGCCCGCCCCCCTAGCCTTCCGCGCTGCAAAACGGGCAGTTTCCCCTTCGAGCGGAAAGCGTGAAGGATAACGGGGCGCGGACGAAGTGAACGTGGTTGCTGAGGTCATTCCAAGGTCAGTGTCGGATTATGCGCCAGAGGATGCGGCGCTGCTATGTGCGGTGGGTCGCCTGGTCTGCGCCTGGACGATGCTGGAACAGAGCCTGGAGGCGAAGGTCGCGATGATGCGGGAGGCCATGGGGGATGTGCGGACCGTGGGCGCCCGGACACGTCCGGGCATGACGAAGCTGATGACCGAATTGCGGACCATGGTGTCGATGCGCGACCGGCGCAATGCCGGCGCGCTGATGGAAATAGCGGATATAGAGCGCGACATGCAGAGGATCGACCGATTCCGGTCGCTCATCATCGGCGGCTTTCAGCAGCCCGCGCCCGGCGGCTTCACATGCCGCGATGCGCGGAACAATCAGACGCATGTCTCGCTTGAGCAACTCGAAGCGGAAATTGCTTCCCTCGAAAGGGTGGCGCAGCGCCTGCTGGCTGTCTGAACGGGTTAAGTGATCTTCCACGCTTGATCTTTATGCGGCAGGGGACAACTCTCTCTGCGCGCGAGCCAAGAAACAGGAGCCTCATGTCCTACAAACCGATTCGCAAAGCCGTTTTCCCTGTCGCGGGTCTCGGCACGCGCTTTCTGCCGGCGACCAAGTCGGTGCCCAAGGAACTGCTGCCGGTGGTGGACCGTCCGCTGATCCAATATGCGGTCGACGAAGCGCGGGAGGCGGGGATCGAGCAGATGATCTTCGTCACCGGCCGCGGCAAGGGCGCGATCGAAGATTATTTCGACATGGCCTATGAGGCCGAGGCGACGCAGCGCGAGCGGGGCAAGGATCTGTCCGCGCTGGACGGCACGCGGCTGTTGCCGGGCAATGCGGTGTTCCTGCGCCAGCAGGAGCCGCTGGGCCTGGGCCATGCCATATGGTGCGCGCGGGACATTGTGGGGGACGAACCCTTCGCCATCCTGCTGCCCGACGAATTCATGAAGGGCGCGCCGGGCCGGGGATGCCTGAAGCAGATGGTCGAGGCCTATGACAAGGTCGGCGGCAATCTGGTCTGCGCGCTGGAAGTGCCGATGGCCGACACGCCGAGCTATGGCGTGATCGATCCGGGCCGGCGCGACGGCGCTCTCACCGAGGTGAGGGGGCTGGTGGAAAAGCCCGCGCCGGGCACGGCGCCATCCAACCTGATCCTGCCGGGCCGCTACATCCTCCAGCCCGAAGTGATGAAGATCCTGGAGACCCAGGAAAAGGGCGCGGGCGGCGAGATCCAGCTCACCGACGCCATGGCGTCGATGATCGGCACCCAGCCCTTCCATGGCGTGACCTTCGACGGGCGGCGTTTCGACTGCGGATCGAAGGCGGGCTATATCGAGGCGAACCTTGCCCTGGCGCTGGGTCGCGAGGATCTGGGCGAGCATATCCGCAAGTTCGCGCTGGCCGAACTGGGCGTCGGCGGGATCGCCGCCGCAGCCTGACATGGCGATGCGGGGCAAGATGTCCGACAGGCCTTGCCCCGCCCGCCCGATTATCCTAAAGGCCGCTGCGTCATCTGGGGAGTAGCCAGCCGTTCCTGACGGAACGGGCCGTTCGTCAACATATTTGGCCGAGAGGCCATGGCGGGCGGGATGCGAGGGGCGGTTCGACGTCCTATCCGCATCGGGCGAGACCAATGGCATCATCTTCTCCGTCCGGCCGGGCGGGAGGGGATGGTGGCATTGCGTCTTCACCTTCGCCCGGCCCGGACAGACCCCGATGGAAGCATTTTTCACCTCCACCGCCCTCGTCGCGCTCGCGGAAATGGGGGACAAGACGCAATTGCTGGCGATGCTGCTTGCCACCCGCTTCCGCAAGCCGGCGCCGATCATCCTCGGCATATTGGCCGCGACGCTCGCCAACCATTTCCTCGCCGCGCTTGTCGGCCATTCGGTCGCGGGCGCGCTGACCCAGCCCTGGTTCCGCTACGCCGTCGCCGCCAGCTTCATCGCCATGGCCGTCTGGACGCTGATCCCCGACAAGTTCGACGAGGACGAACCGCTCAAGGCGCCGTCGAAGGCGGGCGTGTTCATGACCACCCTGATCGCCTTCTTCCTGGTGGAGATGGGCGACAAGACGCAGGTGGCGACCGTGATGCTGGGCGCCCGCTTCGACAATATCCTCGCGGTCACGGCAGGCACGACGCTGGGCATGATGATCGCCAATGTGCCTGCCGTGCTGTTCGGCGGCGCGCTGGCGCGGAAGGTGCCGATGCGCGCCCTTCAGATCGGGGCGGCCCTGCTGTTCCTGACCCTCGGCCTGTGGATGATTGCTGATTTGCAGGGCTGGATAGGGTAAATAGTTGTCAGCGGGCGGCGGCTGTTGCAAGGGAACGGCCAAGAGTCATTCCCTTTGAACGGATAGGCATGGGACGCGTGATGAAGGACAGTCTGGTTACGGTGTTCGGCGGCGGCGGCTTTCTGGGCAGGCAGGTTGCGCAAGCGCTGATGGCGCGCGGCGCGCGCGTGCGCGTGGCCCAGCGCGACCTGGCGACCGCCCTGCGCGTGAAGCCGCTGGGCGCGCTCGGCCAGACCCAGTTCGTCGCCGCCGACATCCGCAAGCCAGAAAGCGTCGCCCGCGCCATTGTCGGCAGCGACATCGTCATCAATCTGGTCGGCGTGCTCTCCGGCGATTTCGAAGGGTCGCACCATGACGGCGCGGCCAATGTCGCGAAGGCGGCGGCGGCAGCGGGCGTCAGGGCGCTGGTCCACATCTCCGCCATCGGCGCCGACGCGCAAAGCCCGTCCGCCTATGGCCGGTCGAAGGCGGCGGGCGAGGAAGCGGTCAAGGCCGCTTTCCCAACCGCCACCATTATCCGCCCGTCGATCGTCTTCGGACCGGAGGACCAGTTCCTCAACCGATTCGCCGAAATCATCCGCCTTGCCCCGGTGGTGCCGGTGATCGGCGCGAACACCAGATTCCAGCCCGTCTATGTCGCCGACGTGGCGCAGGCCATCGCCAACGCGGCCGAAAATCCCGGCCTGCACGGCGGCAAGACCTATGAACTGGGCGGGCCGCAAACCTATTCGATGCTGGAACTCAACGCCTGGATCGCCAAGGCCATCGGCCGGGAACGCAGCCTGTGCCCGGTTCCCGCCTCCATCGCCTCGCTGATCGCCCTGCTGCCGGGCGGGCCGATCACGCGGGACCAGTTGGCCATGCTGGGCAGGGACAATGTCGCCGCCCCCGGCGCGAAGGGTCTGGCGGACCTTGGCGTCGCGCCCACGCCCATGCCCGCGGTCGCGGAAAAATGGCTGGTCCGCTACCGCAAGCACGGCCGCTTCGCAGGGCGGGTCCAAGCCTGACAGGCTGGACCGGCAACGGAGCGCGACCGGCCGTGCGGCAATGGCTTGCCTCGTCCCTTCGCGCCTGCACAATGAGTTTGCCTTCCGCCCTCTCCCGTCCGGGGGAGGGCTTGTCTTTGCCCGCCGATAAGGACCGGACCCACAAATGGACCTGCATTATCTGACAGTCATCCTGCTCGGCATCGTCGAGGGGCTGACCGAATTCCTGCCCGTATCCTCGACCGGCCACCTGATCCTGGCCAGCGAATTGCTGGGCTATGACGCATCCACCTGGGCGATGTTCAACGTCGTCATCCAGTTGGGCGCGATCCTGGCGGTGGTGGTGCTCTACTGGCGGACCTTCTGGGCGGTCGGCATGGGCCTGCTGCGCCGGGAACCGACAAGCTGGCGCTTCCTGCGCAACCTGCTGGTCGCCGTCATCCCGGCGGCGGTGATCGGCCTGGCGCTCCACAATTATATCGAGGAATTGCTGGGCGCGCCAAGGGTTGTCGCCTGGGCGCTAATCGCGGGCGGCATCGCGATCCTGGGGATCGAGCGGATGGTGAAGGAAAACCGCTTCCACGGTATCGCCGACATTCCCTTCGTCCGGGTGGTCGGCATCGGCTTCATCCAGTGCCTCGCCATGATCCCCGGCATCAGCCGGTCGGGCGCGACCATCATGGGCGCGCTGACCCTGGGCGTGGAGCGGCGCACGGCGGCGGAATTCAGCTTCTTCCTAGCCATCCCGACCATGTTGGGGGCAACCACGCTGGAACTGCTGAAAAACGGCGACAAGCTGACTTCCGCCACGGTCGGCTGGGGCAGCATCGTGCTGGGCTTCATCGTCTCCTTCATCGTCGCGCTGCTGGTGATCAGATGGTTTGTGGGGCTGGTGTCGCGCCATGGCTTCGCGCCCTTCGCCTGGTATCGAATCGTCGCGGGAATCGCGGCATTGGCATGGCTTTCCCTCAGGTAAGGCCGAAACGGACCTTTTTAGCGCAAGATTATTTCAGTCCCTGCAAAATTCCGACGGCTTTTCCCTGAAAATAGGTCAATTATACTGACTTAAATCGCAGAATCCACGTGACTCTGCGGGTCTTTCTGCTATGGGCACCCCTGCAAATCCATTTCAGGGACTCACCATGGCAGACAATCCAATGCTGAAATTCGTGGGAACGGGCCAGGCCTATCCCGAGAAACGTTCGGCCGACGATCGCGCCGACGACTTCCTCGAAATCAGCCGCAGCTTCATCCTCGACAAGGCGGAGGAACAGGCGTCGCGCTGCTCGCAATGCGGGGTGCCCTATTGCTCGACCCACTGCCCGCTGCACAACCATATTCCCGACTGGCTGCGCCTCACCGCCGAGGGCCGCCTGCGCGAAGCCTATGAACTCAGCAACCTGACCAGCACCATGCCCGAAATCTGCGGCCGCATCTGCCCGCAGGACCGGCTGTGCGAGGGCAATTGCGTCATCGAATTTTCCGGCCACGGCTCCGTCACCATCGGCTCGGTCGAAAAATTCATCACCGACACCGCCTGGAAGGAAGGTTGGGTCGAACCGCTCGTCCCCGGCGCGCCGCTGGGCCAGTCGGTCGGCGTCATCGGGGCGGGTCCGGCGGGCCTCACCACGGCGGAATATCTGCGCGTCGCGGGCTATGAAGTGCATGTCTACGACCGGCACGACCGCGCGGGCGGCCTGCTGACCTACGGCATCCCCGGCTTCAAGCTGGAGAAGGACGTGGTCATGCGCCGCGTCCAGCGCCTCAAGGACGGCGGCATCGTCTTCCACGAAAGCTTCGAGGTCGGTCGCGACGCCAGCATGGAGGAACTGCGCAGCCGCCACGACGCCATCCTGATCGCGACCGGCGTCTACAAGCCCCGCGACATCAAGGCGCCGGGCGTCGGCGCGCCGGGCGTGGTCAAGGCGCTCGACTTCCTCATCGCCTCCAACAAGGCCGGTTTCGGCGACGCCGTGCCGGAACATGAGGACGGCTCGCTGCACGCCAACGGCAAGAAGGTCGTCGTCATCGGCGGCGGCGACACCGCGATGGACTGCGTCCGCACCGCGATCCGCCAGGGCGCGACCTCGGTCAAATGCCTCTACCGCCGCGACCGCGACAATATGCCCGGCTCGCAGCGCGAAGTCGCCAATGCCGAAGAGGAGGGCGTGGAATTCGTCTGGCTCTCCGCCCCCATTGCCTTCGAGGGCACGGAACATGTCACCGGCGTCAAGGTGACGAAGATGCGCCTTGGCCAGCCCGACGCATCCGGCCGCCGCGCCCCGGAACCCGATCCAGGCACGGAGCATACGCTGGAAGCCGATCTGGTCATCAAGGCGCTGGGTTACGATCCGGAGGAACTGCCCAGGCTGTTCGGCGCGGACGACCTGTCCGTCACCCGCTGGGGCACGCTGCGCGTCGATCACAAGACGATGATGACCAGCATGGACGGCGTGTTCGCGGCAGGCGACATCGTGCGCGGCGCTTCGCTGGTGGTCTGGGCGATCCGCGACGGCCGCGACGTGACCGAACATATGCACCGCTATCTGAAGGCGAAGGCCAAGGCAGCGGCCGGGGAAAGGCAAGCGGCGTGATCGCATGTCTCATCATGCTGGCCGCAGCTTCCACTGCTGCGCAATCTTCGGCAACGCAAATTGCGCAGGCGACGTTTCAGCCGGAGCGTGCCATCGCTGACGCGCTTGCTCAGTGGGATGCGCAGTTTGATGCTGGCGTGACGCGTGCTTCCGTTGGCAGAACGATGACGGCCGACCAAGAGGCTCGGAAAAACCGAGCCAAGGCGGCTGGCAAGGCGGAGCTTTCGCAACAATTAAGGACGACCGGCATTCCAAAAATGCTGCACCTGATTGAGGCGGATTATATCCAGAACTTCTCTGAGGAAGAGTTGCGGGAAGCCGCCATATTCTGGACATCGCCGGCAGGGCAGGCGTTCACCACCGCCATGCAGGAAGCTGTTAAGAACGGAACTGGCCGGATCGTGCCCCCAGCACAGCATGCCGCAGCCATCAACCGCTACATGACGTCTGCTACAGGGCGAAAAGAAAGCGTCCGGTCTGGGATCCTCCGCCCTGTTCTCGCCAAAGAAATGGGCCTGTTCATGCAGCAGGCTCAGCCCAAGATTGATGCACGGATGAGGGCGGCAATGTCCGCCGCGTCCTGAAAGGTAAGCACATGGACCATATGGAATCCGAACGCCTCCGCCTCGCCTCCGAAGGCATGTATCGCCCTGAATTTGAAGGCGACGCCTGCGGCGTCGGTCTGGTCGCCGCCACGGACGGCCGTCCCAGCCGCCGCGTCGTCGCCAGCGCCATCGACGCGCTCAAGGCCGTCTGGCACCGCGGCGCGGTCGACGCAGACGGTAAGACCGGCGACGGCGCGGGCATCCATGTCGACCTGCCGGTGCGCTTCTTCGACGACGCCATCGCCGATTCCGGCCACAAGCCGTTGCCCAACCGCCTCGCCGTCGGCATGATCTTCCTGCCGCGCACGGATCTCAGCGCGCAGGAAACCTGCCGCACCATCGTCGAGGCGGAGATCATCGACGCGGGCTACACCATCTATGGCTGGCGTCAGGTGCCCGTCGACGTCTCCGTCATCGGGGAGAAGGCGCAGCGCACCCGCCCCGAAATCGAGCAGATCATGATCGCCGGTCCCATGCCGGAGGAACGCGACCAGGCCGAATTCGAAAAGGATCTCTACCTCATCCGCCGCCGGATCGAGAAGAAGGTGATCGCCGCGCAGATCCAGGATTTCTACATCTGCTCGCTCTCCTGCCGCTCGATCATCTACAAGGGGCTGTTCCTCGCGGAATCGCTGTCGGTCTTCTATCCCGACCTGCAGGACGAGCGGTTCGAGAGCCGGGTGGCGATCTTCCACCAGCGCTATTCGACCAACACCTTCCCGCAATGGTGGCTGGCCCAGCCCTTCCGCACGCTGGCGCATAATGGTGAGATCAACACCATTCGCGGCAACAAGAACTGGATGAAGAGCCACGAGATCAAGATGGCCAGCCTTGCCTTCGGCGAGCAGTCGGAGGACATCAAGCCCGTGATCCCGGCGGGCGCGTCCGACACCGCTGCGCTCGACGCCGTGTTCGAGGCGATCTGCCGCTCCGGTCGCGACGCGCCGACGGCGAAGCTGATGCTCGTCCCCGAAGCGTATCAGTCGGCCGACGCCGAACTGCCGCAGGCCCATGTCGACATGTATGAATATCTCGCCTCCGTCATGGAGCCGTGGGACGGCCCCGCCGCGCTGGCGATGACCGACGGCCGCTGGGTCGTGGCGGGCGTCGACCGCAACGCGCTGCGCCCGCTGCGCTATACGCTGACCGGCGACAATCTGCTGATCGTGGGTTCGGAAACCGGCATGGTCGTCGTGCCCGAAACCACCATCGTCAAGAAGGGCCGCATGGGTCCGGGCCAGATGATCGCCGTCGACCTGGCCGAAGGCGTGATCTACGACGATCATGAGATCAAGGACCAGATTGCGGGCGAGCGCCCCTATTCGGAACTGATCAAGGACTTCATGACGGTGGGCGATCTGGCCGACCAGCCCAGCGCTTTGGCAGCATGGGACAAGGCCGAACTTACCCGCCGTCAGGTCGCGGCCAACATGACGCTGGAGGATATGGAGCTGATCCTCGCCCCCATGGTCGAGGATGCGAAGGAAGCTGTCGGCTCCATGGGCGACGACACGCCGCTGGCCGTCATTTCCGACAAGCCGCGCACGGTCAGCCATTTCTTCCGCCAGAATTTCAGCCAGGTCACCAACCCGCCGATCGATCCGCTGCGGGAACGCTATGTGATGAGCCTGAAGACGCGCTTCTCCAACCTGCACAATATATTGGAGCAGGACGCGCAGAACAGCCATGTGCTGGTGCTGGATTCGCCGGTGCTGACTTCGTCCGAATGGGCGAAGCTGAAGGGGCATTTCGGCCCTGCGGTGGCCGAGATCGACTGCACCTTCCCGGCCGAGGGCGGGCAGGAGCAGTTGCGCGCCGCCATCGCCCGCATCCGGGAGGAAGCGGAACAGGCCGTGCGCGAGGGCCGCACCGAAATCTTCCTGACCGACGAGCATGTCAACGCCGACCGCGTCGCCATCGCCGGCGTGCTGGCGGCGGCGGCGGTGCATACGCATCTCGTCCGCAAGGGCCTGCGCAGCTATGCGTCGATCAACGTGCGCTGCGCCGAAGCGCTCGACACCCATTATTTCGCGGTGCTGATCGGCGTCGGCGCGACCACGGTGAACGCCTATCTGGCCGAAGCCAGCATCGCCGACCGCCATGCGCGTGGGCTGTTCGGCGATCTGACGCTGGACGCCTGCTTCGAACGTTATCGCATCGCCATCAACGAAGGCCTGCTGAAGATCATGTCCAAAATGGGCATCGCGGTCATCAGCAGCTATCGCGGCGGCTATAATTTCGAAGCGGTGGGCCTGTCCCGCGCCCTGGTCAACGACCTGTTCCCCGGCATGCCCGCGAAGATTTCGGGCGAGGGCTATCAGTCGCTCCACTATAGCGCGAAGCTGCGCCACGACACCGCCTATGATAGCGCCATCGTGCGCCTGCCGGTCGGCGGCTTCTACCGCCAGCGCAACGGCGGAGAGACGCATGCCTATTCGGCGCAACTGATGCACCTGTTGCAGACCTCGGTCGCGACCGACAGCTATTCGACCTATCTGCAATTCTCGCGCGGCGTGCGCGACCTGCCACCGGTCTATCTCCGCGACCTCTTGGAGTTCAACTTCGCCCGCGAAGCCGTGCCCATCGATGAGGTCGAGGCGACCACGGAAATCCGCAAGCGCTTCGTGACGCCGGGCATGTCGCTCGGCGCGCTCAGCCCCGAAGCGCATGAGACGCTGGCCATCGCCATGAACCGCATCGGCGCCAAGGCCGTGTCGGGCGAGGGCGGCGAGGATGCCAATCGCTTCAAGCCCTATGAAAATGGCGACAATGCGAACAGCGTGATCAAGCAGATCGCGTCTGGCCGCTTCGGCGTCCATGCCGAATATCTGGGTTCCGCCGAGGAAATCGAGATCAAGGTGGCCCAGGGCGCCAAGCCCGGCGAGGGCGGCCAGCTGCCCGGCTTCAAGGTGACGGAATTCATCGCGAAGCTGCGTCATGCGACGCCCGGCGTGACTTTGATCTCGCCGCCGCCGCACCATGACATCTACTCCATCGAGGATCTGGCGCAGCTCATCTACGACTGCAAGATGATCAACCCCCGCGCCCGCGTCTGCGTGAAGCTGGTCAGCCAGGCGGGCATCGGCACGGTGGCGGCGGGCGTGGCCAAGGCCCACGCCGACGTCATCCTGGTCGCGGGCCATGTCGGCGGCACCGGCGCTTCGCCGCAGACGTCGGTGAAATATGCGGGCACGCCCTGGGAAATGGGCCTTTCCGAAGCCAATCAGGTGTTGACCCTCAACGGCCTGCGCCATCGCGTGAAGCTGCGCACCGACGGCGGCCTCAAGACCGGCCGCGACATCGTGATCGCGGCGATCCTGGGCGCGGAGGAATTCGGCATCGGCACGCTGAGCCTCGTCGCCATGGGCTGCATCATGGTGCGTCAGTGCCACAGCAACACCTGTCCGGTCGGCGTCTGCGTGCAGGATGAACGGCTGCGCGAAAAGTTCACCGGCACGCCGGAAAAGGTCATCAACCTGATGACCTTCATCGCGGAGGAGGTTCGCGAAATCCTCGCCCGCCTCGGCTATCGCAGCCTGGACGAGGTGATCGGGCGGACCGAATTGCTCAAGCAGGTCAATCGCGGCGCCGAGCATCTGGACGATCTGGACCTCAACCCGATCCTCGCCAAGGTGGACGCGCCCGACGACCAGCGTCGGTTCAGCCTGACCAAATGGCGCAACCCGGTCCCGGACAGCCTGGACGCGCAGATGATGAAGGACGCCCGCGCCGTGTTCGAACGGGGCGAGAAGATGCAGCTCACCTACACGGTGCGTAACACGCATCGCGCCGTGGGCACCCGCCTGTCGGCCGCCGTGACCGAGCGTTTCGGCATGTCGACGCTGGCCGACGGCCACCTGACCGTGCGCCTGCGCGGCTCGGCCGGCCAGTCGCTGGGCGCATTCCTGTGCAAGGGCATCAAGCTGGAGGTGTTCGGCGACGCCAACGACTATGTCGGCAAGGGCCTGTCGGGCGGCATCATCACCGTGCGCACGACCGTCTCCAGCCCGCTGTCGAGCAAGGACAACACCATCATCGGCAACACCGTCCTCTACGGCGCGACCAGCGGCAAGCTGTTCGCGGCGGGGCAGGCCGGGGAGCGCTTCGCGGTCCGCAATTCGGGCGCGCAGGTGGTGGTCGAGGGCTGCGGCGCGAATGGCTGCGAATATATGACCGGCGGCACCGCTGTCATATTGGGCCGGACCGGCGCCAATTTCGGCGCGGGCATGACCGGCGGCATGGCCTTCATCCTGGACGAGGACGGCAGCTTCCCGACCCGCGCCAATCCGGAAAGCATCCTCTGGCAAAGGCTGGAAAGCGCCCATTGGGAAGCGGAGCTGAAGTCTCTGATCGCCCAGCATGCGGTGGCGACCGACAGCAAATGGTCGAACACCATATTGGACGACTGGGACCGCTGGCGCCGTTATTTCTGGCAGGTCTGCCCGAAGGAGATGGTCAGCCGCCTCTCCCATCCGCTGAGCGACGCTCCGGCGGAAGTGGTCGCCGCCGAATAAACGGCCGGTTCAGTAGGGCCGGTTCAGTAGGACATGGCGGCGTCCGCCGGGGCTTCCTCGGCGGACGTTCCGCTGTCTGGCGCCCGCGCGATCCTGACGGGTTGGAAACTGCCTTCGCCCTCCCCATCGGCGAATCTTTCGATGGAGGCAGGCAGCATCCGGACCGGCCGGGGCGGTTCGGCATGGTCGGGCGTCATTCCATCGTCCTGCGCCGCATAATCGCGCACGACAGGATCGTTCATCCCGTCCCAGCCGGCCATGTCCGCCGCCATTTGCCGGTCGGCCAGCGTCGGACCGCAGCCGTCGCAGCGGACGACGGCCGGGCCGGCCAGATTGGCCGACATCATGTCGTAATCGGCCCCGTCGGGGCTGACCGCCTGCGGCAGCACGGTTTCGGTTCCCAATCTGGGCGGCGTCGTGGCGTACAGGCCAAGGCCGAAACCGCCGGTCAGCGCAGCGCCTGCGCATGCACATGAAAATAACCAGAAGCGCGCGGACATGGGCGACCCTTCCTCTATCCTTCACTCGCTCCCCGACTTTCTCCGCCCAAAACAACGCAAATGAAGATCGGTTGTTGCATGAGGAAAAAGCCTTTGCTAAGGGCCGCCTCCTACCAAGGCACCGGCCCCGCCGGTTCCCGGAAAATGTGCGGTCGTGGCGGAATTGGTAGACGCGCAACGTTGAGGTCGTTGTGGCCGAAAGGCCGTGGAAGTTCGAGTCTTCTCGACCGCACCATTCAGTTCTCAAAGCCAACCAAATTCACCCCCTCGGGGGCGTCCCGGGGAAATGCGGCGCGGTTCCGCGGCATTTCGCGGCGCGTCCTTTCCGCCCTGAAGTCAGAGACGCGACTCCGCTCTCGGTTGGCGGGTCGAAAACGGCCGGATTCTCTGTCAAGAATAACCCGGCTTCACTGTGGATTGCTTGATGATTGGGCGATCAGGCAGCGAAGCCGAACAGCCGCTCCTGCTCAGCCCATTCGATCGGCAGGTTCGCCGCGAGGAGGAGTTGGCGATTGCAATTCCGGGGTTGGGAGCCATCGACGATCGCTTCGACAATCCGCGGGCTGAGCCACGCGATGCGCAGCAGACGAGCGAGATGGGTCCGGCACCGCCCTTCGCGCTTGCCGATCTGGTGAAGGCTGAGCTCGGGGTTGGATTGGGCAAGGTCCAGAACGGCGTGCGCGTCAGCCAGCAGTGAGAGCAAGTCGTCTTTCACGGGCCTTCCCGGCTTTCCGCCATCGATCCTCAGCTTGGCTTCGCGGAACGGCTTTCGGGCCGGAAGGGGAATGCTGAATCGCCAGCATGGCTGATTGACGAGCCCAAGAGCGGCGGGGTTGAGGATAAGATCCAGACTGCCGCTCTCCACCTTGATCAGCGCAACCAGAGATCGGAGCGCAGCCTGTGCATCGCTTGGCTGCGTCAGGCGCGCAGCGAGGAGCTTGGCTCCCCCGAACATGGCGCGGAGCAGGTCGGCCTGTTCGAAGTTCGCCAACCGACGCAAGCCATGATCATCGGCGAGCAGCCTTCCAAGGTGATGCAAAACATGCCCGTCGAGCAGGCCCTGCGTAAACCGGATCGACGGCGGATCGGCAGGGCGGGCAAGATCTTTTCGGGTCTCGTAATAGGCGTAACGGCGAGTTCCCTTGGTAGTATAAGTCGGCACGATCTGCCGTTGGTGTCGATCGACGAGCAATCCAACCAGCAGCGCGTTCTGTCGGTCATTCTTGGGCCGCTTACGCGGTGGAGCCTTCTCCCGGAGTTGCATCTGGATGCGCTCCCACAGATCCTCATCCACAATCGCCTCGTGCTCCCCGTCATGGACGTTGCCCTTATGGACAATCTTGCCCCGGTAAACCGGATTCTTGAGCAGATAGAACAGGCTGCCCCGCCGGAACGGGATGCCGCCGCGATTGGGGCCGCTCACTCGGCGCTGCACCTTGGTGACAACGCCTTCCGCACGAAGCTGCTCGAGCAAAGCCGGTACCGACCGGATCTCGAGGTAGCGTCGCATGATCGTCCTGACCCGCTCGACCTCCTCTGGCACCGGCACCAGCTTGCGCTCGACCACCTCATAGCCGAGCGGTACAGGCCCGCCCATCCACAGGCCCTTCTTCTTCGAAGCAGCGATCTTGTCGCGGATGCGCTCCCCGGTGACTTCGCGCTCGAACTGGGCAAACGACAGCAGGACGTTCAGCGTCAGCCGCCCCATGCTGGTAGTCGTGTTGAATGCCTGCGTCACCGATACGAAACTGGCCTGCTTCGCATCGAGCCGTTCGACGATCTTGGCAAAGTCGGCGAGACTGCGGGTCAGTCGGTCGACCTTGTAGACGACGATGACATCAACCATCCCCGCGTCAACATCGCCAAGCAATGCCTTGAGATCAGGGCGCTCCATGTTGCCCCCAGAGAAGCCGCCGTCGTCGTAGTGACCTGGAACGAGACTCCAGCCTTCGTGACGTTGGCTCAGGATGTAGGCTTCGCAAGCTTCGCGCTGGGCATCGAGGCTGTTGAACTCCTGCTCTAGTCCATCTTCAGTAGACTTGCGAGTGTAGACCGCGCAGCGCAGCGATTTCACTTCCTGGGCTCCGTCAGCCCGAAAAAGCGATTGCCGTTCCAATGCGTGCCGGTGATCGCCTTGGCCACAGCGGTCAGCGATCTCCAGCGTTGCCCTTTATATTCAAAGCCTTCGTCGAGCACGATCACCGTGTGGCCGACCCCATGCCAATCGCGTACCAGCCGGGTGCCCACGGTCAACTTGCGTGGCATGGGCTTCGTTGTCCTATCCTCGTTGGGCGTTGCCGCAATCTGTCGTAGCAGCGACTTGGTCGATCGTTTGACCCCGCCCAGCCGTTGTGCCTGGAACTTGTAGCCGATACCCAAGCGTAGAAGGTCAGCTGACATGTTGGGAGCAGGCGCGCCGTAGTAACGCGCCCACTCCACTTTAAGACCCTCACGTGGTAGCTCGGCAAGCCGTTCAAGAGTTATGCAGGGCCTACGGGCCATCAGACGACTTCCACGCGGTACACACGTCCCGCACCCTCCCTTTTCTCGCTAGTAATGAAATGCCCCTTCTTCCTAAGGCCGGTGAGAGCCGCGCGGGTCGAGTGGGCCAGCCATCCGGTTGCCTCCACGATCTGTTCGATCGTCGCGCCATCTGTTCGTGAGAGCAGTTCGAGGACCAGGCCGGTCTTGCTGACGTGCTGCTTGGGAGCGGATTTGATTTCGATGGTATCGGACATCGGGTGGCCTCCTGACATGGAGCGGCCCTGCGCCGCTTCCACCACCCGAGGCCCTGCCGATTGCATCGGTCAGGGCTCCAGCCGCACAGCGGCTGCGATTCAGTGAGAACACCAATGCTCGGCGTGTCACAGAAGTCGAGGGGAATGTCGGGTTCGTCGACGAACCGGAACGGCTTCTTTTAGGAGCGTTGATCAGCATAGCGGACATTCTAGGCAGCGAGCCGAAGTGTCAGCTTCGCGCCCTCTAATCGGTCGTATGGTAGGCGAACGGCCGTTCCCCAAAGCGACCACAGCTAATGTCGCTAAACTTCAGGTAGCGAACCTAGTTTCCGCCATATGCTAAATGCCAGCGATCCGTCGCTGCAATTCCACCAGGCGCGGATCGCCTTTCAGCGCGTCGATGCTGGCCAGCTTTTCGACCAGTTGCTGAACGCCGTACGGCCAGTCGGCAGCGCGTGGTGGGAGGATCGCCGACATGACAACCAGATACTCTTCTGGATTTGCGGTGACAGTTTCGTCTTGGGAGTGCATCCACCACAGGCCCAACGGGGCCGCGTTAGCTACCACAGTCAGGAGTGGAAGGATTGCCTCGGTGAGGATTGCGACATGCTCACCCCCGGTAAGAGCGATCTGCGCGAGGGCAGACATTGCGCCGCCCGATCGGACGAAACTCTGCCGCGGCCAGACCTCTTCAAGAAACGCCAGCTTGTCGGCGAGCGGATTGGGCGCGGGAGGATCCGCCGTCGCATCCTCGTGCCAACGCTGCAGCTGATTGAGCGCCATCACGCGATCGGCATCGCTAGCCGTCATTAGCGCCGCTCTCAGATCTTCGCTCGAAAGCAGCCGGTTTCCACCATCATCGTACTGGCGCCACGCCGACAAGAGTATGCCAACGATCCGTCGATAACCGTGCAGTGGCGCGCTGTCCTCTGCCATCAGGCTCAGTAGCAGCGGTCTCAATCGGGCGAACAGCTGTCGATTGACGTTGCCATAGCCGAGAAATCCAGCACGAGCCGAACGGGTCAAGCTGGCGTCGGGATTTCCCTCTAGCTTTGCCAACACATGTTCTTCGGTCCAGTCTGGGACACAGTGGTACAGGTATGCCAGCCGCATGGTGAGGATCGGAATGACGAACGCCACTTGGACGGCCGGGAGTGTCAGCAGCTGACCCGCCCGCTCCAGCCACCCAGTCTGGGTTGCAGGACGTGCGTCAGACCATTCAAGTTCCTCGAACAGGAGCTCGGTCAGTCGGCCCGCGACCGAGTTGATGGCACTCGTCACCCAGTCGGGTTCGCCGTCTGAAAGGATGCCGGATCCGGCCGCATCAGGGTGCGTTGCGACAGTTGTAGCGAGCCGATCCCAGAGCCTAAAATAGGCTTCCGGATAGGTGCACCACAGCGCTTGCCCGCGCTGTTTCAGCCAGAAGCCGGCGGATTGGAGGTTCGGGACGAGGAGGCCCTCAGGCATGGCCGCCAGTCGCAGTGCGATAAGCAGGCGGACGTGCGGCGCGTCCTTCGCGCGCGCTTCGTCCCACAAGATGTCCGACCAAGCACCGGCCGCGGCTTCGCCCCGTCGTTCGGCAAACTTTAGCGCCGCCAACGTCCGCACCGGCCGAGCCTCCATCAGGCCCTTGATCGGTTTGCGCTCGATCAATGGGCCTGCTCGCGTTCCACCGGCCGCGATAGCTGCCAGAATCTCCGACGGGGGTAGCGTGAGGAGGCTGGTGGCATCGGTGTCGATCTGCACCCAACCGGACCGATACCGCTCGCGCTCAAGTTCTGCCTCCGCACCCTCGGGTGTCCAGTCGGATAGGATCAGGCGCAGTCGCGTGATTTCGGCGCCGACGTCGATATCTGCTGTCGTCGCCAAGCCTTCACGATGCAGCCAGTATAGGCGATTGAGCGTGCCGGCCGTTCGATAGCGCCGGAAGTCGTGGCGATTGACGCCCTCCCAGGAGGGGCGGCCTTTTAGGAACCGCTTTACCACCTTGGCCCGGTCGCGATCGGCCAGATCGTTCCAACGGGCCTTGATCGCTCCAAGCAGATCCCGCTCCAGATCCGAATCCCAAAAGTGCTCCGCATCGAGCCCACGAAAAAGCGCGGCCGCCTCTCGTGCGGTTGATAGGGTCGGCTGGCCCGCCACCCAGATTCGTAATTGAGAGAAAATCGGGCTTGATGGGCGCGGGAGCAGCTTTGCTTCGGCGGTTGCGGCCTGCGGATCAAAGGCCATGAGTTTGCGCAGAGCGCCGACCAAGTAATGCGCGAAGTCCGAGGCGTGGTTTATGCCGAAATCATGTTCGTCGTCGCCACCGTTCGGCTCGAAGGGGCGCAGCATGAAATATGGTTCGCTGCGAAGTCGCGTCTCCAAGGCGACAGCGAGCGTCAAATTGCTTCGTAAGCCCTCGACATATCGGCGGAGCCATTCATCGGGAATTTCGATCTCAGGGTAGGTCGGGTAATGGACTTCCCACGCAATGAGGTTGTCGATGGACGCAGTGGGATCGATCGGTACGTCCGTCCAGGAGCGCCGTACCGCCAGTCGGGGTGCGGTTGCTTCGAATAGGCGCTGCATATGCCATTCGGACCAACCTCCGGAAGCAGTGGCGGAAGAAACGACGCCGTAGGCGGCGAGATCGTGCCCGCCATATCGCAGGTTGTTCTTTCGCTTCGCATCGACCAGGTCGCGCCAGGTCTGGCGCAACGCCGCATCGGCAGTTGGGGTTTCGAACGTTCGTTCGATCGCCTCGCTGAGCGCGGGGTGGAGATGATGCTGTTCGGCTGCCCACCACATAGCGAATGGCTGCTCGGCAACTCCGCCGAGCCAGTTGGACAAAATGAACTGCCGCGAAGAAAGTTGATGCGGATCCTGGGCACTTCCGCCGCGCATGCTCGATCGCGGTATCGCGCTGTTCGGGTAGGTGTCGGTAGGCAGCGGCTCGAGCGCCGACCACGCGCCGTCGGGGAGCGCTCGATCGCTTCTAGGATTTTGCGGGTTGCTCGGAGACGGTAGCAGATCGCTGTCGAGACCGAACTGCGCGAATGGATCGATCGCCGTCCCTTTTGGATCGATCAGTCGATCCCTCGGCGTGGCGTACCGGATCGCTGGGTCGAAGACGCCCAGCCATTGCGCGGGCGGCGTCGGCTTCGCGGCGAGAAAGGCACGAGCGCCTGCCTGGGACGATACTAAGTGCGCAATCTGACCACGTTCGAAGGGCTTCAGCGACCCCGGCGGCTGTGACGCGAGCGCGGCGATACTATTATGCCAGGCTTCCGGATCGCGAGCGCGTTCCGCCCAGAGCGTTATTGTCGACCAGAGTTGGTCGAAGCGGTCGAACGGAATGGCGGTGACGCCCTTCTGCATCCAAAGCGCGGAAGCGGCTTTCGCGGCCCCGCTTTGGAAAGCGTATAACCGATCGCCGGCATAGTTTGGCCGCAACGCCTCGAGCAGGTATTTCAACGGTGGGTCGTCCGCAGAGTACCCGACGAAGACGATGCGAAACCGCTCGATCAGCGCTTGCATGAAGCGCGTTGCCCAGCCGTCAGAAAGATAGGCTCGGCCGAAGTCGGCCGAGGAGAGAACAAACTCTTCGCTGTCGATATCGTCGTACGCGTCGTTGACCTTGCCGTGCAGGTGCACGATCCCGCGAAACCCTGTCCCCTTTGACGGATTGGGAAACAGGGGAGGGACAAGGCAATCGAGCGGCGTTGACGCAGCGGCCTCGAAAAGCAAATCGAAATTGGTCGTTACCAACCGCGTGACGCCGTCTGGTCCGCGTGAAAGGTCGAGGAGCGATCGATGCGCATCAAGAATGGCAGTCTCAGGAGGTTTAACTGCCTTTGAGACCGCGCGCCGTACATCCTGCACGGGAAAGTCGCGCTCAAGCAGTCCGAAAATCTGGTCCGTGGCGACGACACTTCCCACACCAGCGATTGCCGGGAGGTTCTGCGCGATCCCCAAGACCTGGGCGGCAGTGCTCTCGCTCGGAACGCCCAATTCGGTGATCACGCGCTGGGCGAGCTGGGGAAAGGTCGGTCCGCCTGCCTGATGCAAGGACACGCCGGATCCACAAAAAAATATGACTTGGCCGTCGTCCCGTGCATCGAGCAGGTCGCCGGGAATATCTGGGCCATCAGCAGTGAACCGCATACTGCCTTCATCACCTTTCCGCGGCTTGCCGTAAAGTCAATCGTTTATTTCGGTCAACCTCTGTAACAACGGCTGATCATTCGATTGTCGCACGGCTGATATGGCAACGTCCATGTCTTAGCAGGCACGGAAGTCCAGGATTTCCCTGATCCGTCGATGGCTGGAGCGTTGCGCCTACTCAGTTAGTCGTCCGGCTAAAGTCTGCATTAGATACTTGGTTGAATCGAAGACCCTTACAGCGTCATCCTCTTCGTATCGGGTGCGACCGTGCATCGCGTGGTTGCGCCAGGCATTCTTGACGGCGCGCAGCTGAAGTGCGGCCTCTGACGCCCAACGTTCCGCCTCATCCCCGTCCACGCCTTTGTGGATTTCGCGCAGGCGTGCCTCAATCTGATTCAAAGTGGCGTTCCAATTGGCTTTCGGCGTGACGCCAACCCAAGCGGCGAGTGCACCGAGCGCGGGCTCCAGAGCGCGCATCAAATGGGTAACACAAGCGGTCCAGAGACCCGCTGCCCGGCACCGGCCTGCGTCCGCTATTTCGGCGGATGCGGTTGGAAATGCCTCCTCAACCTGCTCGCCAAATAGCGGTCGCTCGGGTGCGGCGTAGGCTGCATGTCCTGGTGCGAGCGTCATCAACGCCAGCGAGCAGGCTTCGGTAGCGAATACAGTCGAAACTCGCTCGCCGTAGTTCGCAAGTCGCTGCAACTCGTGAGCCGACAGTGGCCGGTTGACCGCAATCTGAGCGAAGGCGTCGTCCCACTCTGCCTCTATGACGCCCAGCGAGGTCCTCATCGACAGGTCCGAAGCCGCCTCCTTCAGGAGCTCTACGCTTTTCATGAACCCCACCCGAGTCTCGAAGGGAATTGCTGCCGGAGCGATATGTCCCTCGAGCTGCTGAAGCAGACGCCACTCCGATATAGCCCCGCCGATATAGCTCATCGGCTTTAGTAGCTTGTTGGCCTCGATTCGTTTCATGGCGAGTGGCTTAGCTCCCTTTGTATTAATGGCCCGTCGGCAACGCACCTTAGAATTGGTCGTCAGCATGATCCTGCGCGTTCCCAAAATTTTGGCACTCGGCACTCAGTCTTAGGTAGCGGTTGGTACGGCCAACATTAGTCATACCGAGCTCGATCGCGCGAACGATCGGCGTGCCTGCCGACGCTGCGAGCGCCGGAGCAATCGCCGGCGGCGCGGTTGCGCGGTTTTACGGAAACGATTGTCGATCTCGTCGAACGTTTGCCGCGCCAGATACAGATCGAGGTCCATCAACTGTTCGAACAGGGCTGTGCCCGTTTCGCGGGATGCTTCCCCTGCGCGATGGAGGGTGATCGCAAGGTCGACTAGATCCGGTACGACGGCTGAGTGGCCGGTGCGCAAGTCGGCCAACCGTGCCCGCTGCGCCTCCACGAGGTGATTGGCGATGCGGCCAACCAACGTCGCATTGTGCGGCAGCAAACTCGATAGACCGGACACAACGAACATCGGATCCGCTTCGACCGTTGCGGGAAGATGATCGGCCATTGCGCTCAGCAAGGCGGTTGTCTGCGGGCCAGGATGGAGTTCGTCGAGCTGCCGGAACAGGTCGAAGAATATCTCCCAGCCGCGGGCATCCATCATTGGCATCGCCGCCACCAGCCACGCTGTGGCGGGGTCCTGAGCCTTTTCCTCGCGCCAGACATTGACCGCCGATTCGATGGCGCCATGCACGGCATGCAGCGGTGCATTGGCCTCGAGCAAGGCTTGGAATTCGTTCGTCGCCCACTCCTGGTCGGGCTGAACCAGCGCAATGAGGCCGACCAGCTCGCCGAAATAGCGCTGAATGCGGGCGCTCCCCGATGCCTTGGCGGGCAAGATCAAATCGGCGACCAAGGCAGGATGCGACCAATGTAGATGCCCCAACAGGAACGCGGCCTCGCGGCTGCCTACCAAAGCAGGGTGACGTGCAAAGAGCACCCGGATGAATTCGGCGAGCCGCCTGGGATCCTCGGGGTGGATCTGCAGCATGTGGTAGACGAGCGCCTGCCAGATCTCGGTCGTCTCCTGCCTTTCGAGATGGCGCTCGAACAAGGTGATCAGTCCCTCCGGGTCGCCACGCTTCAGATAGACGTCCATGAGCGCATCCAGGATCGGGTAGTTGCCATGCGGCAGCATCACCATTCCGTAGGAGTCCCAGAGCAGCGAACGGTCATGTTCGGTTTCGGCTTCGGCCGCTGCATGCGGGTCGCTGGCAGGCTGATCGTCGGTATCCTCGGAATGCGGTTCGTCGGATACCGGAAGCGCAAGCCAATGTTCGAGGATTGCGACCACATCGCTCGGGATCAGGAAGTTGCGCGATACGAGCCGTGCTACGGCACCGGCGCATGACCCGCGAAACTCCTCGCTGTCGAAACCGCGCGCGACCGTGTTTCGCAGCAAGTCGCAGACGAGTACGGCGTCTGCGCTTTCCGCCATGGCCGCGATCGCATAGCCCGCCGCTCGCGTGCCCGTCTCGGCGGTCAGGTCGCGCAGCACAGCCGCGGCGCGCTCGGGTGCCTCGCGCGCGAAGCTGGCGAATTCACGCGCGAGCTGGATATTGCCCCCTTCCATTCGGCGGTTGGGATGATTCCAGCCGGTCGCGTCAGGCATTTCTTCAAAGGCGCGGACGATGTCGGCCTGGCTGGCCTGCGCGAGTGACTCCGAAGAGATCGGCGATCCGATCATCTGCACGCCGGAATAGGTCGCGCCGACGAGGCGGTCGGCGAACACCCGCGCTTGCTCCTGGATAAAGCGCTGTGCCGTATCGGACAGGCGATCTTCTGGCAGCGCGCGAAGCAGCCCAAGTTTCGCCTGCCGGAGGATCGACAACACTGCCCGGCGTGATTCGACCGGGGGCGTGCCCTTGCCGGCATAGTCGGGACCATGGTCGAGGACATGCTGTTCGAATGCTCGCAGCTGCTCGTCACTCCAGTACGGGCTAGCGGCGGTGATCAGGCGCTTTGCCGTGCGCGACTGATCTTCGAAATTGCCGATATGTAGCCGGTTGGCGTCTGCCATGAGGAAGGAGAAGGCGGTGTCCGCGAAGCATTCCGCTTGGCTGGCGAGGACATGCGCGAACAGCCTCTGTGCCGGCGCCGCTTGGAGTCCTTCATCCTTGGCGATCCAGGCGCGAACCGCATCAGGATCGCGATCGGCCAATGTTTCGAGCGCGACCCGCAACCCGCTGAGCAAGGTCGGTTCGGGCAGCCCAAAGCTGTTCTCGTCGGTGAAGCGGAAATCGAGGCCATAATTGAGCGGAAAGCCCGGTGACCAGCGCTGGCTGCTATCCACTTCGGCAAGCGCGGCCATAACCCGCTTCAGCCACGGCCATAGCGTATCGACGACGAGTCGCGGATGCATCTCGGCAAGCGCCTCGAGACTATCCCATTCGCGCTCGTCTTCGACGAGACGACGCAGGGGATCACTCGGCGAGTTGTGGACGCGCCACACGATCGCCGCTTCGGACATTTCGTCCTTGGGCGCGGTCAGCGCGCGCCGCCGGTTGGATTCGGCGACAGCCGCTTCCAACGAGCGATCGAGCACGCCCTCGACAAGTGCCAGCGCATATGCGGGCTGGTCGGCCCCGACCGTCGCAACGATATTGTCGAGAAAGAAGGGCGCCATGCCCGTGCGGCGCGCCATAACGACCACCATCTGCGCGATGCGATCGTCCCAGACCGGGCACTCGACCAGCACCTGCATCGCGCCGTTGTCGAACGCTGGATCAGGCAACCAGCGTACCTCTATCATGTCGACCACCGCATCCGTGGCGAACCGCGCGCCCTGGCTCAGAATATACTGTGCCAGGCCCGCTTCATCGGACCGCGTCATCATCGGCGCTATCACGCTTTTCCCGAGGCGCTTGAACCAGCCCGGGCTTCCTGCGATCGAGCGCAGGGCGGCTGTCCGTGTCCGCTGTTGGTCAAGCGCCTGAACCAAGATCAGTTCTTCAAAGTCGAGCGGTTCGTTCTGCTGTCCAAGAAACTCGACGAGAAGTTGCCGCAGATGCGATCGCAGCGTGGGCTGATTCCAGATCGCCTCGATCTCGCGGCGATAAGCTTGTAGTTCGACGCCGCGCAGATAGCTTAAGGCTGCCCATAATTTCGGGCGCAGGAACAGCGACCCACTGCGCTGCAACACGAATTGCGACAGCGCGACCGCACCGCGCGCGAACGCGCGCGCCAAGGCATGCTCGAACAAAGTTTGATGCGCGAAGCCAATCGTTCCCGGCCCGTGTGCGGTCAATATCCCGAGCGCCTTGAGTGTCTCAATGTCCTCGTGGCGGTCGTCGAACCGCACCTGGGCCAGCCAGAGTACCTCTTCGTCCGCCATGATATTCGCGATTTCGGCGAGCAAGCCGTCGAGCTGCGACCCGCGCGGATGCGCCACCACCTGCGCGCGCCACATGGCGTCGAGCATAGCCTGATAGGTCGCGAAGGGCGCGGCCCCGCTCGTCGGAAGCAGCCGCAAGAAGGTCGCCAGCGCTTGCGGCTTCAACATGACGTCGCGCGCATCCGCTGGCCAGCCATCGGAAAGGACCCCATGGGAGGCCAGGATGGCGGAGATGTCCTCCCATAGCGGCGGCGCAAGAACCAGCTCTTCGGCCTGTATCGTGCGGAGCCGTACATCGTGGCGGAACTCGAACTCGCGCGACGATAGCACGATATGGACGTTGCGAAATCCGCTGAGCTTGCGCACGAGGTTCATCAGCACGTTCAGCCGGTCGGTGCGCAAATCGACATAGCCAGCCAGCGCATCAAGCTGATCGATGACCAGAACTACCGGGCGCAACGCCGCGATTTTGTGGATGGCGGCCGATACGGCTTGGTCGAGACCGAGCGCTTGTCCAAGATCGGCGTCGGACGCCAGCGTCGCCGGGAGGAGATCTGCCTTGATCGCCAGTACCGGCCACCCAAGTGCGCCGAGCTGCAGCGCGACGTCGGCGAGGATGGCCGATTTGCCGCCGCCTGGCACGCCGAGAAGCACCGTCGTGCTCTGCTCGCTGGTGCGCAGACGGTCGACGAGTTCCGCGCTCTCAGGCCGGGCGATCCATTCGCCGTCGGGTAGAGTGCGGGGCCAGTTAAGGAGGCCCGCTGAGAGCGCGGGCAACCGGCTTTCGAGCGCTTGAATGGCCCGGTAATCGGCTTCCGAGACGGTGCCCTTGAGCGCGAGCTGGTGTTCGTTCGCCAGAGCCTCGCGCAACAGCGTCTGATCGAATTGAGCAGGATCGTCGCCACCCTCGACGATCAGCCGCACAGATCCCTTTTCGAGTCCGACCAGTTTAAGATTGGGGTTGCCGGTCTTCTGGCGGAGCGTTTCGAGAATCCGCTCGATCGCTTCTTCGGAAAGGTTCTCGAGTTCGGCATCGAGATTGAACACGGTGCGGCCCACCGCCGCCGTTACCGCCGGGGCGGGTAGGGCTAGGGTATCACCCAACGGCTTCAAAGCCGCCGAACTTGGCTTCTGGCGGCTGCTCCATTCGTCGAGCAGCCGCACCCCGAAAGCGGCGGCGTGCATCGCGGCGACCGGCTGGTAGATTGCATCGTCTTCCGGATTTTTGTCTTGGCGCATGTCCGAAATGCCCCGGATCACCATGATTGGCGTGCCGGTGGTCTCCGCTGCGAGTGCCGCGCCAAAGCCTTCCATCTCGAGGGCATGCGCATCCTGATAATGGGATTCGATGTTCTTCTCGAGCTCGCTTGTGACATCGGCGGATACCGCCTCGACGGTCACAATGCTGGCAAGCTTGGCGATCGGCGTGAACAGGAAATCATATTTGGGATCGGAAGGACGCTGCCAGCCCTTGGTCGGCAGGATCCGGTCCTGCCATCCATCTTCGCGAATGACCCAGGTCGCTAGCATTTTGAGGTCCTTGCCGATATTGTGCAGCCGTGCGCGATTGTGGAAACTGCCACCCTCATATTTGCCGACATGCGGGTAGTAGATTCGATCCGAGGCGATGACGCTGCCAATCGGGATGTCCTTTTTCCGCGACGCCGCGACGCCGATGAATAGGATCAGCTCGAACGGCTTGAACATCTGGGTAGCGTAGATCACCGCGCTTTGCGCGACATGCGTGCCCGCGCCGCATTCGGCGACGACCACCAGCCACCCTTGCGCGCTCTCGTCATCGCATTTGCCGCCGCAGCGATATTCATAGCAGTCGTAGAAGAGCTGATCGTCGCCAACACAGGTTCCGATCTCGGTAAAATGCTCGCGTACCGCGTCCCGCTCTAGCGGCAGCGCGGTGACAATGAGCACCCGCCGTAACCCGCGGGCGTCTGCATTTTTGAGGATGGCGGCTGATTCGTCCACGGTTCGTTCTGCTTGCCGGTCTGGATGGACCTAATCAAGTATCATAACCAGAGCCGAACAAATTGAGCGAACGTCGAAGCGTTGCGACCAATTCCCTCTTAAATTGCATTTCCTCACCGATCGACCACAAGACCGTTGTACAATGATTGGTGTCAAAGTGGGTCTTGGTATTGTCGAACTTTCCGCGCTCGCACAAATATATGACTGGCTTGCCAAGTCCTTCGGCGTAACCCGCCTCCCAATATGCGCCAGCGTTGTCGTGCGTGAGGTCCACCAGAATGAAGGCTGCGTCGCGGATTTGCTCACGCATTAAATTGTCAATTACCCCTGCGCGCGAGACATTGCGCAGGTCGACCACCGTATAACTGAGCGCCGCCGCGACTTCCGGTTTGATGACGTCCTCAACAAGGGCTTCGAGCGTCGCGTCGCCGAATTTCATCGCCATGAACCCATAGCGGCCCGCGATCTGGCCCCGCCGCTCCGCTTCGTAGCGCTCCCATCCTTCCAGTGAGAGGCCATAGAGCATCCCGCTCAACACCCCGACGCCGCGCGGGTTATCGCGTTGCGCTTTGCCCATAGACACCAGGATTTTTTGTTCGATTAGTTCACGGACAAGCTGATCGAACATTTGCTGGTTGAACGAGCCGATCAGCGGCGCGTCGAGAATGCCGTCGAGAAAATGTCCCTCGCCAGTCTCGGCGACGGCGTCGCCAATGATACGGATGAGGTTGACCGCCTGCATTGCCGGACTCGGCAACTTCGCCGTGCGGACGAAATGCTGCATCCAGCTATCCGTCAGCAAGGGGCGTCCTTGGCTGCGGTCGGCGTTTCGCACTTGGTGCGCAAGCGCCGCGCGCTGGCGGGCATTGAACCGCGTGGTCTTGCCGAACCAGTTTACCAGCGTGGTCCGCGCGACCTCATAGTCGCCGCATGCCTCGCAGGCGAAACCCAGGCCATCGCGACCACCAAGCGAAAAGGTGGAGCTCGCGGCACCGGCTACACCTTCGCAGATCGCGCAGCGCTCGGAAGTGTTTCCAGTCATTCCAGCCAATCCTCGATGTGTCTGAGCGCACCCACAGGGACCGCTAGGGTCGGTCGATGCATCGGGTCGAGTCTGCCATCATTGGCTGCCTTCGGCGACTCTTGAAACCGGCACCGCACGATTTTGTCGTGACGTGATCGCGAAAGATCGATGACTCTTATCCGCCGCTTCACGCTCGCTCGGCGTGCCGCTGCCCATGGTCAGCCGCGGCGTGTCAGACCTGGAAGCCCATTTGCGCGCCCAGGTGGTGATTCGTACCAGCCGCAAGTTGCTGCTGACCGACGTCGGCCGGCCTCGCAGCGATAATCAGCTGAATTGATTGAGCCATTTGTCTACTGAAATCTTGGATCGCGCTGAATTAACGAACGGAAGGTTTCGACGTCAGATTCAATGGGCAGGAGCGGCCGCTATGTCGGCGGCAGCCGCTGTTAAGGAGGCTGGCCTCAACAGAAAATTCCGCACCCAACTCATTTGATACGGCCGCCTTGCTCGGCTGCGTCCGGGGCTATGATCCAATAATAACAGTGATAAGGACGGCGGATGGAAGACCCTTTTGCTCATCCGGTGCTGAAACAGCTGACCCTTTCCAGAAGCGATATGGAAGCGTTGGCGGGGAAACCGCACACAGTGGTCGAATGCGAACTCGTTCGGGTCGATCTTTCTGGTCTGGATCTGTCGCAATGGTCGTTCGAAAAATGTGACCTTCGGGAGGCCGATTTTCATGGAGCGAAACTGGAACGCTCCACGTGGCGGTCATGTCGCGCTGCCTTCGCCTCATTCGCCGGCTGCGACCTGTCCGAAGCGTCCTTCACCAATAGCGATTTCAACAATGTCACGCTCAAACGCAGCAATCTTGACGGCGCAAAAGTCGTGGGGTGCAAGTTCACGGGCGCAGATTTGACTGACGTGAGGGCGTTGGAGATCCGGTTCGAGGAAACCTTGCTCATAAATGCCAAGATGCCCGGGCGCGATTTTCGGAAAGCCACGCTGGCGCGCCTGGATTTTTCGCAAGCTGACCTGCGCAAATGTGATTTTCGCCATGCCACCTTCAACAATTGCAGTTTGCGTGATGCGCTGCTGGATGCCGCACGATTTGACGGTGCCGATCTGCGCGGTGCGGACCTTGGCGGCATCCGGCTTGGAGATGCATTACAGTTCCGCGGTGCAACAATCTCAAACGTGCAGGCAAGTCAGCTTCTGAGTGAGCTCGGACTGAAAGTCCGCTGACGTTCCAGATTGCCCCACAACACAAGTCACGGCTGCGCCGATATTTTCCAAGCCTTGAACGTGATGAACGATTGGCCGCTATCGGGGGCGCTACCGTCGGTGGCTACGTCTCCTAAGTTGGCGGATGCAGCCGCCTTGGCAGATGCAGCTGAATGTCTGGTTTCCCCGGTTCTCCTCCCGAAACTGGCCTGCGGGGAAATTCCCATCCTGTGGAGCAGGGACTGGATGCTGGGTACAGGTATAAACATGCTCACATGTCGCCAGTGAAATGTGATCGGATCAGCGAATTCCGTAACAAAGGCAGTACAGAGAGAAACAGGACTCCGCTGAGCATTCCGCCCTCTAGCGGCGTCGATTGGGAATTCCCCGCCGTCGGCGCATCCGCCGGCAAGTCGGTCTAATTATCGCCTATCCAAAATCTGCCTGACCAACGGCGTGGGATCGGCTGCTGGATTACGCCAGTCAGCGCGGCCAGGATGGGTTACAGTGATGACAGCGCGGCCATTGATGGCTTGATGAGCCTCGCTCTTCCATCCCCTTGCGTTCTGTTCACGAAATTCGCCGATGGGGCGGTTGGCCCGAATCTGTTCCCGTACCCACTTGCCAGCTGTTGCTCCAAAGCAGACGACAACCTCGACGCCCAGGTGGTCGATAACAGCCTGATGGACTGGCCAGCACAACTGGAGAAGCCTTGCCTTCTCGGTTCGCAAGGCGGCTTCGTCCCTTGACCTCACGAACACCACATTGCTTGCAGGTGTAAGACGCGGGTCGCAGCCAAGCTCCTTCAGCATATGCAGGACGCGTGGTTGCATGCCCCAGGTTCCGGGCGCAGCGCCTTGCCAACTATCATCCAGATAGGCCGACCATGGGCGAGGGCGATCCCTGAAATCAGTCAAGGCCTTGCCTATGGTGTCTTGCCGCTGCAGATCTGGGTCACCCCCCGGGTTGAGCCCCAGAAGGTAAAGCTGCCTTCTGCCGGCGAAGGCCTCCCTTCCCGTATAGAACAGTGAGCCAGACCGCTCGATCAACCAGGGCGGGAGAGAAGCGAGAGCTTGATCGATGGAAACGGGTCTCGTCGGAGCTGAGTTCACCCGATGCACGGGATGGTTGGGAATCGGCTTTGGCGTGGTCACTGCGCGCTTCTCCCTTGCGGTGGGTGTATGTATGGATGTTGGAACTTTCGACGGCTTGGTCCTGGACAGGACAAGCCCAATGATGATCAGAACGACGAAGGCGATGAACAGGAATAAGGGCCACCCCCCGTCCTCGAAGATCCTCGTGACAAACATGATTACCGCGAGGAATCCGCCCAATCTGAAATATGCAGTGATGGATCTCATTCGACATCCCCCTCGCCGACCTTGCCCTTGTCGGCCCGCTCACGGCTTTCGGACCATGAATCCAGAAGTGATCGCTTCGCCGGATCCACAATCTGCCTGATCCGATCACGGTGCCCACGAACGGCATTGGCCATGTTCTCGATGTCTTGTTCCAGGATCCGGTCGAGACGCTGCTCCGGAAGGGAAGCCCGATCCGCGAAAAGAAGATTGCGCTCTATCATGGCAGCGATCGTGATATCCGGAGCATTGGATGCATATTCGAGCGTCCCGGGCTCCACGTCGAGGATCGGGTCCCAGCACCGCTCGTCGTTGCCTCCGATACGGCCGTGAAAATCATCGAACGAGGTCGTCGCGATCTCGTCGAAGGCCTTGGTGCCTAGAGGGGCAAACAGGACCCTTCCTGCCAACCCTTCAGCGAAGTCCGGAAAGAAGGGACCAAGGGTTGCTCCAGCCAGGTCCGAGCCGGCAACCGGCAATGAATAGGTGGTCTCTCGATCAGAATCATCGAAGTGGCTGACAATTACTTGCGCCCATCGATAAAGGGCCAACGAAGGCCGTAGATCGGAATTTGGTATGATGGCCAGACCATACTGTGCCCAAGGCATCAGGTACGATTTGGCTCCTTCTACTTGAAAATCAGAAAAGGTGCCCTTGAAGAATTCAAGCCACGCATCACGCTGATCAACAAATTGATCGACGTTGATCGCTCCTGCGGAGCCTCCTACGAGATCCCCGCAAATCATTGCGCGAGGGATCTGTCCGAAAATGGTCGGCCACTCGGGAAGCTCGGCACGAAACCAGGAGAGGATCGGTTCATCTGAATGCGAAAGGTTTCCCACCGTGCCCAAGTCCAATTGACTTTGCACGAGATAGGCAAAAAGCCCCTCCATATCCCGATGTGCCGACAATCTTGTCTGGAGCGCTTCCATCAGGGAGTGGAACTCGGCGAGCCAGCTCCCTTCGGAATATTCCGAGGGTCCGCCAGATGGTCTTATCCGCGAACCATTGACGGCATCCAGAAGCAGATCATCTCGGGAAATTGCCAGTGCCTCGGCGCAGCGCGCAATCACGTTGATCCAATGCAGCCCATTCTTGTTGAGCGGACTGGCAGTGAAGTCCCGGCTTTCTCCATTCCAAGAAAATCGCGGGCGATTCTTCGCCGACGGATGCTCGGAGCCACCGATGATTTCTCCGATCCTGCCGGATCGCAGCCCCAGTTTCTCCACCTCGGCCAGATAGCCATGCACTTTCCTTGCAAGATGCATGAACACATCATTGTCCCTGCGCCTGAGCCCGCGCATCTCTCGCTCTATGCGGTCGACCTCCAGGGACAACGAAGAGACGCGATTGCTCCCCGAAGATGGAAAGGCGATGATCTTGCCGTCGGACATGATTCAACCCCTCCAGTATCGACGAATGCGGCGCCGATAATGACGCCCCTTGCGGCCGTGAATGATGGCGACGGTGACGATGGCGCCGTCCGTGGCTTCAACAAGAGCCAGTCGAGCGAGCCGAGCCATGTCGGCTGGCCTGGCGCCATCTGCAATCGCCTCGGCGATTGCCGACCGCGAGATGCTGCATACATGAAGTTCCGCAGCAACCGGGATTTCCTGGTCAGACAAGGACCAGAGATGGTCGATCGCAGCGCGTGTGACGCCGCGCTGGCGAGCGCGCTGCGTGGCGTGTCTCGTCAATCGGTCAAAGGCAACTTCAGGCTGCATGGCAAACCTCCTTGGTTGCCTGCACCCTAGCTCATTCCGGAGTTTACTGGTTACCTTTCGTGTAATTTATCTGAGAATATTTATGGTAAGATAAAGATCGCCAATGCGGTGAACCGTCTTGAACCACGCTAAAGCTCCAGCCGCTCATGGCTGGGGCTTAGCAACCAGCGAGACAGTTGTTCCACGACCTCATCGATCGATCGCTTGAGAGCACACTCCCACACAACCGCAATCCGCCAACCGGCGGCTCGAAGCCGTTCCTCATTGTTTCGGTCCCGCGCCAAGTTCGTCGCGAACTTTTCTGCCCAGAATTCCGACCGGGTCGCGGGTGAAGTGGCATAGCGGCATCCCTCGTGCCGGTGCCAGAAACATCCGTGGACGAACACGACAGCCTTGTAGCGGGGAAAGACCAGATCAGGCCGCCCCGGCATCGACCGGACATGCAGCCGATATCTGAAACCGCGAGCATGCATTGCACGCCTGAGTGTGACTTCAGGGCCGGTATCCTTCCCCCGAATCCCTGCCATCATCCTGGAGCGTGTCGCTGCGTCGACAATGTCGACCATTTCTTTTCCTCTGGCTAGTTCGGCCCGCCCTGGTATGAGAGCGACGCATGGGGGATTTCGGATAGATGAGCCGCAGCTTCAAGACTGTCGACCTGTTCGCGGGCCCTGGCGGCCTGGCCGAGGGGTTTTCATCCCTGCGCAATGCGGAAGGCAAACGGATCTTCGATATTGCGCTTTCTGTCGAGAAGGAGCCCTCTGCGTTCGCAACGTTGCGACTGCGAGCCTTCACCCGCCAGTTCACAGCACTACCGGATTGCTACTACCAGTATCTGGCTGGCGAGATCACCAGACAGACGCTGGCCGATCGCTATCCGGAAGAATGGAAAGCCGCGGAAGACGAAACCGCGATGCTCGAGCTGGGGACCGAAGATGCCCAGCAGGCACTGGATCCCTGTCTCGATCGCATCAGGAAAGAGGCCGATGGCGACACAATCGTCATAGGCGGGCCTCCCTGTCAGGCATATTCGCTGGTCGGGCGGGCCCGGAACCGGGGTATCAAGAATTACGATCCCGCGACAGACCATCGCCATTTCCTGTATCGCGAATACATCCGCATCCTGGGTCGCCTTCAACCGATCGCTTTCGTCATGGAAAACGTGAAAGGCATGCTGTCTTCCAGGGTGAAGGGCGAAAGCATTTTCGAGCGGGTGCTGAACGATCTGAGAGCAGCAGGCGGAGAACCCGACAGCTATACCCTCCTTCCTCTCGTGGACGGGGCCAAGGGCAGACATGCCGGTCGCGTGATCCGGAGCGAGGACTTCGGCATCCCGCAGTGCAGGCATCGCGTGATTCTCCTGGGCATCCGGAGCGACGTGCTTGCCAATATCCCCGCTTCCACATTCGGTCGCACGTTGGAACCGGCAAGCCGAACCACGGTCGCAAGCGTCCTGACAGGCATGCCAGCATTGCGCAGCGGATTGAGCCGGAGCCCCGACACCCCCGACAACTGGCGCGTCGCAGCGGTATCCGCGTTCCGTACTGCCGCATCAGCGTGCCGGAATGACGGCACCTGGCTCAACGACGTCGCCAAGGCGCTTTCCGAACATGCCCGGCAACTCGAAGCCGCAGAGAATATGCTTCCGCGTTCCAGCCGGCAGGTGACACCAATCAAGGACAACAGGCTGGGCGCCTGGCTTGCAGACGAACGATTGCCAACCCTCCCCAACCACGAGAGCCGCGGACATATGGAGAGCGATCTGGCGCGTTATGCATTTGCAGCGACCTTCGCGGAAAAATTCGACCGCTCGCCCAAGGCCGAAGAATTCCCGGCTGCCCTGGCTCCCGACCACAGCAACTGGGAGAGCGGCCATTTCGCCGATCGTTTCCGCGTCCAGCACTGGAAAGCACCCTCGACGACGGTGACCAGCCACATTTCCAAGGATGGTCATTACTTCATCCATCCGGATCCCGCGCAGTGCCGCAGCCTAACCGTCAGGGAAGCTGCCCGACTGCAGACCTTTCCGGACAACTACTTCTTCGAGGGCAACCGGACGCAGCAATATGTGCAGGTCGGCAACGCCGTTCCGCCGCTGCTCGCCCGGCAGATCGCCGAGCTGGTGGCAGACATATTGAACAGCTGACCGAGCGAGGCATCCGTCAGTAAAAGGCCTCCAGACGGGTCACTATCTGGAGAGCGGCCCGGGATTGGCTCTCCGACGGAACCTTGCCCGGGATCTGCGCACATACGCCCAGTATCGATTGCTCCTTCGGGTTGAGCTTGCCGATCGACTTGCCGAAGGCCAGCACGTTCGACCAATATTCTCCCCCCTGCAGCACAACCTCAGCCTGGGCATTGATGCTGTCACGTTCGACACGTTCGCGCCGCTGATCCCTCTTGAAATCGCGGGCCTGCGATGGGTCGATCAACGTGTCGTGGAATTCTCGTTCATATGTGACTGAGCGGGCAGAAAGCTGGGACCAGCAGGCCTGCTGCTTCGCCCATTCGCTCATGTTGCGGATGCCCGTTGGAGGATTGGTGATCACGTCATTGGCTGCTTCGGCAGCGACCAGACAGGCTCTTTCGAGGATAACCGGAACCCGCTGCATCCGCCAGACCTGATCAAGGTCGACGGTACGCTTTCTCGCTTCGGCATCGTGAACCACTTTGGCGAAGGCATAGGTAACGATGTTGGCACGATAGCCGCCCGCATACCAGGTCTGGGCCGGCACCACCCGTTCGAG
Organism: Sphingobium indicum B90A; assembly: GCF_000264945.2. NCBI lineage: Bacteria > Pseudomonadati > Pseudomonadota > Alphaproteobacteria > Sphingomonadales > Sphingobiaceae > Sphingobium > Sphingobium indicum. The sequence continues at coordinate 2,969,371 of NZ_CP013070.1, forward strand.
GTTCCTGAAGATGATCGCCTTGGCAACGAGGCGCTTGTACCAGACCTCGTCAAACCGATCTGCCCCTGCCTTGCTGTCGCTCCATTCCTCGCCGATCACCCTGGCCAGTTCGCCGAAATTCTTCTGTGCACCCCTGCTCACGATATGCGGCTTGCAACGCCAAGAGTTCTCGAACTTGGCCAGATCCGTCTTCGTGAAGAACTGGGTGCGTGGAAACTCGGCATCAAAGCGCTTGCGCTCTGCCGGCGAACGCCTCGCCCGCTCATCAGCGAACTGACCGCGAGCCCGCTCGTAGAACCACTTGGACTCGCGATAATGAACATCGCCAGCCGGAGCGAGAACACGCCGGGAGAATTCCTGCATGTGCACATGAAACGGATGGTTCGCGAAGAAATCCGCAGCGTTCACCTTGTTCTGGCTGTTTGCAAATTCCGATATCCGGGGAACGATCTCCTCGGCCCGCTCAGGTGGGACTATGGTCAGCTTCATCTGGACAAACACGTCCTTGAGCTGATCGAGCTTTCTCGCGGCATGGATCGATGCCGTGGTCTGCCCTCCGTTCACAATCTGCAGATTGTCGGCCGACATGAGGAAAAGGCCTTCACCCATGTCCGAAATCTCGACCGCGTCGGCCGTGGCCGTGAGGCCATTGTTGTAGGAGAAGAACATTTCCGGCTGGTCCCGGATCGTGTCACGAATCCCCCGATTCACCTTGTTGCGGGCCTGGAGGAAGCTCCGGACATTGGCCTCAAGCAAACGGGCACCCCACTTGTCGTAGATTGCGGCCAGCTGGGTGCCCGGGATGACAGCGATGTAGCTTTCGAAAGGAGCGCCATCGAACGAGGTCTTGAGAACAGGGATCGCGCCGTCATAATCCGCGGCGAAATCGATAACCAGGTCTTCGCGGGTCTGCCCCGAGGAAATGAACCGCTGGATGCGCGACAGATCCCAGACATTCGAGGTGACAGGAATTCCCCCGATCTCCCCGATAGGTTGGGCGTCCGTTCTTGCCTTGTTGACCCGATTGGTCACGAGAAGCAGCTTGATCTTGCCAATCTTCTTCCAGGAACGTGCGATCAGATCGGCGAGAACGAACCCCTTGCTGGTTTCCTCGAGCCCTTCGCGAAAGGATTGCCTCACGGCGGCCACGATGAAGTTGGCGAGGCGCTTCAGCTGACTGTTGATCTCGTCCTTGCCTATCGACTTCGGTTCGTCGGAAAGAACGAAATCGCAGACGGCCATCGTCAGTACGCCTTCCTCGTCATCCTGATCCCAGCCATAAGCATCGACGTGAAGCGGTTTCGTTCCGTCCTTGCCATCAAAATAGCAGAGACCGAGTGACGAGACCTCGCCCGCCTCGTCGAGAATGTCGCCGATCTTCTCGAGAAACGCCTCGGCCGTGATCAGCCCCATGGCATCCGCATCGCCCTGGACATCGGCGATGAGTTCCCGGTGGAATTCCGCAAGTTCCTCCATGCGCTTCAATCCCCCCTGATCACGGTATCCAACAGGCCTGTTTCGACAGCGAAGGGCTGGCATGAATCGAGCGCAATCGTGTAGCGGACTGAACCCACCCCCGAAGGCAGCGGCGCAGGAATTCGAGGAAAATCGCCCTCCACCTCGAAATCCTGCGTCCTTCCCACAATCCAGCCACGATCCGAATAGTCGTCGTCAGCATCGAAGCCTGCCGCCTCGATCGCGGCTTCCCACATCTCGAGAGCTGCAAGATCTCCCTCCAGAAAGCGCGCGCCCACCCGAAGCACGTGGTCGGTCAAGGTCATGCCTGACGGTCCGGATGCGACGTCCACATCGCAGACACGCAGGAACAGGCGCGCACCGTCGACATCTGCCAGTTGGTCCTCCGAGGATATCTGCACGTGCGGACGCGCCGCACCTCTTCTCGCCTTGACCTCCACCAGGCACCTGCCGATCTCGAAATCCTTCGCGGATCCTTCCGGTCCCTTCCACGCTTCGATCGCAGCCCGGGGGCCGAGGAGATCGCAGAGATGTGACAGGAAATGCAGCTCTCCGACCAGGCCGCGCTGTTCCTCGATCGAAAGACGTGCCGAACGCCCGCCGCGCAGAAGATGATGCCAACGCAATGTCCTGCGGATCGATCGAACCAGTGCGTCCCGCGCCGTCGAAGCCGCCTCCCCTGCCTTCACCACGTCATGACAAAGCGTCGCGAACAGCTCACGCTGCTCTGGTTCCCGGAGGACAATGACAAGCGCCCGCGTACCCGGAATGTCCCGATACCGGAGATCCAGGCTGCGCATTTTCGGCAGCGGCATGATTTCCTCGGCGCCCGCGGCCAATCGAAGGATCAGGGCTGGCTCACCGCGTTCGGATACCCACCAGAAGAAATCCCATCGCCCAGCGGAATCGACACGGCGTGCATCAATGCCACCCGATACAAGTCCCTCCCACGGATGCTCAATCGTCGTCATCGCGGTCATCCTCGTCCGTATCGTCCTCGCCGAAGAGCTCGCGCAGCTTGGTCGTGTTGAAGATATACTCCACCTTCTGGTCCGGTCGGGAGGATTTGGGGAAGCTGATGCTCCACGCAACAACAGAAGCATCGGGCAGAATGGCATGATCATCCAAATCTATATTTGCCCGCTTGATGTCGAGATGGAAGAGCACAAGGAGCGGCCGTTGGCGCACCGCGCGGTAAATCCAGTCGGGATAGTTGACGGATTCACTTTCGGCCTTCTTTTCGTCCTTGCGGTACTGAACCTCAGCCAGCTTGGCACTTTCCGACATAACCCCGGTCTTCTCGACGCCGCGCGAGGCAACCCTGGACCGCTTGCCGCTGATGGCCAGAATACCGCTCTTAAGTTCCGCCGGTCCGATCGATCGTTCGAGAGGCACGATATCCCGGTCACCAATTTTTCTGGAAGGCCTCTCTCCATTCTCGCTTCGGCTCGCCAGAAGGATGTCCCATTCAGTCAGTTCGTCTTCTGCCCTGGACGCGATATACTTCCTGATCGGCCCTGTGTCCGAAAGCACTGAATCCCGGCAGTTGTCATATTCTCTCAGGAAATCGTCAACCAGCCGGACCGGGACCTGGCTGAGCAGCTTGCCGCCAGAGACACTCTCTTCCGAGCCCGGCCCGTGACCCGCTACCGTCATGGCCTCGATGAACCGAAGCGCCGCCCTCCTGTTACGGTCAAGCGAGCCAGGGTCTGCAGACAGCTTCGTCGTTTCGACAAAATTGTTCGAAAGCCCGATCATGACATGCTTTTCGCCCGACCCCATCTTGTTGCGCGCCGTTACCAGAAGGGCACTGGGATGGCTGCGGACAGCGAGGCCGAACATTTCCGGAGTGGCCTTCGCGCGTTCCATCCGCTTGAGTTCAGCCTGCAATTCCTCCGTGGCCTCGGCTATGTGCGCGTACCAGCCAGCCGCCTCCTCCAGCATCCAGATGCGGCAGACATCCTCATAGTTCGAACGATATCCGAACCACCGCCCCATCTGCATCAACGTGTCGTACATCATGGAATTGCGCAGGAAGTAGGATACGGTGAGGCCTTCGAGAGTCAGGCCGCGGGATAGGGAAAATCCTCCCACCGCAATCACCGTGAGACCGGTTCCTCCCGCGTTGTCATAGTCAAGCGCACCTGGCGACGCGCTGTTAACTGCAACAACGGACGCTGATGCAAGAACGGGCAGGAGATTAGCCTGAATCTCCGGCCAGTTGGGGAAGGCGTCCGAATATTCCTTCTCCCAGCAAGCCTTCAGCGCGGCAATTTCAGGATTGGCTAATGCACCTTCGCCTTTAGCGGCATCGACCCTGACAGCGCTCTCGATGCGGTCGACGATCTCGTGCAACCGGTTGCGCAACAGGTTCTGGACACCAGTGAACCGCGACGCGTTAACGAGCATCGAGGCGTGCTGGCCTGCCTGCCCACGCAGGTTGCGTATCGTCCGTGCAACGACGAATGCGCGAAGCGCGGCTATCATGCTGTCCGGCAGTTCGTCGACCGGATGGTTGATCCTGTGTTTCAGCGGCAGGACATCTTCGTTGTCTGTGATGTAGCGCAAATATCGTGGTGGCGCATCGTCGGGCATTCCATCGATGAACACCTTGCGGGGGCCAAAATAGTTGGTCGGTGCATCAAGGCCGATGATAAAATGCCTCGGGAAGAGATCCTGCTTCCCGACCTCGTCCTCGGAATCCGGGTCGATGAATATGTTCGCGAATGGCGTTGCCGTGTATCCCACATAGCAGCTGCGGTTGAAAAGGCCGAGCAGCTCCCGGATCTGGCCGTTGATCCGTGAAACCTCATCCTTGCCGTACTTGATGTTGATGGAAGCATTGTCCGCTTCGTCGTCGATCAGCAGCATGGGCTGATCAACCATTTCCGATCCTCGGCTGACACTATGTTCCTTCAGCCAGTCGACCAGATTCCCCAGAGTGCGAGAGTTCTTCTTGATGACGAGAACGACCGGCACGGCATAGGAGGAAATCTGACTGGTATTCGTGGTCGCCGTCGCCTTGTTGAAATCCTTGATCGTGTTTGTGAGGCTGACCGGCACACGGCGATCATCGAAATTGCCTACGCCAATGGTCCGCGGCCTCGACTTGCCCTTGCGCTGTTCAAGGCGGCCGGTGTCGCGGCCGATGAAACCCTCATCGATCCGTCCCTGGGTCTGATTGCGCAGGTTGTTGTGGATACCGGCGATGACGACGATCAGGCGATAGCCCGCATCGGCGGCCTTGCAGATCAGCCCGGTGTAGTTTGCTGTCTTGCCGCTCTGGACATGGCCAACGACCATACCCTTGCGCTCCCACGCAGCGTTCTCGCCGGGATTGCCCATCCTGTCGAGTACGCGATCGGTCACCTCGTCCATGGCGATGATGACATCGCGAGGCATGCGCTGCGACCTGAGAAGCTGCTCGTAGCGTTTCCAGTAATAGGCGTCGATGAGACCTTTCGCTCTCGCATCATGGAGCCAGGGTCTGAATTCCTGATCCTCGACGATCGCGCCAAGACCCATGCTGATGCCGACCCGTTCCTCGAGCTCACGCGCCAGCATCTCGGCATCTTCGTCGGACACCTCGGAGAATGTCGGCAGGATACGCATGGTAGTGACCGCATCGCGTATGCTTTCGGGCGTGGGCGGCGTCTGCCTGGCAACCAGCTGGGACACCATGGTGTCCAGCAGCACGAGAGTTTCAGTCATCGTCCGCGGGGTCCTTCATCATTTCATCAAGCAATTCTTCAGTCACGTTCCACGCGCTGCGGAAGGGCTCCAGCTGCCGCAGAACCGTATCCACCTGCTCGCGATCACAGCCTTGGGCGACCAGCCTCGGAACCATCGCTTCCAGCGTCTGGCGGATCGTGGCGGCGTCCACTTCATCTGCGCGGATTTCTTCCGCGCTTCCGGCGAAGTCGGCATGAAGGGCCTCAATCGGCAGAGAGGCACCAAGCAGCGAGATACAGTTGGCAAAACCCTGCCGCAGCTCTGGCGGCAGACTCTCGGAAAAGCTGGCAAGCGCCGGGTGTTCGGGGTCGGGGCGGAAAACAATGACTCCATCCCTCTGCATGCGCTGCCAGACAGGCATGCGGTGTTCATCGACGAGACGCTGCCCTCTGCGCTGGTAGGTGCGCTTCGATGTCTGGGAGAAGCGCTCGACAATATGACGCATCCGGTCCCTGACAGCAGGCGGGAGTTGCGCGGATGCCTTCTTGACGTCGATCTTCCACGAAGCATCCATGGTGTTGGGGATATCGACCCGTATGCGGCACAGTTTGGTCAGCTCGGTCTGGCGAGCCAGCCCCAGCCAGCTTCCCGCGATGATCAACCTGCGTCCCCTGTAGATGTAGAAACCCTGTGACCGCAGATGCCCCTCCGGCCCTCCCAGTTCATCCCATTCCTGTTTGGACATCGCCTTGTGGTGAGGCAGGGTGAAGCACTGGAAGGACACGATCCCGCCAATGAGCTGGAGCCGGTCTTCGGGATCTTCCTGATGCGCGGGATGCTTTCTCGCGAAAGGATCGATCGCCTGGAGGCATCGGCCATTGAGCCAAATCGAGATCGGCTTTGCACGTTCATCCATGAAACGGTGGAAGACGAGACGAAGATGTCGTTCCGCCTGCGAGATCGCCCGATTCATGTGATCGGCACGCCGCCCTCGGTCATGAGTTATCCCGCCTGACAGCCGGTCCAGTTCCTGCCACACGACGAGGGTGCCGGTTTCGCCCAGACGCTCGGACCATGGAACGGCAGAAGGATCATCGTGGACGCTGATGCTCCATTCGTTCGTCCGGGCGACCTCATCGAGATCCCAGATGGCACAGCATGACTGTCCGTCACGCCGTGTGAGAACGGTCAGCCGACGGCATTGAGAGAAACTGGCACTCTTCAGACCCAGTCCGAAACGGCCAAGATCATGTTCGTCGCGATCATCGAGAGGATTTCTGCTGCCCGGGCGCATGGCCTCCACAAGCTGCGCCTCGGTCATGCCTGAACCGTTGTCCAGTATTCCGATCGCAGGCATTTCTCCAGAGGTATCGGAAAGAATGTCGATACGCGTGGCCCGCGCCGTGATGGAATTGTCGATGATGTCCGCAAGGGCAGTGTCGAGCGAATAGCCGATATCCCGCATGCTTTCGATCAGAGCCGATGCATGGGGGGTGGCGTCCGCCCTTCTCGCCGCTGCAGCAGCAGAGAATTTCATGCCCGACTTTCCATAATCATACCCCCAAATGTCCCCCGTCACCCATGGCTCTCGATCGGTTACCGAATCACTGATTGCATGCCAGTACGTCAGATCCGGTCGCAGCTTGCTCACATGCGCCAGCTGCCAGCATCAGCCGCTCGTGCATCATGTCTCTGAGTTCCTGCGGGCCATCGATCACGACGCTGCCACCCCAAGTGAACAGGTGATCAGCCAGCTCCCTGAGGCCTCCGCTTCGAAAACTCACCACCAGCTCGTCATTCCGCTGTTCGACTTGCTGAACGGGATGGAAACGCCAGGAAAGAGCTCTCTCCACGGCTTCAGGACGCACCCGCAGGACTATGTCATGGTCTTCTTCGCGCCAGATACCAAAGCTCTGTGCCAACCAGTGATCGAGATCCCAGTCCTCCGGCACAAGACCGGCCGAGTTGCTCATCCGGACCACGCTCATGCGATCGAGACGATAGAGCACTGGAGGCAGATCCCGGCCCGGCATCCGGCCAACCAGATAGGTCACCGGCCCATGAACAAGTCCGCAGGGAACAACCCGCCTCCATTGTGGAGTGTCGTTCTCGTTCGACACATATTCGAATTCCACGCAGCATCCCGCCATGATCGCCTGCTGGACAGTCGTGAGCGCTTCGGGCGCAGCAGCTACGAGCGGTCCGGCTGGAACAAAGGTTCGCTGAAGCCTTGCCAAGGCATCCAGATCGGGATCGATCCTTCTCCTTTCACGCTCATCAAGCGCGCTTCTCACCTTCGTCAGCAGACTGGCCAAAGGTTCGGCATTCGGAGAGCCGTCACGCCGCCGCGCCTCCACCTCAGCCTGCAGGGCCGCTATCTCCGCGGCGGACGGCCGCGTGTAGATACGGCGCAGCCCCTCGCGAATCCTGAACCGTTTCGACCGATCATCCTGCACTTCCTCGAGATCGAAATGGATGCGGATCACATCGCGCATGCGTTCGGCTGTTCGCCGATCGACACTGATCTCCAGAGCGATTTCGTCAAGCGTCAGCCCCTCGACCGTTTCAGCAAGAAGATGCGCAAGCCGCAATATGCGGTCGAGCTTCGCCATGCGCGCAGTCACGCGTGCCCCCCAGAAGATGACTACTCATGCGACCCCGTTTCTCCCTTTCATGACAGGCATGAAACGACTTGTGAAGAGCTCCGCTGACGCAAACCGATCGCAGCAGTGCCATAGCTCTTTGATTTTTCAGGAGGTGGGATGCGGAATGTCCGCAACACTCATTAGGATGCACCAGTTCGACATGGGCTGCGAACCGCCGAAGCGTCACTTCGTTTCGCTTGAGCATTGACTTGCCCTCCAGGGCAGGGAACAATTTCCATCATGCTGAACACCCCCGCTCTGCCCAGGGTTCACGTGCCGATAAAGCGGTCGGAAGACGTCATTCCGCATCTCGGGTCTCCCACGCACTGGCAGCCCGGGCGATCGGCCAAGTCGGTCGCAGATTCATGGTTCGGCGCGAACGGGATACCTGCTTCGGTCGCTTCGGTGATATCCGGAGATCCCGTTCTGTCCGGCGCCATCCTTGTCGATGCATTTCTCGAGCGATCGACCGATCTCGGAGACGGGGGGCGGGCAACCCAGACCGATCTGATGGCGATCGTCCGCACCGGCGATCGGCTTGCAATCCTTGCGATCGAAGCGAAGGTCGACGAAACTTTCGGGCCGACAGTGAAGGAATGGCTGGAAAAGGACGAAACCGAGCCGGCCACCCGTCGGCGCAGACTCGTCAGCCTGTGCGGGCTGCTTGGCCTCGATCCCGGCAAGGTCGATCATATCCGCTACCAGCTGATCCACAGGACAGCAGCCGCACTTCTCGAAGCGAAAAGATATTGCGCCACCGAGGCGGCAATGCTCGTCCAGAGTTTCTGCCCCAAACGCTCATGGTTCGAGGATTATCAGGCTTTTGTCCATGCCATGGGTCTTGGCGAAGCGGCGCCCAGCGCACTTACCCGAACGCGCGATTGCGACGGAATTACGCTGAGGCTGGGCTGGGTTGCAGAGGACGTCGTGGGGCCGTTCACAAGGCTGCGTACACCAAGAACCGTGCCCGCGCTTACCGAATTGGGACGGGTTCAGCTGTCGAAATCCTTCTTCATGCGGGAGATGCTTCATTCCGAGGTCGCGATGATCCATGGGCTGAACAATGCTCCCGACGATCCCGAGCTTGCCATCAAGGCGGGAAGCCACCTGTGCCAAGAGCTGCTAGAACCCCTGCAGGATCACTGGGGTCGCCTCGCCATCAGATCCGCCTATCGATCCAGCGAGGTGAACGGCTTCTGCAACGCCATGCAGCGCCAGAAGAAGCCCGGATATACCTGTGCTTCCAATGAAGCGAATTGCGCCAGTCATATCTGGGACCGGCTCGATGCCAATGGCTATATGGGCGCCACCGCCTGCGTGATCGTTCCAGCCTTCTGGGCCAAGCATCAGAAACCCGGGGACTGGCAGATCATCGCCCGGTGGATACACGAGAACCTGCCCTATTCGACGCTGCAGTTCTTTCCGACCTACTGGGCTTTCAACATCGGCTGGCACGAGAATCCCGAGCGCAAGATCTCCAGCTTTGCTGACCCCAAGGGCATCTTCACGCCCTGAAGTCACGCATTGGAATACACATCGTCCCAGGACCAGAACGACCGGCGTCAAAGGAAACGCGGCATGACCGCCAGATTGGCAAGCCATGCCGCGCGGCCGGCCTATGGTTTCCGGCCTGGTGGGCCTCGTGCGGGGTCGCCGCCATTCCCACCCCCGCGATTGATCCGCCCCACGGTGCGGCGTCTCCCGCGGTCCCCGCGCTTGTCGGGTCCGGGTCCCCGTCTATCCTCATGCCGCCTCAGGCACCCCAGCGATCGTTTCGATTTCCGCGATCCTCTGGAATTCGGTCAGATATTCCTGTCGGTTATATGACAGCCAGCGCACGACGTTCGCATTGCCAAGCAGTTTCGACACATATCCCCGCACCAAGGTCAGATGAAGGTTATCGATCCCGTAATTTTCCTCGACAGATTTTATCCGGGTCTGAAGAATGACAAGCTCACGCTCCATGCGTGCGAGTTGCTGGCTGTTCGGTGGTTCCGTGGACTTTACTGCCTTTCCGGGCGGCTTCGCCAGTTGTTCCTTGGGGGTGGCGGCCAGCAGCACACGAGCGAAGACAGCCGTAAAATTGTTCTGCCCGATCATAAGATCGGCTACTTCGGCCTGCCGCACGGCTGACATGCGGCGGAGCACATCGAAGACCACAATGGGGCAGTTCTTGTCCTTGAGCATTTCTGCAGCATCGGAACCGATGCCATCCAGCAACCGCGAACGCTTTCTGATCGTCTGGACCTCAAGGCCCAGGGCATCGGCAATCTGTTCGGGCGAAACGCCCCGATCGATTGCCCGGACGATCATCCGGTGCTCCTGGACTGGAGGCAGACGGTTGACCCGCTTGTTGTATGTATATGTATCTTCATCCGTGGCGACGAGACACTCGACACTCGTGATGCCAAGCTGTTTCAGCACCTCGATGCGCAAGTGGCCATCGAGCAGATAATATTTTCCGTCTCCGCTAGGTGCAGGCAATACCACTGGCGGTTCAACCAGACCGATGGCCTTTATGGAACTCACTATCTGGGCATATTTCCTGCTCTCTGAGATTCCATCACGCAAAACCTTGAGAGGCACTATCGCATCGACTGGCACCGAAACATATTCTCTCAGGAAGGCTGCACGCACCGACCCGTCAGCCGTATGATCGGAGCAAGGTGCATCAACAGGTCCGTCAGGTTTAGACATTGCCACTCATCCTGAGTTCGAGCGCCCGCGGCATTCTTTCAAGCCCCTCAGCCCGCAGCAGCGTCGTGAAGCTTTCCTCGGAAAGCAGATCTTTCATAGCCTCCACGATGAACAGAAGGCGGGTTTGCGTGAAATCCGATTTCTTCACGAGAAGACGCTGCTTCTCGGCCTCTCGCTGGTAGATCTCCATGAGATCGCTGGGAGTCAGCTTCCGCTTCCCGCCTCGCCGGCCAAGGCGAGCCGACTGCAGACCCTTGTGCCCGCTGCGCAAGCGCATATCCAGTAGTCGCCGAACCGCGGCCAGTTTCTTGCCCCGAAGCTTGCCGCTGTCATAGGCATCCAGGAGGAGATCCTGCGCTTCCGCTGTTCCGGCACGTGATATTTCGACAGCGAGGGTGATGGGCAGGAGGCCGGTCTCGACGGCCGAAAGCAACCTCTCCTCACCGCGATCCAGGAGCGCCAGGACCAGACTGACCCATGAAACGCTGACACCGATCCTTTCGGCGATAGCCACTTCCGTGTGGCCGCGATCACGGAGTGCGCCGATTTCCTTCATGAGGTCGATCGGTCTCTGTACGCGCCGCGCGATATTCTCGACGAGGCTCATGACAAGGCATTCGCTCTCGGGCGCATCGATCACCACGGCAGGAATCTCGGTCTGTCCAAGCATCTGGAAAGCCTCAAGCCGACCTTCTCCGCAAACAAGATCGTAACGCGGCCCATCGGCATCATCGCGCCGACTGACCTTTATTGGCCGTTTCAAGCCAATCGCTTCGATATTGCTGGCAATTTCCCTGTGCTGGCGCTTGTTGCGCGCCCGCGGATTGAGAACCGTTATCCGCGAGATCGGGATCATTTCGATCACCTGAGGGCCGAACATATCCATCAAGCAGCCTCTGCGATACGGGCGGGTGCGGCGATCTCGTAGAAATAGTCGAGATCGTCGAATCGATAAGCATCCAGGGAAAGGCCGTTCTCTTCTGCGAGTTTGAGGCGCTCGGATACGATGTCCAGACGGGGAAACAGATAATAGTCCAGTGGAAGACGATTGGTCTGATTCATTCGGACAACCACGGTAATGTCAGGTGCCAGCGAGGTGTCAAACCGCAGCTTCCATCGCAGCAGGCCCGTTGGCGTGGACATGCAGCGAACGATTATCACCGAAACGCTGATCTCGCCGTTGACATGGACCTGCGCGCTGCCATCAATTTCGCTGACATCGCTTCCGGCCTGACGAAGGCCGTCCAGTACCTGCGAAAAAATCTCGGGATGCATTCGGCGCAGTGCGCGATTGATCTCGACATACCTATAGTCCCGATCAGGTCGGAACCCGACAAGACTGTAGGCGCGCAGCAAGCTCCCAAACCGGCAACTATAGGCGCTGCTCGAAGGCAATTCATCGCATTCGTCGATGATAAGCCCGGACAGAAGTCCCTGACGCTCATAAAGGCCGCGCAGTGCTCCCAGCATCTCCTCGTCGGACAGGCGGAACGAACGTGCACTGATGATCGAATGGGCGGCTTCGAACAGATCACGCTCGACAATCGCTTCGAATGCGTCCCGCGCACGGATCCACGAGCCCGGTTCGTTCCGGACGCGTTTCCTCTTGAGCTTGAAGGACTGCCGGTTCCATACATTGTCACCGACGTACTTCTCGTTGATGAGCAACTGGTGCACGGTGCCACGTGTCCAAGGCCTCCCGAGATCCGTTGCTACGCCACGCGAATTGAGCTCGTCCGCGATATCCTGTTCGCTGCAACCATCGTGGACGAAAGCGCGATAAACCTCGCGCACGATCGCCACTTCCTCCCAAGGCCCCGGGGCGAGAATGACCCTGTCGGTCTGGATGCTCTTGTGCTCTCCGCGCCTGAGGACACCTTTCTCGGCACCATGTTCGTCGATCAGAGTTCTTCGGAGCCCGAAACCAGCCGGACCTCCCTGCCGAAAGCCTTTCTCGATGAGTCGGCCCTGTCCGGCAAAGACCTTGGCGGATAATTCGCGGCTGTATTCGCTCGCCATGGCGCGCTTGACGCCCTTGACGATGGTGGCAACCGGGCTGCCGTCATTCTCGAATTGCTCCGCGCAATATTCGACCGAGATGCCCGCACGACGGCAGATATATTCGTAATATGCACTTTCGTCGGCGTCCTGAAACCTGCCCCAGCGGCTGACATCGTAAACCAGCACCATGGTGAAATCGATGTTGCGAGTCTGCACATCCTCGATCAGTTGCTTGAGCGCATCGCGCCCTTCGATCTTCAGACCGCTCTTTCCTGCGTCGGTATATGTCCGGACAATCCTGATGCCGCGCGCCTCGGCATAGCTGCGGATTGCCTCCGCCTGGTTCTCGGTGGAATATTTCTGGTGATCCGTGGACATGCGAACATATTCGGCGGCGCAGACTGGCGGAGATGTTTCCCGTCCTGAATCCTGATGAGCGCGCCATTCCGGCATTTCGACGATCTCCCCGCCTTTCCGCGGCGTGTCTTTCAACCTTGCCGTCCTGAAGGCGTTTCCGCCGAGTCGGGCGCAGGGTGACCCGGCGAATATAGGTAAGGAGGAGGAGCAACATGTTTCCTAAAACAGGCAAAAAGTTGCCGCCGAGTGGAGAGGAACTGGCATTTGCGGCCATGATGTCCGAAGCGCTTGTGGGACATCTGGGCCAGACGCATCAGGCAGTGAAGATCGTCATGCGATGGACAGGGGCGAGTGAACGGAGCGTCAAGCATTGGCTTGCCGGGGTGCACGCGCCACGCGGGATGCACCTCCTCGGCCTGATGCGAAATTCGGATGAGGTATTGCGGCGGTTGCTCATAGCATCGGGGCGGGGCGACGTGCTGGTTGCGCTCGAAGTCTCCGCTCTGAGAGAAAGGCTGATCGAGACACTTGCCTTCATAGACAAGTTTTTCCCTTCACCCGTCGGGAGAACATGACGGAGCGGGATGGTTACGGCGACCAAATCGATTCCGCCCCGTCAGGTCATATCCTCCCGGAGATCGGCGCCCGACGTCTGATCACGCTTCATCGGATACCTGAACCGGCAGATTTCCAATGGCGCGATACATATTCCGCTTGAACCTTCGCGCGTGTCGAGCAATTTGGTCACACTCCTCGAGAAAGCCGGGGAGTGGGGCGTGGAAACCCTTCTTACAGGACTCGGTCACGGATTTTCCGGGGCCGGGTGGCATGCGCGCATGTCCAGCCGGCAACGGTAAAGGCGCATGCGCCTGTCTGTAAGCAGGTTTCCAACATCCGGCTCTGGCCGTCGCCCCGAGAGGACATAGGTGCGACGACGAGGTGCAGAGCCAGGCCGTCGCCCACGGGGATGGAGGTGCGACGGGGGATGGACGCATTCGAAGAACTGGTAGCTGAGGTCCTGCGCGCGGACGGCTACTGGGTGCATCGGGGTTACAAGATCGATCTCGCCCCGGAAGACAAGCGCGCTCTGGGAAACCCTTCGATGCCGCGCCCGGAGATAGATCTGGTCGCGTACAAGGCCGGAACAGGGGAACTCCTGTCGCTGGAGTGCAAAAGCTACTTCGATAGCGGCGGCGTCCATGCCCGCGACCTGCTTCCGGGCGGACGGAATGCCCAGCGCTACAAGATGTTCGTCAATGCCGAATTGCGCGAGATGGTGCTCCAGCGCCTTGCGCAGCAGCTTGTGAAGAGCGGCACGGTCGCCGGCAATCCGACACCGAAGCTGGGCCTGATCTACGGTCATGCGACCGCTGCCAACAGCAAGATCCTCGAAAGCCATTTCGAAGCGAATGGCTGGGGCCTTTATGGGCCTGAGTGGCTCCGCGTCCAGCTCCAGCGGATGGCCCTTCGATCCTACGACAATCAGATAGCCAGCGTGGTGGCCAAATTGCTGCTGCCGCGCAAGGAAACCATCATCCGGGAGGAAGCCGCATGAGATCCTTCGTTGCCGCTATAGCCATCATCCTTGCAACTCCCGCAGTCGCTCAGACCGACGCACATGAGCGCTGGAACGTGACGAGCGAGACAACCCCTCTCACCGGCTCACGCTTCATGTCGGCAGGCATAGAATCGTCGAACCGGCTGCTCAATATGCTAGGCTATCAAGCTCGGGCGTCGTTGACACTGCGCTGCAGCGAAGGCTCTCTCGCGGTCTATGTGAACTGGCCGCAGGTCGTCAGCCATGATGGCGAGAATATGTTCGGGCAGCCCAAGACGATGGCGATCTGGCGCATCGACGATCAGAAGCTCGAATCCAATCTCTGGGATATCGACACCACCGGCACGGCTGCGGGCGAATTCAAAAGCCGCAGCGCGCAGAAGCTGCTGGCTTCTTTCGCTGGAGCGAGGAGACTGGTGGTCCGGATGGCTGGGCGGCAGGTGCAGGATGCAGAATTCGATCTTGCCGGTTTCGATGTCGTGGCACCCGAAATCGCAACCGCGTGCGGGATGAAGCTGCAGGGTTGAATGAAGGGCGGTGCGGCAGAAAGGCTGCACCGCCCTTTCTAACCCTATTCCTTTTTTTTCGTCATTTGCGCGGCCTCTACCTGCTTGTGAAGCCCGGTCTTGCCGTGCCGCGCCGAGAAGGTCTTACGGTCCTCCTCTCCCCAGCGGGCCGTCAATTCGGGCCCGCAATGTGGGCAGGACATGATCAACGCTGCTTCTTCTCGACTGTGGCGATCAAGCTCCGCACCGATAGCGGGATCGTCATCGACCGTTTGATCGAAGATGGAGAAGATTTTCTGCATGGCTGCCTCGGCACCTGCCTCGGCCTCGGCCCGCCTATCGATCTCAGGCAGCGCGCCATATTTATCGAATATTTGCAATAAGATGTTCAGATTGCGCGGATTCGCGGATAAAAGGGTCTTGTTGACGACCTGATTGATCGCCAGTTCGATCTTGGAAACGCGCTTGCCATTCACCATCACTTTATCATCGCGGATTCTCGCAATGATCTCAGCTGGCGTTTCCGCTCTTCGGCGACGCCCCTTGTTTCCGGAGACACCGGGAGGGAATTGGCTGTGCTTGGGCGGCTTGCCATAACCCACTTCATAGTCGTCAGTCTTCCTTGGCATTGCCAACCTCCTGCGCAATCTCGTTGAAGCTGCGGCCGGAAGCGGCATCAACCGCCTCCATTCCCGTCCATTGCTGCCATCGGCGAACGGCCAGATCGACATAGAGCGGATCGAGATCCATACCCCTGAAACGGCGCCCCGTGCGTTCCGCGGCGATCAGCGTCGTGCCGGAGCCCAGGAAGCAGTCGAACACGATCTCGGTTCTCAGGCTGCTGTCGATGATGGCCTCGGCAATCATCTCGACTGGCTTGGGCGTGGGGTGATTGGCGAGCATGTCGCCCTCACGTCCCTTCCGGCTTGATGCGGCGCAGGGCCAGGACCAGAGGTTCGACCGGTCCCGGCCGTGACGCCCCAGTTCCACATTGTTGCGATGGCGCGCACCAGGCATGGCGAACAGCAGGATCAGTTCGTGCTGAGATCGGTAGAAGCTGCCCATGCCTGCCCGGTCCTTGGCCCAGACGCACAGGTTGATCAGCTTTCCGAACACGGCCTCCGCTGCCTGCTGCAGCAGGCGCAGACTTCGCCAGTCTATGAAGAGATAGACGAGCGCCCCAGGAGCAAGGACCGTGGCCATTGCCCGGCAGAACTTGCTGAAGAAGTCCAGCAGCGCGTCACCGTCCATCTCGCCCGATGCCTGGACGAACTCCCGGTGCCGCCCCCTCTTCGAGACAAAACCGTCTATCCTGCAACCGAAAGGGGGATCGCACAGGGCGACCGACACCGTTTCGCCATCCAGCAACGCCAGGATCGCTTGGGAATCTGTCGCGTCACCGCAAAGCAGCAGATGGTTGCCGCACTTCCAGATGGTCCCCGGCTGGGAAACCGCCAAAGGCTGCATGGCCGGGATTCGGTCGGCTTCCGCCCCGACGGAGGCGGCGCCTATGATCCGGTCCAGTTCTCCCGGCGCAAAACCGATCAAACTGGCGGAAAAATCCTCGATAGATTTCTCGAACTCGCGAAGCGCTGCCTCCATAGCCGCATTGTCCCAGTTGCCCAGCGTCTGGAGTTTGGTGATGGCCATCCCCATCATCAGCGAATCGGCGCTGGAAAGGCCTGACTGTCTGATCACCCGGATCGTCTTGCGTCTCTGAAGGCGAGCCGCCTCGACAAATATCTCGCCGGAAATCACGCGATTTTCGTCATCGACCAGGACCGGAAGCACCCGGTCGCCGTATCGCGCAACTATCGGCTTCGCACGGTCGATATCCGCTTTGCTGATCTTCCATGGATGACCGGGAAGCGCCTGAAGGTCATTCACCCGGATTTCAACCGCTGCAGAGAGATTGTCCCCCAGCCCCGGAATCTCGTTCAACTCACCGCTACCTAAACTCATATTGCCCTCCGTGATTCGATGGAGGGCACTTCATTGGTACGGAAAAAATCGGCGGATAAAGCGGAAAATCACCGCAAGCTCATTTTTTTGGCCGCCCGCGTTTCAGGTCATCGCGGGGAGGGAATGAGAGACACACCGGGGCAGACGAAATACCGATGGTGCGGGTGATTAAGCGCCGCCCTTTCGATCCCGTCTTCGGCCCAACAAGTTCGAGCGGATCCGGGTGTAACTTGGCAATGGAATGGGCGATTTCCGCACGATACTGGCGATAGCGGCGCTCGAGCGACCGGCCCCGCAGTGTCCGGCGAACGACCAAAACGCTTCGTCCATCGGGCGCCATGTCGACACCATATAACGTCAGACCCGCCTCGGCTATTTCGACGACCGATCGCTCCAGCGCGATCTGTGCTTCGAAATGAGCCAGAACACAGGCGCGATCCTCATCGCGAGGGCGCCCCTTGCGCCGCCCTGGGTTCTCTCCTTCGCGTTTCATGACCTATACCTCCCGCAAGACAGGAGCAGCGTGACCAGCTTTTACCGGATTGGGAAGCCCCCTCCCCCTGCGGCTGAATCACGGGAGGGGACTCTCTGCCGATTGTCGGCTGATCGCACTCGATCGATCGAGAGTGTCTGCTCTCCACTCGCCGCCGTTTTCCGTTCACCCAGCAGGTCGTGTTTACTGCGCAGCCATTACCCGAGCGAAAAGCAGCACCAGAACAGCTACCCTCCGGCCCGTCTGTACGACGTTGCAACAATGCGAAGGAGATATTAGCAGCAGAGGCAGGGGCAACCCAGACGGGGGATTTCATGAGCTTAGCCAGGGCGGCACGCGTCACCCTGTTTCTGTTGGGGTCGTTCAGCGCAGCGGTATCGCCCTATGCCGTCGGCATCGCCATCGCGCAAACCAGTCCCGCGGCGGTCATCGCGAAGGAGGCCAGCCCGACGTGGCTTACGCCACGCAGCCTGCCACAAATGTCACGAGATCAGTTGAGCCATGCACAGGATGGCACCGCCTATCTGCTGACCGATTGGCAGGTGCGCGCCAACGATACGGGCTATGACAGCTATTACCGCTTTGCCAGCAAGGTCATCGACCGCAGCGGGCTTGAACAAGGCGGAAGGATTTCTGTGGGCTTCGATCCCCGGATCGAGGATGTCGCGGTAAATTTCGTCCACATCATCCGCGACGGCAAGACGATCGACCGAACGGCGGAAGTGCAATTTTCCGTGGTTGAACGGGAGAAAGACCTGAATGACGGGATAATCAGCGGCAATCTTCAGGTGATCAGCAATCTGAAGGATATCAGGGTCGGCGACATTATCGACTATGCGACGACGCGCCATGTCCGCACCAAATTATGGCCCCATCACTATTTCAGCAGCTTCACGGACCGCTTTTCCGAGCCTCTGGGCTATCGCGCAATCCGTATCCTGTGGCCGTCGGCACAGCCGCTGACCTTCAAGGCAACCAACAGCGCGATCAGTTTCGCCGCCAAGGATGCAGGCGACATGCGCGAGTGGGAATGGGTCGGCGCCCAACGGCCGTTCGAGCAGGGCGAAGGCGACGTCCCGGCATGGTATCCCCAATATGGCCGGGTCGACATCTCCACTATGAAAAGCTGGTCGGAAGTCGCCCAATGGGCGGTGAATCTCTATGCGGGGGACGACAGCCTACCCGCTGACTTCGAAAAGCGACTGGTCGAAATCGCCAAGCGCTGGCCCAAGGCGGAAGACCGGGTGACGGAGGTTACCCGCTATATTCAGGACAATATCCGCTACGTCGGGGAGGAAATGGGTGAAGGCTCCTATGTGCCCCGCCGCCCTGCGCTCGTCCTCGAACGCGGCTATGGGGACTGCAAGGACAAGAGTCTGTTGTTGGCCGTAGCGCTGCGCCGCGTAGGAATCGATGCGGTACCGGCATTGGTGTCGACCAGCCCCGGTTTTGACCTGCCGGACCGGCTGCCCTCGCCCGGCATGTTCGACCATGTGATTGTGCGCGTGATGCTTGGAGGGCAGCCGCTCTGGATCGATCCCACAGCGACCCATCGCGGCGGGCGTGGGCTGGGCATCGTGCCCTCCAATCTTGGCTATGCCCTGCCGATCCGCGCCGGGCAGGCGGGGCTGGAAGAGATGAAGGGCTTCGACAGACTGGCCGGGACGATGGATGTGACGGAACAGTTTGCCGTCGACGAAAAGGCGCCAACGGCGCTCACCCTACGCGTCGAAACCCGCTACTCGGACAGCCTCGCCGACTGGATGCGCAGCCGCGTTGCAACTCGGGGCATGCCCAACGTCGCGCGGGGCAATCTGGAGTTCTACCAGAAGCGCTTTGCCGGGCTGACCGAAAGCAAACCGCTGGAGGTGCAGGACGATCGCGACGCTAACCGGGTCGTGATGATCGAAAATTATGCGCTGGCAAAGGCCGACTTCGACAAGGACAAGACCTTGTCGGACCTCAATACCAACGCCTATGCTGTGAGCGACATCCTGCCCGGCAGACAGGCAGGACTGCGCAAACAGCCACTTTCCCTGCCCACCGCTATCAGCCGCACGCATGTGATCGAGGTCAAGGCGAAGGACCGTGCCCCCTGGTCACCCGATGACATCGATATGCAGGCAGGCGACATTCATTTCTACCGCCAGTCCACCCAGTCGGGCGATACGGTGCGGATGGTCTACAAACTGAGCAGCGGAAGCCAGAATATGGTGCCGGCCGAGGATGCCGAGGCCGTTTACGCCATTTCCGACAAGATTGCCGAAGAAAGCGGCCTGCGCTTCTTCCTCGACAAGTCGCCCAAGCCGTCAAAACCGTCCCTTGCAGCCGATATGGAAGCCCTGGCTCCCTATCGCGACGATGTGCAAAAAGCCGGTACGCTGATGACGAAGGGGGATCAGGCGTCCTTTGTTGAGGCGCTGTCGATCCTCAATCAATTGAGTGAAAAGGTAGAACGTCCTTCCAAGGGGGCCGGTCTTGTCGACGGTATGAAAGGGGTCCTGCTCGCCAGCCTCAATCGCGCCGCACCGGCGAAGGCAGCTTTGCTCTCCAGCATGGAGCAATATCAGGGTAGTCCGGACATGATCCGAATGCTCGCGGGACTTCAGATCAACGCGCTGGAATATGCGCCGCTATTCGAGACTCTCAAGGTTGCGGTTCAATATCAGCCGTCCGTAGTGGCGACGCTGGACCAGGACTGGGTGCGCTATCTGTCCAGCCATATGCGCGCGCTTCCTCCGACGGAGCGGGAGGAAAAACATGACGAGTTATGCGTCCTGCTGGCGAGCGGCCAGTGGCGCATGCAGCCGCGCACGCTGGAAGGCAATGGCATGCTGGAATGCGCGATCAAGGCGCATCTGAAGCGCAATCAGCCCGCCGAGGCGCGCGCTCTGCTGGCGCAGCATCCTTCCGCCGATACATTGGCCAAGCTGGCAGTGGACAAACGCTATCAAGCGCTTTGGCCCGACCTTGAACCGCTGTCAGCGTCCGGCTTCAGAAACAGTATCGAGGAGGAGGTGAAGGAAGCCGCCGAAGCGGCCAAACAGGCGCCTGACGATTTTGGCGCAGCAACGCGCTATGTCCGAGCGCTCCGCGTCGCGGGCAAGGCCGATCAGGCGGTGACCGCAGGCAAGGTGCTGGCGGGAAAGAAGGACCGGATCGAGGCCAGCGGCGACCCCGCATTCTGGTTCGTCAACGAATATGCCTATGCCCTTGCCGAGTCAGGGCAAGTGGACCAGGCGATTGCACAAATGGACGGGCTGTTGGCGTTGGGTGTCGATACCTATCCGAGCCTGGTATCACAGGTGATCAACAGGGCGGAGATGCTCAACCATTGGGGCAGGAGCAACCTCGCCCTTACCGCCTTCGACGAGGCGGAAACCAAATATGCCCAGCATGCCAGCCTCTACGGCAAGATGTGGATCTGGGCCGGTAAGGCCTGTGCGCTGAGGGAGATGAAACGCGACGCGGAGGCCAAGGCGTGGGACGATCGACTTCAGGAAAAACCCGAGGAGAATGTCTCAGCGGTCACCATGGCTGCCGCTTGTCGCGATGATCGCATAGCGATCGAAGCGCAGCTCCTCAGCCGCATGGCTGATCCCGATAAGCGCGACGATGTGCTGGGCGGATTCGTTCGGTTCGAAGGGAGTGAGAAGCCCTCGCCTTTTGACCTCAAGCTTCGCCGTGTGATGGACACGGCACGATCTGCTCCCACTGTCCAGGAGAAGCTCAAGGAATATGGGCGATCGGTCACATTCGCTGGAACGCGGGCATATTGGGGAGAATATTGAATACTGGGCACGTGGTACCCTGCATCCGTCTCTACAAAACCACGCTCTCAGTGAATGGCTCCCATCCTCTGCGGCTCGGTGAAGATTTTCGACGACACCATCCCTAAATGCTACCAGCCCGTTCCCTAAGATGCGGAGCAAATTCCCTACGCCTCAACCAGGGAATTTGCTTCAGAAACCAGCCGAAATTCAGCGCCTTACGTCAGACCGAAGGCATTGACCCGCGCCATTTTCGAACGAAATTCCCTAAAATCTGCTTGTTTAGGGATTTCTCCACACTGAGACCGGGCGGCTCTGTTGCAAAAATCGTGAAGCTTGAGCATGCTTGGCGGAGATTGGACGGACGGAACGATGACGGATTTCAAGTGGCGCCATTTCCAGGGTGATGTGATCCTGTGGGCGGTGCGCTGGTATTGTCGCTATCCGATCAGCTATCGCGACCTTGAGGAAATGCTGGCGGAACGCGGCATTTCGGTCGACCATACGACGATCTATCGCTGGGTCCAGTGCTACGCCCCGGAGATGGAGAAGCGGCTGCGCTGGTTCTGGCGGCGTGGCTTTGATCCGAGCTGGCGCCTGGATGAAACCTACGTCAAGGTGCGGGGCAAGTGGACCTACCTGTACCGGGCAGTCGACAAGCGGGGCGACACGATCGATTTCTACCTGTCGCCGACCCGCAGCGCCAAGGCAGCGAAGCGGTTCCTGGGCAAGGCCCTGCGAGGCCTGAAGCACTGGGAAAAGCCTGCCACGCTCAATACCGACAAAGCGCCGAGCTATGGTGCAGCGATCACCGAATTGAAGCGCGAAGGAAAGCTGGACCGGGAGACGGCCCACCGGCAGGTGAAGTATCTCAATAACGTGATCGAGGCCGATCACGGAAAGCTCAAGATACTGATCAAGCCGGTGCGCGGTTTCAAATCGATCCCCACGGCCTATGCCACGATCAAGGGATTCGAAGTCATGCGAGCCCTGCGCAAAGGACAGGCTCGCCCCTGGTGCCTGCAGCCCGGCATCAGGGGCGAGGTGCGCCTTGTGGAGAGAGCTTTTGGCATTGGGCCCTCGGCGCTGACGGAGGCCATGGGCATGCTCAACCACCATTTCGCAGCAGCCGCCTGATCGGCGCAGAGCGACAGCCTACCTCTGACTGCCGCCAATCTTTGCAACAGAGCCTCCATGGCACGCCCGTGATCTTCGCCGGCGGGCGGCTGCGTTTCGCCAGCGACGACGACGCCAAGCAGTTCGCGGATAACCTGCTGCGAACGCTCAATGCCGTCCGCGAGCGGGTGGGCGACATGTATCTCGTCCATGGCGGTGACATGAAAGGCATTGAGCGCCTGGCCGCGTCTTGGGCCGAGCAGAACGGTATCCAGCAGCTGCGGTTCGGGCTCGATCGCAAGCTCGGCGATCGCGCCGGGTTCCGCCGCAATGAGCAGATGCTATCGGTCAAGCCGCGCTACGTCATCGCCTTTCAAGGCAATGGTGTCACCGAAAGGTTGGTGATCGAGGCCAAGGCGCGCGGCATCCACGTAGTCGATCGCCGCGGACCGCTTGGCACACCGCCAGCGTCGCGACCCTGCGGCTGATCCGCCGCGCCGGCCGCTTCGGCGGCCGGCTTTCCCCGTTTCGAAATGCTGCGAATTCCGGAGGGGAGGAGGGCAGGGCGGGTGCGTCCCGTTTCCCGGAGGTTTGCATCATGTTCATGCCCGATCACCCCACGGCGCGCGCGCTCCTTGCCTTTCGCTCGGCGCATGGCCGCCGCTGGAAAGCGAAGCTGCTATTCTTGTGGTCGACCGGCCGCGACGTCGAAGAGGCCGATGGCGCGTGCCTGCGCCAGTTGCGCAACCAGGCCGGCCCAGCATGGCTTCGCCGGCTATCGCCACGCCGCTGGCGCGCGATCGAGAGATTGGCGGAGCCCGGCGATCGGCAAACGGCCTCGATCTTCCTTGATCGCGCGCGCGAGTTTCACGAAGGAGCACGCTTTGGAGCTACCGTTGCCCTTGCCCCGGCGCTGCACCTGCTGGCGATATCCTGCGAGCTGGGGCTCAAAGCCTATCTTATGAGCCGGGGCTGGTCGCACGATGAGGTCGCGCGTGATATTCGTCACGACCTCATCGCCGCCTTCGACGAAGCGCGGCGGCTTGGCCTCCCGTCCCCGGGCTGTGTTCTCGTCGATTTGCTTGCAAGCCTCGGTGCCGCCTATGCTGCGCATCGCATCGACGCGCTGGTGGCGGATGGATATGTTTGCGATTTCGCGGCCGTGCTGCGCGCGATGGGCTCGCTCCTCGATGCCGTGGCGGCCGGACTGAGCCTGCCGATGCCGACGCCGTAACTGCGCCTTCTTGCCCGTCCCCTAGCATGAGCATGCCATGGTTTGGGTTCCGCCGGACGGCGGCGCGGGACATGGTCCGTTTCGCCGCGCGGCTTGGGCGACAGGCGGGGCAAAGTCGAGCTTGAGGTTCGCCAAGGCATTGGACCGGCGTGGCCCTATAGGTCGAGGATACCTGTGATTACCATGAGGGGTTCCTGGCACGCCCAAGCGACGAGCCGTCCTTCTCCTCATCTGACCCCTAAGTCGGCCGTCCGGCCCATCCAACCCGCGATCCTTCGGGCCGAGTTGCCGTGTACCACGGCTGCCCGCACCACCCCTTGTCTCGGGGTTTCCCGGCGCTGCGCCTGCCGGTGGATGATCCGTCCTGTCCGCCTTGGCCGGGGATCAGTCGAAGGGACGGTCCCTTGGACCCAGTTCGAAGGAACTCCAGCCATGCAGAATCTCGTCATCCTCGCCGGCAATGTCGGCGCCACGCCCGAAGCCCGCACCACCCAGGGCGGCACCCGCATCACGCATTTCAGCCTCGCCACCTCGCGTCCGAAGCGCGATAGCAACGGCAAGATCCTCCGCGACGACAACAACCGCCGGCTCGAGGATACCGAATGGCACCGGATCACCTGCTTCAACGGGGTCGGCAAGACGGTCGAGCAGTATGTCGACAAAGGCATGAAGGTCATGGTCCGTGGCCGCATTCACTACACCCGCTGGACCGACAACGAGAATATCGAGCGCTACGGCGTCGAGATCATCGCCGATGAGGTGACCTTCCTCACCCGCGCCAAGGCGAACGACAATGCTGGCGGCGGCCACGAGCCCGAGGATGATGAAATCCCATTCTGAAATCGGTCCCATTAGGCCCGGCGGCATCGCCGCCGGGCCTCCATTCCTGCTCAGGCCGGAAAGGAGGCAGGCGGATCAGCGGGATCGGCATCGCCCGTGGGCATAGCGGTCCCAGCGCAGCACGGTGCCTGTGCGGATCATGGCGCAGCTCAGATCGCCGAAAGAGGGCGCCGCGCACCAGGCGCCGGTCCTGTTGCCACGCGCATTGCCAGTTGAAAGGCAGCGCATGGTGGGGCCATCGACCAGAATGTGGCCCGTGCTGGTGCGCCCCTGAGCGCCGCCGAGCAGATTAACAAGAGCGTCACGGGCGGCCAGAGCGCTCGCCTCGGGGCAGGGCTGACCTGGCCGGCAACTCCCGTCCATCTCGCGGGCCGCAATTCCGGCGAGACGGACATGCATGCCTTCACGGCACCAGATCGGTCCATCTCCATCCCAGACGCGCGTCGGTGTGCAGGCGAAAACCTGACCATCGGGAATGACGGTGGCGGCAAGCAGGAGTGCGAACAGCATCGCGGCGACGCTAGCCCAGCGGCGCGCGCTTGTCATGGGTATGCCATCGTCGGACCGGCGGGGCGGGCGTGACCGCCTGGGCAAAAGTCGGCGGGATCATGGGGGCCTGGCCGGCGGGGCCACCCGCTCTTAATCAGGCGCAATCCTTGGTCCGACCAGCGGCCTATTGCGATCAACCCGCAAGGGGTCCGGTCGCTGCGCTACGGCTTTTTGGGCTGCGCCAAAAAAATGATCGTGGCCGCCGGCCGGACACATCGGGCGCCAGTCGAGCGGGACGGACCCGCCGGCGCGCAAAGGAGCCCCGACATGTTCACCGACATCGCAACCGCTCGTCGTCACGCCTTCAGCCTCTCGCGCAGCCTCATGGTGGTCACCTTCGTCATCGCGATAGGGCAGCAATATGGGGTCATCACCGCGGAGGATGCGGACGGCAGCGTTGCCTTGGTGGCCGAATATGATCCATTCGCCTGATGGCTCCTCCGGGAGCCTACGGCTCCCGGCTTTGCCATGGAGGGCGTGTCATTGATTCAACGAAAATAAAGGCAGCAGCGCTAGGCATTTGGCATGGATGAAGGTGCGCCAATCGAAATTGCCAACGATGATCCCTTGTGGAACCAGGCGATCCAAGATGTGAACGCGTGGCGCGGCGCGTGTTTGCAGCATTTCTCGGCGGCTGAAGCGGCCGTCACCGAAACGCTGCTCCTTCTCAAGGCGATTCCGGGTCGAGGGGAGGCAGTACGGCTGCGGCATTTGATCGGTCAGCGGTTCGATGACCTCAGCAAACTTATCGAGGCAGAAGGCGCTTTCGCTCAAGAAGGCAAGGCGGCCGCCAAGGCCCTTTCGGATCTCCGCACACTCGAGGGCCTACGGTCGTTTCTTGCCCATGGTCAGGCCAAGATCGCGCTCGAGCGAACCGGAAAATGGATCGTGATCTTGCGACATGTCTCGATCCGCGGGCAGCAGGCTGAACGCCTGGTGCTGCTTTTCGAACAAGCCGAGGCGGAAGAACGTCTCACCGATCTGAAACGGAAAAGTCAGAAGCTTTGCTCTGTTCTCGGCAATTTCCGGCGAACCGTGAAGAGCTGAACGGGCGGCTCCGGCGATGCCGGACCGGGCTCTAGGCTTCGCCCTGAGCCTTGGATTTCCAAGTCTCAGCCCATTCGGGTGACGATCCCTGCCGCGCGGTTCCCGCCTAACGCGCAAGAGATTGCCAACGCTCTGCCTGCCGATTGACGGCCAAGTGCTTTTCAGGCGGCCATTCAATCGTCGCCAGAAAGGCATTGAGCTGATCTATAGGCTCAGCGGCGCTGAGCACGCGGGCATCATTCCAACGCTTCGCATCTGCAGGCGCCGCTGCCAGGACATTGGCTTCAAGCGAAAGCAGCTCCGCCCGAGAAAGGCCAGGAAGCGCAATCGCTACCGCACGGCAATGTTCCCTGACGAAGAGACGGCGCAATTCCTTGGCGATTTTGCCATCCCTCGGGCAGGAGGCCGCTGCCTTGCGAGCGTGAAACATCCGGCCAGCATTGTAGACGGTCGAAAATTTGTGGCTGTTGTTATCACCGCCCACATGGCGCTTGAAGATCCGGTCGTTCAGGCATTTGGCGGTAATGCCGATGTAGCGCGCATGGCCTTCATGATCGTAGAGCGCGTATATGCCCTGGCCCTGCGGAACCGTCTCAAGGCGGGCGGGCGCCGTCCCCAGCAATTGGGCGAGGATCGATGTTGGATCGTACATAGTCTGTCGCTGAAATCAGATGAGGCGGCGCGCTTCAAGTGTCCCAGATGCCGTCGTGATCCGGAACGGTCAGTCCGGACGGGTGATCAACTTGGCCTCCGCGATCGCCACCCGTAGGTGACGACACGCCTTCAGCCTGTTTGGATCTGCTGGCTAAGCTGGCTGTAATGACCCAGCAGACGCTCGGTTTCTTCTGGATCAATGCCAAGCGCACCGTCCAGCTTGCGGACGAAATCCTGTTCGGCGCTGCCGTCAAGCGAGGGCCAGTTCTGGGTGGTTTTCCAGATGGCGACCGTGCTGCGGGTCACGAATGCCGCAAGCTGGGTTTGCTTGCTGCCATCGGCCGCCATTACCGAGCGGGCAAGGGCCCAACGGCTCAATACGATCAGAGCGAAACAGTCATAGGGCAGCTCGGTTTGATGCTGCCCGATAGAGATACGGGATAGCAGCGCTGCTTCCGATCGGCTGCCCAGCCACAACCGTTGAAGGATGCGCCCGGCGCGAACGACGAAGGCACGTTCACGATCGTGCTGTTTGGGAACGAGGTCGAGCGCGAAGAGCTCGTCGCGCTGATCGCCATCCTTGATCTGGAGGGGACGGCGGCAGGCCTCGACCATCAACCGAAGGATGAAACAGATTTCGGCCGTGAGTTTGCGTGGTGGAGGCGTCTCTTCGCTGGCCAGGCGGGCAATATAGGCCT
The DNA here is from genome assembly GCF_000264945.2 of Sphingobium indicum B90A. Lineage (NCBI taxonomy): Bacteria > Pseudomonadati > Pseudomonadota > Alphaproteobacteria > Sphingomonadales > Sphingobiaceae > Sphingobium > Sphingobium indicum. The sequence continues at coordinate 2,996,646 of NZ_CP013070.1, forward strand.
CGAAGCTATCCAGAGCCTTCAAAATGTCGAGGCTTTGCCTCTCGGCTTCATCGCGGCGGTAAACCCGTGGCTCTCGCGGAGGTGGATTGCCGTCTTCGCTACCCGATGGATCCTCTAAGCGGTTGCCATGATCCGGGCCGGGATCATCGTCGCTTTGCGGCATCTCGTCGGTGTAGAGCGTATCGTCGTCGGCATCATCACCCTCTTCTTGCTGGGGCAGGTTGATCCCACGCAAGATGATCCTGAGGAGGTTGACTGCGTCCGGATCATCAAAATTGAGCCGCCCGCTGTCGCCCGTCGCCGGGACATTTGCTGCCATGGCCGTTCGGAAAGCTTCCGGGCTATCATAATCATAGACCTCGTGCTCGGCATCGCTGCCGCTGCTCTTCGTTCGTGCCTGTCCCGCCGACGTGGCAGGTGTCACCGCTTTTCGTCGGCCCTGCGGCGTCTCGGAAAATATGATGGCGGCCAGATTTGCCAGTTCAAGAAAGTCGCCATCCTCCAGTTCGACCTTCGCAAAGGCTGAGCGCAGGCGCTTGTCGCCCATGCCAGGTGCGGCATGGGTCAAGCTGACCTCATCGTTGACGATGACGGCGCTGGTTAGCGTTCCATCGGCCAATCGCACCCGCGCGATTAGAGGAGGGCGGGGCTTACTGGGTAGCTCGACTGACCGGCCACGGCTGCGGGTCGGATGGAATGGAAATTCACCCTCTGCTATGACGAGGGTGGCACCCTCCGGCTCCGTAATGCGGTTCGAGGGTGTCCATCGGATGGTGTTGCCGGCGGCTTCCAACGTGCCAGGAGGGATGCCCGCGTCGGACTGGGTATCGGTCAGTTGCTTGGCTTGCGGATATAGATGCTTACGATCAATCGGCACCGAAATATCCAGACCCAGAGCGCCTAGGCCGGTGCCCGCCTTGAGCCGGCGATAGATCGAACACTCCGCGTTGCGGGCCGCTTTGTCGGCGAGGCCAAGGGCATCATCTGAGCAATTCGCGCTACCATAAACGAGATGATCCCAGTGCTCGGTCTGGATGAGCAAAGCCTTGGCATGGATGAAGCGCGCGCGGTCATTACCATCAAAGATGCTTGCGAACCGGGCATCGGGTATGAGCGGCAAGCCATCGAGTGGGAATTGGGGCCGGTGGGCGCTGAGCGCGATAATGATTTCCTGGGGGCGCATGGCATCGATCAGGCCGAGCAACCCGTCGAGATTTGCGTCCCAGTAAGGGGACATGACGATGAGCCGGGTTACGGGCACGGTGCCGACAAGCCCAGCGAGGCGCATGAGGATGCCAGCCTCGCCTTTTCCGGCTTCGCACAGCAAATCGACAAACGAGCCATCGCCTAGCGCGAGCGGCGCGTCATTGGCGTCTATCTCAAACAGCCAGGCCGCATCGCGTTCGATCAGATCAAGCTTGCGCTTCATCGCTTCAAGTCCAGCGTCCTTCAACCAGGGCGCGACATAGTCGAAGGCCTTGCGGATCAGCTGGCGACTGGCGTTCGCATCCTCATCGTCGCGTTTGCGCCACCATTCGATTTGACCGACGATCTCCCGGTTGCGTCCCCAACCCGCTGCCGTCGCATTGGCTGAACCGATGATCACGCAACCGGCATCGCTGCCCAAGCGGATGCTGACTTTCGGATGGAAGGCGCCGGGCACGGAAATCGGCAGCAGGGCATAGGCTGAGCCCGCTCGCGCAAAGGATTCCGGTGTCTGCGCGATCGCGCGCTGCAGCATGTTGGCATCGGCCATGAGGATGTTGTTGTCGCAGCCATAGCTGCGCAGCCGATGATGGAGCGATCCATCATAGAATGCCGCGTCTACAGAGTAGGTCGTTGTGATCGAGGTATGGAATCCGGTCCGCGCCAGATCCTTAAAGAGGCTGATTCTGTTCAAGGAACGCCTCCCCGTCCGCTGTCACGCCGCTGGCATGCAGGTATCCCGCATCGCGCAGCACCCGGGTCAGATTGAAGAGCCGGGGCGTGGTGTAGCCATACTCCCCCAACCGCCCTTCGCTCAGCAGTCCGTCTTCAACCAGGAAATGATAGGTGAAGGTGCCCGCCGCCGAAAGCTTGCGGCCGGCGATGATCTGATGATCGATGATAATATGCCTGAACAGAACAGCGGCGATCGCTTGCTGAACGGGCTCCTGTCGTGCCGTATCGAGCGTGCGCAAAATGCCGTCCAGCGACCGACCGTCACGCCCGGCTACGGCGGCGATGATAGGTCGGACATTTCCCTCGTTCTCGGCCCATTTCGCCCAGAGGATGCCGAGCAGCTTGAATGCATCGAGTAGTGTCCCCGGTGTTGGCTGCAAGCCCGACCTCAAATTTTCAAGGACGACTTCGGCGTGAAGCGCCTCGTCATTGTCGGCGAGCCCGACCAGAGCGTCCGCCCAATCCGACCAGGTTGATGTGTTCTGCGGGATCGCCTCATCCACCAGTTTGGCGACGAGTTGTCGTGGTTCGATGCCGTTGGTGTAGCTCTCGCATTGTAGGCCTATCAGGCCATTGAGGGCGCACTCCAGGGCAATATGTCCATATTCATTGGCTTGATAGGCGCGCCATCGGTCGACGGTCTTGCCCGGGGGCTGATACGGTTGCCCGTTTGGAAGTGCGCGCGTGTAAAGCGCTTGGCGCAACCCGTTGATGTCGCCAGGCTCGATGCCGTTGCGATAGAGGTCGAGCACGAGCCAGATAGACGCCCGGCGCGCTAAACTCGCCTTGGATTGGTCTCCTTGCCCGAGCAGAAAGTCGCGCAACGCGGCCTGTTCGGGCGAACCGTGCGGAATGTGTGCAGGGTGGATGGCCGCACCAATGTTTTGGAGCTGCTGCGATGTCGCTGTTCCAGAAAGCAGGACGGTCTCGATCTCATCTGCTATCGGACCGATCGAACCTGCAAAAGCGGCAGAAACCAGCTGGCCCTGACCCTGGGTGACCGGCACGGAAGATGCGGTGAGCCAGCCCATTTCGGTCAAAGTGGGCGCATAAGCCGCCCCATAGTTCCCCCGCGCCGCTTGCAGATAGGTTTTCTCGGATGTTCGGTCGTCGGTGAACGGCCTGAAGTCGATGCCATTGCTGCGCGCTACGTCGCGCTGCTGGTTGGCCCAATTTGCTCCGCCCAATCCATCGCTGCCGTCCATATCATTGATAACCGTCGCGAGCGCGTAAAGCGCCTCGCCCCGTCTCATGAAGCGGGCAAAGCGGGCTGGATCATCCGAGTGGTGCTTCTTTTCGTAGAGTTCAATCAACCATGGGAAATAGGCATAATATCTGAGGCGATTGGTGATGTTCGTGATGTTCGGAACCAGAGATTGGTAAATCCTGATGCTCGTCGCCTGGAGGCCAAGAGGGTCGAGGCCCATCGTCCAGCTGCCGGTCTTCGTCCAATAGGGATCGCCGTCCTGTTCAGATAATTCGAGTGCTACGCTCACTTCGTTCCCATTTTCCATTATTTTGACGCTGGAGAATGCCACTTTGATACTTCCACAATCATATTGGCGTGGTTCTAGGCAGTGGCTCGGCAAAGAATGTGCGCGAGCATCATGTCATCTCCGGCCCGACGAAGCTGGATTCCATTCGCACCAGCGGCGTGATGGAGGGCACTTGTGATGGCAGCTTGATCTCAGGAAGATCCGGTAGATCGCGGGTCAGGCCATAGGCGAGCAGCAGCCGTGATCGATCACATGACATGTCGGTCATGGCCTTCGGCGGGAGCGGGTGGATCGTCGGGGCTGCGCCCAGCACCCTTTCCGTCGGCATTTCAGCGATGAACCGGTCATGGACTTCTGTTTTGCAGCCGCCACCGGTCACGAGCAGTTGGACCGGCTTTCTGCGGTAGGCGGCGTGAAAGCCGTCCTGAGCGCGTTCAGGCGAGCGCGCCCGGCCAAAGACCTCCTCGAATTCATGGTCGCATGCGCGCTTGAAATCTCCTGCGCTCAGCTGGCGACTAAGCGCGCTGTCTAGCGCAGCGGCGCCGAGAAGTTCGACGGCGGCTGAGAACACCGCGACACGCTCGCGGCCCACGAGATTGAAAGCGACGATATCGAGAGTCGATGCTCCAACATCGACAAGCATGTGGGAGCCTGGTTGGGAGGTCGGCGCGAACGCATAGCCCGCGACTGCCGCGGTCAATTCCGGCACGAGGTAAAAGCCTGTCGGCAATCGGTCCGGCGATCGAGAATGTGTCTGCCGCACCAGATCTGGGGTCAATCGCGAAGCAAAAGGGGCGAGCTCGACAGCTGCGGCAACGATCCTTTTGAAGATCGAGAAAGATCTCGCATCATCATGCGCGGCAACGGGGATACCGACATTCACGGCCATGAACTGATCCGCACCCGCCGGACCGAGCGGCTTGGCCTGCCTGTACCATCCGAAGAAATGCGCGAAATGAAGGGCGAGAAAGGCGGCAGCCGCTTCGACCCGGGTGATGCTGACGTCGGGCCTCACCAGCTCGCCCCCATGGGCTCCGATGATACCGGTTTTGAAGCCCTCGAGCGTTACCGCACCAGGCAGGGGGTAAAGCGAAAAACGGCCAGTTTTGGGGTCAAGCCACAAGGCAGTCTGCCAAAGATAAGGATGCCCGAAGGACTGTAGGCCTTCAGACGCGGGCATGGCCTTGGTCGGGTTATCCGCATGATAGGGCTGGCTCACGGCGAGCTTGACCGAACTCGTTCCGAAATCGAAGCCGACGATGAAACCGTCGTCGAGGTCAGGCTGGAGCTTTTTCGCGAGCTGCGCCGCGCCATCAACGATTGCGCGGTTGATCATCGCCTGGTTCTGGGGCGTGATCGAAACCGGACGTGGCTCGATCATTGGCGTGGTGTTGCTCACTGCCGCAATGACCTTGCGGAATATTGTGTCCCTCGGAATGGCCGGCTCCGCTACGACTGGAGCAGGCTGCTTCACAGCGGCGGCGGCCCGCTCGGCTTCCAGGATGGCCTGATAGGCGGCCTTCATCCCTGGGCCTTTGAGGATGATTTTCTTCGGGCCTTTGGACTTGGGTTGTGGCTGGGCCTTCTTGTTTTTTGCTTTCTGCGCTTTGGCCCCCAGTTTGGAGGCTCGTTGGCCTGCCCCGTTCCGCGCCGGAAAAGTTGAAAGAGGAGGACACGACGTCGATTCGCCTTGCCCTACCGCCTGCTTCGCGAGCATTTGTTGCTCGATATCGGCAAAATCGCCGTCCGCTGCCGGGGGCTTTCGGTCAGGGCTTCGGGACGGGGCATTTGTTCCGGCCAAGCTCGTGCGCAGGTCCATCAGGGCGGAAGCGGCATCAGCCAAGCTTGCGAAGCTCTTGCCTTTCTTGCTCATGCGCCGGCCTCCGCGACCTCGACCACTGCGATACCGACGAGCATTGGCTCGTCAAAGCTCAGGTCATTTTCCTTACGGTTTATCTGCTCCAGCTTGAGATCCATCCGGGCGAGAAAGGCATTCAGCTTGCCCTGTATGGCATATGTGATGTTCATTTTCTTGGCGCTGCCCGAGGCGCGCAATTCGCGGATCTGGGTTTCGGCCCTGCTTTTCTCTCGTTCCTTGTGCTGCGTGATGAGCGCGCGCTGGGTGGCGACGTCGTCATAGTGCCGGGCGGCTTCCGCCCCTTCGAAGTCGGTTCGGCGTTCCTTGAGTGCCGGCAAAAGGTGCGATGCCATCACATCCGCGACATGGGGTAGATCGGCCGGTTCGAGATGTCGGAGCTGAGGGGCGCTGGCCAGCGATTCCATCAGCACTTGCTCGACGGCATCTTCTTCCAAGCTTGTGCCGGTGGCGAAGTCGACGCCAGCGAATGCTAGGCGATCGACAGGCAAAAGGCCATCGATCGACCAACGCTCGACTGCCACGACATATCGGCCTACGGGCAGAGGCCAATGCGGCTGATGAGGCACGCGATATGCGGTTACGGGCCGGGGCGCGACACCGACCTGCCGACCGTCGAGGAGCTGGGCGCAAAAGCGCGCCAGCGGATGGGTCATCGGAATGGCTTCCAGATTGCGATGGCGCAGCGGGTCTGGGTTGCTGCCGAACACGGCTTTCACGCCGCTGGCGGCGTCTCGAGAAAAGCGGGTCGGGTAGCGCCGGGCTTTCAGATTCCGAAAGTGCCCAAATTCGGCCTGCGCTCTTGGCGACAGGCGAACGTCATATGCTTCGATGTCGATGCCGTTGATCGGTTCGAAGCGCGTGCCCTCGAACGTATTGACCAGAATGCCGGCGATATAATCGCGCAGGTCGCTTTCGGTCAGCCGCTTGTGCGGCGCATAGGCTTCCTTGACCTTCTGAAGAATGCTGTCGCCATGCGCCACCAGTCCAGGGGCTTCCCGCTCAAGCTCCTCTGCCTGCATTTTCCTCTGCTCTGCAGCCTGGATAGAGCGATCGAATTCACGTGCCCGTGCCTCTGGAGAAAGCTCGGGGTTGGTCAGGATGAATTCGATGTCGCGGATGATCTCACCCAGGATGGGTTCGAAGTCGCCCAGCGTCTCCTGGATGATCCCCAGCCTCAGATAGAGCCGGTCATAGACCTGCTCTTCGATCGTTTCAGCGGCGATCAGATTGATGATGTCGATTGATGGCGATCGCTGCCCGATACGGTCGATACGACCGATCCGCTGCTCCACCTTCATGGGATTCCAGGGCAGGTCCCAATTGATCAGAATGCGACAGAATTGAAGATCGAGGCCTTCACCGCCGACCTCGGACGTCAGCAGGATCGAGCCTGCGGGAGCGTCGGCAAAACGCGAGACGATTTCCTGGCGGTCAGCTTTGACGCCGCCATGGAGTTCCATGATCGCAAAGCCGGCAGCCTGGAGCTTCGCAGCGAGATAGCTGATCGTGCGGCGAAAGCTCGAGAAGACGATGAACTTTTGATCGGGGTCCCGCTCGCGCAACTGGCATAGCCAATCGAGCAGCTTTGCAAGCTTGGTATCGGCGGCTTCCAGTCCCGCTAGAACGGCGGGATCATCGCAGATTTCTCCAAGCGCGCTAATCAGCGGGCCTGGCAACGCTCCAGGGGGTGATGCATCGTCCTCCTCGTCGAGCGTGAGGAAACCGCTTCTTTCGCCCCAATGGCGATAGGCAGTGGCCAGGCTCGAGGCGAGGAGTCGCTGGGTTTGGGCGAGCAGGAACCGCTCGTTGATGTCGTTGGCAAAGGCATATGCCTCGATGCGCTGTGTCGCCCGCTGATAGAAGGCGTCTTCCGCCTCATTCATCGGCCATTTTACCGTCTGGGGGCGGCGCTCGACCTTGAATTCCGCAACATCGCGCCGTCGCGTACGATTGATCGTGGATCCCAGCAGCGACATCTCTTCGATCCGCGCTGCCAATTTCACGCGGTTTGCCGGGGTATCGACGATGCCTTTTTCGAGCTCTTCGCGCAGGCGTTTCAGCCGTTCGCCGGTCTTGAGAACCCGTCCCTCGGGGAGATCCCCGACAAGCTCCGCCAATTCGTGCATCGGCACGCGCGTGTCGCGTGCCGCTTCCCAAGCCCGCACCAGCGGGACATTTTCTTCCTGGAGGATATCGAAGAGATATTCCCGTTCGAACGTGTCCGGATCGATGAGCTTCAAAAGCGCGCGCAGGTCGTTGGCGCGCAGATTGATCGGGGTGGCCGAAAGAAACAGCGAATAATCGCTCACATCGGTCACAAGCTTTGCCAGCTTGTGGTTCATCGTCTCGGCATTGCGCAGATGATGTGCCTCATCGAAGATCGCGAGATCGAACAGATCCTGAGCCGAATCATTGAGTAACCGCGCGAGGTCTGCGCGCGCACCCGAGGCGGGCTCGTCAGGATCGTCCCACCCGCGCGGCGGACGGATGGCGGACAGCGATGCGATGACCTGAAAACCCTCGCGACGCTCCTGGTCGTCACGCAGCGTGTCGAGCAACTCGGCGGCACCGCAGATACGCGCGTCGACATTGAATTTGTTGCGCAGCTCAGCCCGCCATTTTTCGACGAGCGGCTTGGGGCAGACCACCAGCAGTCGACGGCAATCGTGATTCCGCGCCACCAGCTCTGTCCAAATGAGCCCTGCTTCGATGGTTTTACCGAGACCGACTTCATCGGCGATGAGCAAGCCACGAGAGGGCGCGTTCAGGAGCTTGAGGACCGGCTTGAACTGGTAAGCGTGAAACTCGGTGTTCGTCGCGCCCATGCTGTAGATCATGTCGGCAAGGCGGCCCGTCATGCGCAGATGGGTCAGAGCGCGTCGCAAATCGGTTGGGGCGGAGAGTTTGCCGTTTCGCAGATCCACGAGCGCATCGGGGGCGGCCAGGACATGTTCGAGCTGGTTTGCCGGCAGACTTCGGCGGCCTGTCGGAAGCTCAATCTGAAAGAAGGTGCGTCCTGCTCGTTCTTCGGGCGGCCGGTCGGTTACGACACCGACAACCGCCGGATCGTTTTTCAGCCGTACCCGTTCGCCTGCCTCGAACATAGTGAAACTTCCCCCCTAACAGGATGATCGGCTCTGTTGCAAAGATTGGCGGCAGTCAGAGGTAGGCTGTCGCTCTGCGCCGATCAGGCGGCTGCTGCGAAATGGTGGTTGAGCATGCCCATGGCCTCCGTCAGCGCCGAGGGCCCAATGCCAAAAGCTCTCTCCACAAGGCGCACCTCGCCCCTGATGCCGGGCTGCAGGCACCAGGGGCGAGCCTGTCCTTTGCGCAGGGCTCGCATGACTTCGAATCCCTTGATCGTGGCATAGGCCGTGGGGATCGATTTGAAACCGCGCACCGGCTTGATCAGTATCTTGAGCTTTCCGTGATCGGCCTCGATCACGTTATTGAGATACTTCACCTGCCGGTGGGCCGTCTCCCGGTCCAGCTTTCCTTCGCGCTTCAATTCGGTGATCGCTGCACCATAGCTCGGCGCTTTGTCGGTATTGAGCGTGGCAGGCTTTTCCCAGTGCTTCAGGCCTCGCAGGGCCTTGCCCAGGAACCGCTTCGCTGCCTTGGCGCTGCGGGTCGGCGACAGGTAGAAATCGATCGTGTCGCCCCGCTTGTCGACTGCCCGGTACAGGTAGGTCCACTTGCCCCGCACCTTGACGTAGGTTTCATCCAGGCGCCAGCTCGGATCAAAGCCACGCCGCCAGAACCAGCGCAGCCGCTTCTCCATCTCCGGGGCGTAGCACTGGACCCAGCGATAGATCGTCGTATGGTCGACCGAAATGCCGCGTTCCGCCAGCATTTCCTCAAGGTCGCGATAGCTGATCGGATAGCGACAATACCAGCGCACCGCCCACAGGATCACATCACCCTGGAAATGGCGCCACTTGAAATCCGTCATCGTTCCGTCCGTCCAATCTCCGCCAAGCATGCTCAAGCTTCACGATTTTTGCAACAGAGCCCTATGGCAACGCCGGCGAATTCGCAGGTGGCTTGCCCCCCAATATTTACCCGTTCCCGAATCTGGAGCTTCTACGTGTGTTAGCTGCCCGTGACGGAATCAGCTTCGAGACTGTTGACGAGCTCGTGTCCAATTACGATCCGTCTTGGCAGGCGATCGATGAGTGGATCTCTCGTGTGCATGATTCTGTTTCCATCATCATCTCGAACGCAACGGCCATCCTAGACCTCGACGCCATCGTTCTGGGAGGCCTCATTCCCACCGATTTGGCCCAGCGCTTGGCGGCCAAGGTTGAAATGTTTGACCAGCGGCGTCGCTCGGTCGCCCGTCCGATCGCAAGGCTAGTGCCAGCGGAAGTGCTATCGGACGCGGCGGCCATTGGTGCAGCGATGCTACCGCTACGCGCGACCTTTTTTACGCCGCAGGGCGCGCGTACTCCCATCGCCGCCGCCAGAGGAGCAGGAGCAGAACAGTAAGCACCCCGGCGATCATCGCCGGTAGCGTCATTCCGAACAGCAGGCGGCTGCTTGTCACCTCGCGGAACGAGGTATCCTCAAGGAGCAAGCCGATTCCTGCCGCGCTAATCGCTAGCGAGAGTTTCGCGGAGGCTGTGAACAGGCCGTAGGCCACGCCCTCATTTCCGGCACCGGTGTCGGCGATGACGTCGCCATATGCCGACCATAGGGCCGTCCCAACACCGCCGCTGCTGACGCCAAATAATAAGGCGGTGGGCAGGATGGACCATGCGGCGCCCGTGCCCGCCGCTGCGAAGAGGGCAGCGGTCGCAGAAATGCTGAGGCAAGTGACCATGATCTTCATGGTACCGGATCGATCTTTCAGAGCGCGAAGCCAAAATGGCTGCCCCAGCACCATGCCGACCGAGATGAGTGAGATCGTGATCGTGCCAAGAACCGGATCGAGAAGATGCGATGCGGCGTAGTAAGGAAGGAGCTTGGTGAACACCGGGCTCGCGAAGGATGTGATGAACATTGCCGCGATCAGCAGCCAGGCCATCGAGTCGATTTTTCGGCCGAGGGACATGACTGAAGTTTCGGCTGGGACAGGCAAGGCCGGGTCACGGCCGTCATCCCGGACCGTGAAATAAAGCATCGCACAGGCACCGACGGTGATGATCGCCATGAAAATGCCAAGCCCGAGCAGCAGCGGCGCGCGCATCGTCTCGATCGAATAGACAAGAGAGGCCACCGTGCCGGCAACCGTGAGGGCAGCAAGACCGCTCCCGGCGAGCCGTGCAGCAGCGAGATAGGCTCTGTCTGAGACCGTGCCGACCACTGAACTCAGCATGGAATTCTGTGGAATATCGATGAAGGCATAAGCGATCCTGAACAGCAAGATCGCGATTGCAGACAAAGTCAAAGGAGCTTCGGATCTCATTGCTGGGACTGCAAATAGGAACATGAGGGCTGCCGATGTGGCTAGCGCCCCCATGAACTGTAGGTGGGCGGCTGATACGGCGCTCGAGAGGCGGCGTTTAAGGAGCACACCCACCACTACGTCCAGTAGGGCACTCAGCAGAAAGCTTCCGCACAGCACCCAACCCACCGAGGAGGGGCCGAGCTGGGCAACTTCGGTCAGCAAAAACGCAAACAGAGACTCGCTACCATACCAGAAGATGCTCTTGCCGAAGTGAGCAGACGCATAAGCGAGCGCTACCGAGCGAAGCGTCTGCCCGTCGGAATGGGGAACTTCCTTGTTGGACACGGCGTCCATAACTCTTCCGTAAGGGCTTCCTGGCGATTCTCCTGATCGATAACCCTAGCGCTCAATCTTCATTCGGGTAAAGCCCAGCAGCTTCGGAAGCCGGCAGCGATCCTTTGATGGCCCTCAACGTTGCAACCGCGCTAAACTCATTTCGATCGGTATGGACCGAACCTTTTCAGGACGTTGCGCCGGCTCGTCTCATCATTGAGAACAAAGACCTCGTAGCGTTCACCGCCTGGAGCGACACGGATGACGACGTGACCGTTGTAGCTCTTGTAAATGCTGTCCATGATTGGGCCGATTGCAAATCGGGTTTCGGGTGCCATACCGGTGGCAAAAACGTCCCTGGGTCCTGAGTACAGCCCCTTCGAGGCCATCCTGTTAACTACTTCTTCGCCCGGCTGAGGTGACAGCCAATTCTCTTGGATCAGAACACGCGGAGCTAGGTTTCGCAGAATATTTTCATTTACGGTGTCACGATTGCCATGATGATCGAGCAACATGACGTCTACCGGTCCCACCACGGCTGAAACAGGGGTTTCTATATCCCGCCACCATGGCTGATTGTAACTTGGAACTCCTGGAATGTCACCACCCGTGTAATACTTGAAGCGTCCATAGGAAAACGTTAGCACGTTACTAAACGGATTTTCATCGAATTTGCAGTCTTTTACTGCACCTTCTGGAATGTAATGCTGTGTTTCATCACGAGCACCAGTCCAGATGATTCCGTTCGAAGAGATGTTGCGGATATGAAAGCTTGGAAATGCCGACGGCTGGGATACTTTAACCTGATCTAGGGCGCCAGGCGTGAGACCGACGACCGCTTGCCCATGCCGCAAACGATAATCAACGAAGCTGAGGTAATTGGCGAGCGAAATCCCATTGTTGCCCGACAGTTCGCCCGCGCACCGACGAAGATCGACGGGATAATCATAGTTGGGCGCGGCACGGTCTATCAGGGTGCTGATGGGGATCAGGTCTCCCACCTCAGTTATGCCGGCAAGGCGGTAAGCGCCGGTCTTCGACAGCGGTTTGTCGGCGGTGATCGTACCCATGTGGTCGGTGTGAAAATGGGTAATGAGCGCGTAATCGAGCTTCACAGGACGCCCCGCCGGGGCGAACTGCTTGATATAGTCGGCTATCCAGTAACCGGCCGAATGCTGACCGTCGGGCTTTGGCGGAAACGCCTTCAGGGGCTGTACCATTTCGACAAATGATGGGTCAGCTTCGCCTGCATCAATCAGCATCGTCGACCCGTCGGGAAACACAAAATAGGTGGCGTTGCCACGACCTGTGCTGATGTGATGGATATCGAAATAACCCTTGGTCCAGGCCGGAAGTTGATCTTCGGACGGTGTCGCCATGACCGGCGCGGAAGCAGATGCCGCGAGCACGACCGCGATGGCCAGCAGTGCGCGCTCTCTCCGCGTGCGCCAGCGACTGAGTCCGCTCGTTGCGCGCTCAAGAAAGGTGGTTCTCAACCCGGCGCGCTCCGACATGTCTCTACTCCGAACAATTGATTTCATGAGATCACTTCGCTGGGCATGACGCGACGATCGATCTCTCGATCCCCGGTCGATCGAGGAGCGCTCGTGTCACACCGTTCGTCCAGCCGAAGCCGTCCTGAACGGGGTACTCCCCGCCACCGCCTGCCAGTCCGCTCTCGATGTCGTATTTCTCGACCATGCGACCTGTGCAGTCGTAGAAGCCGGAAACGGTCCGTACCCACCGGCTTGCGAGCTGGTCAGCGAGCGCCGTGTGGTTGTAACGATCGAGACCCTGGACGGCGATCCATTGCAATGGCGCCCAGCCGTTGGGTTCGTCCCATTGCTCGCTGGTCCCGACCGTCGTCGTGCGCAGGCCACCTGGCGCGAGGAGTCTCGCTTCGGTCAGCTTCGCCGTTTCGTTGGCCTGAAGGGTCGTCGCTAAACCAACAAACAGCGGGTACAAGGCCGCCGAACTGACCGAAGCCGTCAATCTACCCGCAGACCTATCCCAATCGCCGAAACGCTTCTCGGTCGCGTTCCATAAATACTTGTCGATTGCGGTGCGGCGGGCATCGGCAAGGCGCCTAAACTTCGCTGCACAGGTTGAGTCTTCCGCCGAGGCGCAACGACGCGCGATCGAGCGCTCGAGATTGAACAAGAGGCTGTTGAGGTCGATCGGGACGATCTCGGTCGTGTGGATCGTCGAGAGACGTTTGCTGTCGCGTAACCAGCGCGAGCTGAAATCCCATCCGCTCTCGGCACCCGCGCGGAGATCTCGATAGACCATGGCTGCGGGTCGCGGTGCAGCCTCGGCAGCAGTCGCGACGTCGATCGTATAACTCTCGTCGCGGGGCGTGTCGCGCGCATCCCAGTAGCGATTGAGCAGGCTGCCGTCGGGCATTCGCACGACGTGCTGGCAGGTTCCGTCCTTCCCCAGGCAATCGCTCCCCGCCATCCAATATGCGTGCTCGGTCTTGAGAACCTCTAGGCGCTGCGCGTTGATGACGGGATCGGTGTTGTCCGATAGATCCATCATGAAGGACAGAAATGGCGGCTGTGATCGCGTCAGATAGTAGCTTCGCGTGCCGTTAGGAACGTGCCCATATCGTTCTACGAGCGACATAAAGTTACCGAGCATCGCCTCGATCAGGGGCTTCTCGCCATCGGCCTTGAGACCGAGCATCGTGAAATAGCTGTCCCAATAATACATCTCGTTGAAGCGGCCGCCCGCCACGACAAATGTGTTGGGTAGTTGTAACGAGGAAGAGCCTGGCACGACCGCTAGCGGTGGCTTGGCGAGGATCGTCCACAGAGCCTTAATATGTTCGCGCAGTCTGGGCTTGGCGCCCACCTCGTTTTGCGATCGAAAGTGTCGGCCGACGAAGGCCATGAGCTGATCGCGCGTCTGCGGGCTCTCGGCGCGAAAAGCTGCCATGATCGTGTCGGGCGTCTCTCTCGGGATGAGGTCGACAAACGTCTTGTTGTCTGGAAAAACCTTGGCGCGCTGGACGGCGTCGTAAAGCGGGCCAAACGTGTCCGCGGGCGTCTTGGCCGAGCGGGAAACCTCTAATGCGCGCTCGGACGCCGATCGCGCAGATCCTTCGGAAGGCCTTCTGCGGATCGTGGCGTCGGATTGCGCGGGCGTCGATACCGCTATGGGCCGACTTCCTGCCGGCAACCTGCTCAAGATCGAGGAGCGAGGCGCAGCCATTGCCAGAGTGATGCCACTGACTGACGCCATGATTGCCAGGGCGCGACCAGAAGAAATCAGAATTGAAGAAGTGGATCGACGCACTTGGAGACTACCTAAGCAGGAAGGTATGGCCAGAGCCGAAGCTCGGGCCATCGCCAGTTTTAGAACTTCATCCGCAAGCTGGCCTGGTAGTTCGGCCCAAAAAGCGGGCGGCCCAGGAACACACCGCCACCGTCGACACCACTGCCGACGACGCGACTGTTCCCTTCAGTGATCCCCAACGTGTTCGTTACGTTGGTGCCCGTAAACGCCAGTGTCATTCCATTCTCGAATTCGAATGATGCGCCAATGTCGAGCGTCTCGTAGCCCGGAAGGGGTTGAAGGTTCTGGAGATCGGCGTAGCGCTTTGTCACAAAGGTTCCGGTGGCGTAAAGTGTCAGTCCGCCAATCGGTGTGTCGATTGTGTAGCTCGGCGTCACGCGGGCTTGAAAATCGGGCTGGCGCAGCACCTGATTGCCGGTGATGCCGGGGCCGCCTGCAGTATATTTGCCGTGCTGATACGCACCCGAAGCGGAGACCGAGAAGCCTTCGAACGGACGGATGACGCCATCGAACTCAAGACCATAAGTGTCTGAACTGGTAAGGTAGCGAAGCAGAGTGCCGTCGGCGAGAAGCTGCGACGACGGTTGGCCCTGGAACTTGTTGTAGAAGCCTGTGAGGTTCAGAGCAAACCAAGAGCCGCGTGATTTGATACCACCCTGGATCTGATCGACATTGGTAATCTGCGTCACACCGGCGCGCAAATCGTCGAACGTCGGCAAGGAGTAGCCCTTGTTATAGCCGATAAACGCGTTGAAATCAGGAGCGATTTCGTAGTTCGCGTCAACGTTGAACGCGCCGCGAGAGCCGCTGTAGTCCACAGGTCGCGTGCTCGGCAGGAGGACCGAAACGTTGTAGTCGTAAAGCGCGAGCGGATCGGTCGAGATCATTGTCTTGGTTGAGTTCTGGAAAGTCGCGTCGATAGTTTCCCACTCGTAGCGGCCACCGATATCGACCTTTAGACGATCGGTGATGTCCCACTGATCCGTCACGAAGACCGCAGTGTTGCGACCATTGTAGATGTTGTGCAGCGCGAGAGCCGTCGGTCCATAGACACCGCTTCCGTTGGTGACGCGAACACCGTTGTTCAGCACCAAATTGATGGGCTGGGCATTGTTCTGCACCGTCATCAGCTGCTGATGGCCGGTGTACCAGGTGTCGTCGGAACTATAGTCCGCGAAATAGACACCAGCGGTCAGCCGGTTGCCCGAGAAGAGCTCCGTGGACAGGCGTGCCTCATCTTGAAACGATCGGATCTTCTTGTTGACGTAGAACACCCCGATACCGATCACGCGGGTGTTCAGGTCGGTGAGCGCTGCTCCCGAACTGATGAGTGTTGCGGTGCCAGCGGTTGCAGGGCGACCCGCCGCCGCGAGAGCTGCCGCGTTGCTGTTGGCCGTAGTGATCTGGCTGTTGATGAAGGAACCAAGGGTTACCGGAGTCGCGCCAGTAAATTGGGCTATTGTCGGTGCATTGCCAGCGGAATAGGCAAGCTTGTTCGAGAAGGAGAACGCACCGAATTGCTTGTCGAAATCGAGCCCGACAAGCTTCAGATCTATGCCGCGCCCGCGCGAAAGATCGACCGTTTTCGAAACGGGCGTGTTCGTCCCGTTCGAGGCGATATCGAACGTGACGATACGGTTCGCGTTACCTAAGAAAGTGTCTCGGGTCGGGTCGAAGCCAGGATAGGGTTGCAGCGAGATCTGGTCGCCGGTGCCCTCGCGGATGAGCGGGACCGCCGTGAAGAAGGCGTTCCGATCATATGTGTTCCTTGCGTAAAGCGTGAAGGATCCACCATCCTCAAACTCCTTCATCAGCGTTCCACTGATCTGATGACCGTCGTCTGCGGGGAATTGGGTGTTCCGGACGCCCTTCGCGTTACGATAAAAGCCGCCGACGCTTGCGTACCAGCCGTTTCCGACGTCTGCCCCATAGTAGCCGTCGATCCGATAAAATGACCCGGTGCCCACTGTCGCCATGAGCACGCCGCCCGGATCGGATTTTCCGTTCTTCTGGACGAAGTTCACAGTGGCACCGGGCTGGCCGTTGCCGAGGAGCACAGCTTGCCCGCCAATGGTCGTTTCGACCCGCTTGACCGTCTCGTCGAGACGGAACTGGGTGGAATTGTCCAGGAAGGAGAGACTGGATGCCGGGTAGATCGGAAGTGAATCGATTTGCATCGTAACGAACTTGGCGTCGCCACCGGTAGGAAATCCGCGCACCATGACGTTGGGGCCGGATACGCCGCTGGTGGTTTCTGCCCAGACGCCGGGCACGAGCTTAAGAACGTCTGCAGCACTGATCGGAGCGGCCGTCCGGATCGCGTCGCTGGAAATCGAGGTCACCGCATATCCCGCCTCCAGCTTACGCTGGCCATTTGGGTCGGCCGATCCCACTACAACGATCTCGTTTTCGTCCGTAGTCCGGGCGGCGCTGGTCTGCGGTGCGGCCGAAGTCGCAGCGGCGGGCGCTACTGCCCCCGAGCTTGACTGGGCGTAAGCCACGGTCGGCAAGGCGACCGCTGCGGCGGTGGCGAGAAGGCAATTTCGAAAATCGAGGCGCATTTTGGTCCCCCCAGCAGGTTTGTGGGAGGACGCGCTTCCGTCTCCCAAATTGGACGCGGTTGATCCGCTTCCGCTGAGGAGATGCTTTTGGCTAAAAAATTCCGGCTATCGGCCTGCGAATTTTTCTGAGGAAGTTGGGTCCGCCGCGCAAAGCAAAGGCCCTACCTCACACCTGAGTGGCGCGCTTCGCCTCAAAATCGATAGCCGAAGGACACAGTCAAATTCCGGCCGAACAACGGGCGGGCGATGACAGGTCCCGACGTTAGAACGGCGCCTAGTACGCGAGTGTTTCCTTCGGTTAGGCCGAAGGTGTCGAGCAGATTCTGACCGATCAAATTAATGTAAACGCCGTTGTCGAGTCTGAAGTGAAGCCCCGCATCGACTGTCGCGTATGGCGGAAGCCGTTGAAGGTTCTCGACATCTGAATAGCGCACCCCCACATATGTGTAGGTTCCAGTGACTTTCAGGTCGGCGCTGCCAACTTTTGCTGTGTATGAGGGCGAGACGGCGAATTGTAGATTTGGTTGACGGACTATGCGGTGCCCCGCGTTACCGCCAAATCCCTTGTACCGACCATCTTCATATGTGCCGCGGAACTCGATCGACCATCCCTCGCTAGGTTGAACCTCAGTCTCGATTTCGATACCTGCCGCTCGCGCTCCCCCCGTAAGTACGATCGACCCGATCGTGCCGTCGGGCTGTGCGAGCAATCGCGTGAACTGGAGGCCCGAAAACAGATTAAGGAAGGTGTTGATCGAAGCCCGGACCGGCCCGTCGGCGTAGTCGACGCCTGCTTCGAATACGTTGGCTGACTGCGTTCGCTGATCTCCGATTCGCAGCTTGTCAAAGCTTTGCAGATTGGAGCCGCGATTCATGCGCGCGTGAAGCGTCAGACGGTCGGGGACAAGTCTTTGCACGATGCCAGCGGCCCAGGACACTCGGTAGGCATCATCGACGAGCGGTCTGGACGTCGTCAGCAGTCGGGCTCCGTTGTTATTGTAAATCGTCAGTGGATTGCCGTCGAAATCGTTGCCGGTTAGGACATTTTGCACGCCCCCCCGTAGGGACTGATGTTCAATCCGAATACCGGCGTCGATGGTGGTAGAGTCAGAGGCCGACCATTTGTCGCTCAGGAACAGCGCTACATTTGTGCTGTCGCTGCCGCCCACGACCTGGCCGGTGGTGGCGCTCACGAATCCATCTCGGCTGGCCTGCACCCCATTGTTCAATCGGAGGTCGATGCGTCGTGCATTCGGCTCTGCTAGAAGTAGCAGATTGTTCCCCAAGAGGCGTAGGTCTTCGGATTTCGATTTCGCGATGAAGAATCCCGCAGTGAGCTTGTGCTCCGTGCCAATCGTCCGGGTCACGCGAAACTCATCCGTGATCGAGGAGATTCTTTCGCTAATCGACCAAAGCCCTGCCGTAAGGACATAGCGATCTGGCGTGATTGGCAGCCCGTTGGACGCGAGAGAACCTTGTCCCGACGACGCGAGACCCGCAGCGGCAACAATACGTGGATCGCCATTGGCTCGCGCGATGGTTTTGGAGAGATATTGGCCGAGGGTCTCGGGGACTGGTCCTGTAAACAGTCCAATCGTATTCGCGTCGCCAGCGGTCACATTGAGTCGATTTGTGATCTTGATGCTCTCGTCCGGAGACCACTCGAAGCTCATACCTGCGAGAAAGAGAGCAACGCCACGTCCCTCGCTCAAGTCGACTGAGCGCGATTGCCCGGGGCCATTTTCGATCGCTAGCCGCCGCGTATCGTTTCCTATCAGCGTATCACGAAGAGGGTCGAAGCCGGGCAAGGCGTTGAAGTTGCCTTTACCGTCAGCAAGCAAGGGAACTCCGGTGTAAAAGGCGTTTCGATCCCGCGTGTAGCGAGCGTAGGCGGTGACCCTGCCGCCCTCGAACTCATGCGTGATGTTGGCCGTGATTTGGCCACCCAAGTCAGCGGGAAATTGCGTATGTCGGAGGCCGTCGGAGGCGCGGTAAAATCCGCCGATTGCGAAAACGGTTTTCGGTGTGATCGGTCCAGTGAGGTAGGCATCGGCGCGCCGGGTGCCGTAGTCCGTGGTCGATAGGCGGAGACCACCTTCCAACTCGAGCGTTCCGGTGCGCTGTATGAAGTTCATGACCGCGCCGGGCTGACCGTTGGCGTAGATCGGACTCGTGCCGCCTCGTAATATCTCGACGCGATCGATCATGTCGTCGACCCGGAACAGGGTCGTATTCTCGCTGAACGCCAGTTCAGTCGGAGGGTAAATCGGCGCGCCGTCCAACTGCACGGTGAGAAAAGGAGCATCCCCGGTCGTTGGGAAACCGCGCACGAAGACGTTGGCTCCAGTCGCTCCTCCTGTGGTTTCTGCCCAAATGCCGGGAGCCAACTTTAAGATGTCGGCGGTGTTGTTCGGCGCTAGCTCACGGATTCGGTCGAGGGTCACGGTCGTGATCGCTAGCCCGGCATCCAATTTTCGCTCGGGCTGGATTGTGCCGGTCACGACGATATCAGGATCGGGATTTTGCTCACGCGGTAACTCGGCCTTTGGTTGAACTGGAGCCCGAGGTTGCCGTGGCGACGGCATTCTAGTTACCCGCTTCACGACGCGGGGTCTTGCGGCCAGGCTGATTGCATTGCCGTTACGCGCGATCACGAATAACGCCGTCCCGCGAAGCAGTCGCCTGAGTCCTTCGTCAACTGACAGACGCCCCCGTACCGCGCGCGTCCTCAGTCCGTCGATATTCGCCGGAGCAACGATTTGTATTTTCGCCTGCCGGGCAAATTCCGGGATACCGGTGACCGCCCGTTGCTCGGGAACATCAAAGTCGACCTTCTGTGCGAGCGCAGGGGCTGGGGCGAGCAAGAACGCTGGCGCGAGGAGGGCGCACAACTCCCTTCCGGGAAATGAAAACCGCGTACTAACCAAGGAAAATTGTCCGCGCCCGAACGTGCTCCGTTCGGTAGATGCTTGAGCACATCAATTTCCGGCTATGCCGATTGCAGTTTTTTCCCCGAAATTCGTATGACATCGCCCTGGCTCGTGACGCTACCGCCGAAGCTGGCTGCAACAGCCACCGCAAACCCGCGTGGGTCGTTGGCTTTGAAGAGCCCGGTAATACGTTGTTTAGCCAAGTCGGGGTCTGCCACGACGATCCGCGCCGAGCCGTAGCGGTCAAACGCGCGGACCGCATCTGCGAGCAATTCCCCGCCGAAGGAGAGCATGCCTTCGCGCCACGCCAGAAACTGCTCTTGCTGTGGGGGCGCAACTGATCGCACTTCACTGGCCTGTAAATTAGCGTCGGATGCGAGGGTAAGCGCATGATCCTTTTCCAGCGTGAGCTTTCGCTCCCGACCGAAAAAGCTCGGCGACTGTGAGATCAGCAACCGTCCCTCGGTAACGAGCGCAACAACGGGCATGTCCACGAGATTCTGAAGTCCAAACGCACCCTTCGCCATCTGCAGCAAAAGGCTCCCTGCTTGAATAATGACAGGGTTTTTCTGCCATCGCGTGACATCCAAAAAAGCTTTTCCTCGGACGAGCGACAACTTCCGCTCGTTGGATGACAGCGCGACATCAACGCGGGAATCGGTATCGAGCGTGAGCATCGTTCCATCTTTGAGAGCGATATGCCGTATTTCGCCAACGCCACTTTCTAATGTGCGGTAACGCTCCAACCCGATCAAATAGGCTGCAGCAACCGATGCGGCGAGAGCGCCGCCCCCTCCAAGAACCATCCGCCGATTAAATCGAGGGACGGGGACCGCGTCTTCCATCGGCGCGTCGACCGTCGGTGCGAGATCGGCAGCCGGCATCTCGCCAAGCGCATTGGCCCGCTCCGCATGGATCCATGCAGCTTGCGCACGAACAAATGCGCCCAGCCGTCGGCTATCCCCTTCGAGCCATTGATCGAGTGCTACTCGCTCCGGCTCTGTAAGTCCACGCTCCGCCTTCGCTGCCCAAACGGTGGCCGCGTCTTCAATCTCGCTGGCGTGTTCGCGATTGGGCATTCTGCAGATCAAACTCTACGAGCGTCGGGTCCTGCCTCTTAGATGACTCTTCGGTGACATTTCCGCCATGTCCAAAGTGCCGAAGCAAAAATTTTATGCCTCTGGCGCTGTATTTCTCGACGGTGTGCTCAGCTAGTCCGAGGTGGCTGGCTGTTTCCCGCTGCGACAAGCCTTCCACACGACGAAGCCAGAAGACTTTGCGAACCTGCGGAGGCATTTCTCCAATCGCGGCCTCAACGCGGCGCAACTCTCTCTGTCCGTGCGCATGTTGTTCAGGACCAGGGGCATCGTCGACGTCACCGAGGGCCGCCAAGTCCAGAATCGAACCAATTGAGATGACCTTATTCTTCCGCAGCGTCTGCAGGAATACCGACTTTGCGACCTGCATAGCGTAGCTTCGAGGGTCGCGAATCGAGTCGACGCTCTCGATACGGGCCAGAACCGCGTAGGTCTCCTGAACAATATCATCGATGTCAGAGTCGGAGATTTGTGTCGTGCGCCTGAGCCAAGCGCGCACAGCGGGTTCGTGAGGCAACACATGTGCTGCCAACCATCGACTACGCGCTAGGTAAGGTGCCTCCATAAAATCCGCTTCGCACGTGTTTATGACAGTCGCGCGTAAGGAGCCGACGATAGCCTTCGTTTGGCCTCTGGCGGCAGCATACACTCTCCAAAGCGTTGGGTAGGTCTACTCACTCGGGAGGTCAACGAGAATCACCCCGGCGCTCAACAGCGACACAAAGGGGAAAGTGCTGAGTGGCACCAGAGAGGTGCGTGCAGACACTAGCCCGCATCTCCACACATCGGCGCCTTTCCGCGATTTTTGACCTCGCCCTAACCGACACTCCGTCGAGCGCGGGCGGAGGCCGACATGACCCCAACGAAGCTACTCATTGGACAGATCCTCGTCGTGCTTGCGATCATCCTCGCGAGCATCTGGGTCGCGACTCAATGGGCGGCAGCTGAGCTGGCCTACCAAACCGAACTTGGTTCTCCATGGTTCGTCGCATTTGGCCGACCGATTTATCATCCCTGGTCAATCTTCCCGTGGTGGTTCTCCTTCGACGCCTACGCCCCGATCATCTTCGATGAGGCTGGCGCAATCGCGGCGGCCGGCGGTTTCATTGGGTGCGGCGCCGCGATCTTCGGATCCCTTTGGCGCGCTCGCCAGCCGAATAACCTCACCACATACGGTTCGGCCCGCTGGGCGGTGCACAAGGATATCAAGGCTGCCAGGCTATTCGACGATCGCGGCGTCGCGCTCGGTCGGATCGGTGCCAGCGATCTCCGCCATGACGGCCCCGAACATGTCATGGCCTTCGCGCCGACGCGCTCCGGAAAAGGCGTCGGCCTCGTCGTGCCCACCCTCCTGTCCTGGACCGGTTCGACCGTCGTTCACGACATCAAGGGCGAGAACTGGCAACTGACCGCCGGCTGGCGCGCGCGCTTCTCGCACTGCCTGCTGTTCAACCCGACCGACGCCCGCTCAGCCCGCTACAATCCGCTGCTCGAAGTTCGCCGCGGCGTAAACGAAGTGCGCGACGTCCAGAACATCGCCGACATTCTGGTCGATCCCGAAGGGGCGCTTGAGCGTCGCAACCACTGGGAAAAGACCAGCCATTCGTTGCTGGTCGGCGCCATCCTCCATGTCCTCTACGCCGAGGAAGAGAAGACGCTGGCCCGCGTCGCGACCTTCCTCTCCGATCCGCAGCGCAGCTTTGCCGCGACGCTGTGCCGGATGATGGCGACCAATCATCTCGGCACCGAAGAAGCACCGCTTGTGCATCCGGTCGTCGCCTCAGCCGCTCGCGAACTTCTCAACAAGAGCGAGAATGAACGCTCAGGCGTGCTGTCGACGGCGATGTCGTTCCTCGGTCTCTACCGCGATCCCACCATCGCGGCCGTGACCGCCGCGTCCGACTGGCGCATAGTCGATCTTGTCGAGGCAGCGCATCCGATCTCGCTCTACCTCGTCGTGCCGCCCTCCGACATCAGCCGTACCAAGCCGCTGGTCCGCCTGATCCTCAACCAGATCGGTCGCCGGCTGACCGAGGAACTGCACGGGACCGGCAAGGACGGTGAAGCCGCGCAGGGCCGTCATCGCCTGCTGATGATGCTGGACGAGTTCCCGGCGCTGGGCCGCCTCGACTTCTTCGAGACGAGCCTCGCCTTCCTCGCCGGCTATGGCGTGCGCGCCTTCCTGATCGCGCAGAGCCTCAACCAGATCGAGAAGGCCTATGGCGAGCACAACGCCATTCTCGACAACTGCCATGTGCGCATCGCCTTCGCCACGAACGACGAGCGCACCGCCAAGCGGATTTCGGATGCGCTGGGCACCGCGACCGAGCAGCGCGCGATGCGCAACTATGCCGGGCACCGGCTCGCGCCCTGGCTCGCGCATGTCATGGTCAGCCGGCAGGAGACCGCCCGCGCCCTGCTAACGCCGGGCGAGGTCATGCAGCTCGCGCCGACCGACGAGCTGGTGCTGATCTCGGGGCATCCGCCGATCCGCGCCAAGAAACTGCGCTACTATGAGGACCGCCGCTACACCGCGCGCGTCCTGCCCGCGCCGGCCCTCAACGCCGACGGCTACCGTGATCTTCCCACCGCCCGTCCCGACGACTGGGCCGGACATGTCCGCGGTGCCGACATGCGCCTGGTCGGCAGCGCCGATGGCGAGGAAGGCGCCGACGCCGGCGGACTCGAACAGGCCCGCCATCCCGCGCACGAGATCGAGCACGCCCCGGTGGTCGAGCCCGAGATCGCCGATCCGCTCGGCCTCGGCGAGGACGACGGTGACCAGGCCGCGGAGCGCCGCGCCATGGATCGCGTCCAGCAACTCGGGACCGCGCGCACGGTCTATGGCCTCGATGCCGCCTCGGGCCGCCCCGACGACCTGCACCTGGGGTTCTGACCGATGGAAAAGGTCCGCCACCAACTGTTCCTGCCAAAGCCGCTCTCCGACCGGCTCGAAGCGCTTGCCGCAAAACCCGGCGCCAGCAAGTCGTCGATCCTCGTCGACGCCGTCACCGCTTGGCTCAACCGCCGCGGAGCCTCCGAGTTGGAAGATCGGTTCGCGATCCGGCTCGACCGGCTGACCCAGGCGATCGGCCGGGTCGACCGCGACACCTATGTCGTCCTCGAGACGCTGGCCCTGTTCATCCGGTTCGAACTCGCGATCCAGACGCCGCTTGCTGAAAACGACCAGGCCGGCCGCGCGCTCGGCGCGAAGCGGTTCGAGGCCTTTGTGACGCAGGTTGGCCGTCAGGTCTCGACCGGACGTCGTTCCCTCGGGTCCGCACCAGCCGCAAATGCGGAGGACGGCGAATGACCGCCACGCTCTCCGCCGAACGCCGCCGCCGCATGCTGATCACGGCGCTCGGCACCGACATCGCCGCCGCGATGCGCGACCCGCTGGTCATCGAGATCATGGTCAATCCCGACGGGGCGCTCAGGCTCGACCGGCTCGGCGAAGGTCGCACCGACACCGAGGTCCGGATGGAACCCGATCAGGTCGAGCGCATCATTCGGCTGGTCGCCAGCCACGCGCGCGCCGAGGTCCATGCCGAGCATCCGATCATCTCGGCGGAACTGCCCCCGCATATCGAAGGCCGGGCCGGCGAACGGTTCGAAGGCGTGCTGCCCCCGGTCTCGTCGGCGCCGTGCTTCTCGATCCGCAAGCCCGCGCAGAAGCTCCACACGCTCGACGATTATATCGCAGATGGGTTGATGTCGGCGCCGCAGGCCGACGCGCTGCGCGCTGCGGTCACCCAGCGCTACAATATCCTCGTCGCCGGCGGCACCAGCTCGGGCAAGACGACGCTCGCCAATGCGCTGCTCGCCGAGATGGCGTGGGTCGATAGCCGCGTTATCCTGATCGAGGACACGCGTGAGTTGCAATGCCCGCTGCCCGACACGGTAGCGCTGCGCACGCGCCCCCCGCATGTGACGATGACAGAGCTGGTGCGATCAACCATGCGCCTGCGCCCCGATCGCATCGTCGTCGGAGAGGTCCGCGGCCCCGAAGCACTCGACATGCTCAAGGCATGGAACACCGGCCATCCCGGCGGGATCGCGACGGTCCATGCCAACAGCGGACAAGCCGCGCTCTACCGGATCGAACAGCTGGTGCAGGAGGCGGTGGTCACCGTGCCGCGCCAGCTGATCGCCGAGGCCATCGACATCGTCGTCTTCATCTCGGGGCGCGGCACCGACCGCCGCGTCTCGACCATCGCGCGCGTCGCCGGGCTCGATCCCGACACCGGCACCTACGCGCTCGCCGATCTTCCCAAGCTCAACACCAAGGAGACCTGAGCCATGACCCGTGCCCTCACTTCACGCCTCTCTGCCAACCGGCATCTGCTGGTCGGCGCCGCGATCGGCCTCGCGCTGACGCTCGCGACGCAGGTTCAGGCCGCCGGTTCCGGCATGCCGTGGGAAGAGCCGCTGCAACAGGTGCTGGAGTCCGTGCAGGGTCCGGTCGCCAAGATCGTGGCCGTGATCATCATCATCGTCACCGGCCTGACCCTTGCGTTCGGCGAGACCGCTGGCGGGTTCCGGCGCCTGATCCAGATCGTGTTCGGCCTGTCGATCGCGTTCGCGGCGTCGAGCTTCTTCCTGTCCTTCTTCAGCTTCGGCGGCGGAGCGCTGATCGCATGATCGGTGGCGGCCAGCATATCGACGGCTTCGAAGTGCCGATCCACGGCTCGCTCGGCTCGCCGCTGCTGCTCGGCGGCGCGCCGCGTGGCCTTGCAATCGTCAACGGGACGCTGGCTGCCGCCGTCGGCCTTGGCCTCCAGCAATGGGTCGCCGGGGTACTGCTCTGGGCGGTCGGTCACAGCATCGCGGTGATGGCCGCCCGCCGCGATCCCAGCTTCGCGCCGGTTCTCCTGCGCCACATCCGCCAGAAGGGATATTTCGCATGCTGAGCCTGCGCGAATATCGCGATCGCGCCGAACGCCTCGCCGATCATCTGCCCTGGGCAGCGCTGGTCGCGCCCGGCGTGGTGCTCAACAAGGACGGCAGCTTCCTGCGGGTGCTCGCCTTCCGCGGTCCCGATCTCGAATCCGCGACCGAGGCCGAGCTGGTCGGCGCCTGTGCGCGGGCGAACAATGCGCTCAAGCGGTTCGGCAGCGGCTGGGCATTGTTCTTCGACGCCGAGCGGCGCGAGGCACTGGCCTATCCCGACAGCGACTTTCCCGATGCTGCGAGCTGGCTGGTCGATGGCGAACGGCAGGCCGCGTTCGAAGCCGAGGGCACCCATTTCGAATGCCGCTTTCACCTGACGCTGACCTGGCTGCCGCCGGCGGACACGACCGACCGCGCGGGACGGAGCCTCGTCGAGCGTCCGGACGGCGATCGCGAGCGCGACTGGCGTGGCGCCCTCGAAAGCTTCGTCGCCGAGACCGACCGGGTGCTCGACCTGCTGTCGGGGTTTATGGCCGATGTCCGCCCGCTCGACGATGGCGAGACGCTGACTTTCCTGCACGGCACGATTTCCGATCGCCGCCATCCGGTCGCCGCGCCCCACACGCCGATGTATCTCGACGGAATCCTGGCCGACACATCGCTGGTCGGCGGGCTGGAGCCGAAGCTCGGCGAGCTGCATGTCCGCACCCTGACGGTGCTCGGCTTCCCGAGCCTCAGCCGTCCCGGCATCCTCGACGCGCTCAACCACCAGGATTTCGGCTACCGCTGGGTTACGCGGTTCATCGCGCTCGACAAGACGCTGGCGACCAAGACGCTGACCTCGCTTCGACGCCAGTGGTTCAACAAGCGCAAGTCGGTGACCGCCCTGCTGCGCGAAGTGCTCTACAACTCGCCAGCGCAGCTGCTCGACAGTGATGCCGACAACAAGGTCGTCGATGCCGATCAGGCACTACAAGCGCTCGGCGGCGATCATGTCGCCTTCGGCTATTTGACAACGACGATCACCGTCACCGATCGCAGCCGTGCCGCGGTCGAGGACAAGGTCCGCGCGGTCGAGCGCGTCGTCAACGGTCTCGGCTTCACTTGCGTTCGCGAGACGGTCAACGCGGTCGAGGCGTGGCTCTCGTCGCTCCCTGGGCATGTCTATGCCAATGTCCGGCAGCCGCTGGTTCATACGCTCAACCTCGCGCACCTGATGCCGCTATCGTCGGTCTGGGCGGGGCCGGTGCGCAACGGCCATCTGGGTGGCCCGCCGCTGCTGGTCGCAAAGACCGCCGGCTCGACGCCGTTCCGGCTCTCCACCCATGTCGGCGATGTCGGGCATATGATGGTCGTGGGGCCCACCGGTGCGGGCAAGTCGGTGCTGCTGAGCCTCATCGCGCTCCAGTTTCGCCGCTACCCGGGCGCACAGGTCTATATCTTCGACAAGGGCAACAGCGCGCGCGCTGCGGTGCTGGCGATGGGCGGCGCGCATCATGCGCTCGGATCGGCCGAGGCCGACGGCGAGGCGCTCGCCTTCCAGCCGCTCGCTCATATCGACGACGCCGGTGAACGCAGCTGGGCGGCCGAATGGATCTCGGCGCTGCTGTCGCACGAGAATGTGCCTGTCACGCCGGAAGTGAAGGACGCGATCTGGACAGCGCTCGGCAGCCTGGCATCTGCGCCGCGTGAGGAGCGGACCATGACGGGCCTTGCGCTGCTGCTCCAGTCGAACGCTCTGCGCATCGCGCTCCAGCCGTATACGCTCGAAGGTCCGCATGGCCGGCTGCTTGACGCTGCCGAACAGCATCTCAGCCTAGCCGATGTTCAGTGCTTCGAGACCGAGGCGCTGATGGGCCAGACTGGGGCGGTCGCGCCGGTGCTCACCTATCTGTTCCACCGGCTGGAAGAGCGGTTCGACGGAAGGCCGACGCTGCTGATCCTCGACGAAGCCTGGATCTTCCTCGACCATCCGCTGTTCGCCGCGCGCATCCGCGAATGGCTCAAGGTGCTTCGCAAGAAGAATGTCGCGGTGCTGTTCGCGACGCAAAGCCTTGCCGACATCGCCGGCTCCGCGATCGCGCCAGCCATCATCGAGAGCTGCCCGCAGCGCATCCTCTTGCCCAACGACCGCGCGATAGAGCCGCAGGGCCATGACATCTATGCGCGCTTCGGCCTCAACGACCGCCAGATCGAGCTGATCGCCCGGGCGACGCCCAAGCGGCACTATTACCTGCAATCCGCGCGCGGCAACCGGCTGTTCGAGCTGGGCCTTGGTCCGATCGCCCTCGCGCTGTGCGGATCGTCCGACCCCGCGGCACAGGCCCGGATCGACGCGGCGCTCGCCGAACATGGCCGCGACCGCTTCGCCGAGGCCTTCCTGCGCGATGCCGGCCTCGACTGGGCCGCCGATTTCGCCGCCGACTTTCCCGGTCCTCCCGATCCCCAAGCCCCCCAAGAAGGAGACAAATAATGCGTATCCCTACTCGAAAGCACCTGATCGCGACCGCCCTCGGCCTTGGCGCCTGCACCTCGCTCGGCATGGGCGTGGTCACGATGACCGCGACGCCGGCCCATGCACAGTTCGGCGGCGTCGTGTTCGACCCCAGCAACTATGCGCAGAACATCCTGACCGCCGCGCGCACGCTCCAGAGCGTCAACCAGCAGATCCAGCAGCTCCAGAACGAGGCGCAGATGCTGGTGAACATGGGCAAGAACCTCAGCCGCATCGACTTCCCGCAGCTCGACGCGCTGAAGCGCAAGCTCGCGGCGATCGACCGGCTGATGGGCCGCGCGCAGGCGATCGACTTCCGGGTCGACCAGCTCGACGACAAGTTCCAGTCGCTGTTCCCGCAGGACTTCTCGTCGGCGCTGCGCACCGATGCCCGCATCCGCGATGCCCGCGCGCGGCTCGATGCCAGCATGGGTGCATTCCGCCAGACCATGACCGTGCAGGCGCAGGTCGTCGAGAACATCCAGACCGACACCGAGGCGCTCGCCGACATCGTCGCGCGCAGCCAGGGTGCCGAAGGATCGCTCCAAGCGCAGCAAGCGACCAACCAGCTCCTCGCGCTCACCGCCAAGCAGCAGTTCCAGCTCCAGCACATGATGGCAGCGCAGTTCCGGAGCGAAGCGGTCGAGCAGGCTCGCCGTGCGACCCAGGCGGCCGAAGCCCGCGCGGCGACCAAGAAGTTCCTCGGCTCCGGATCGGCCTACACGCCGCAATAGCCCCCGTCGGCCGCACGGCCCGATCCGGTCACAAGCGACTGACGGCTCCCCCTCCAGCCGCCGGTCGCCGTCGCGGGGCGCGGCGCAGCTCCCCCAGCCGCGTCCCGCGACATCCCTTTCACGCACGCAGGAAGAACCGCCTTGAACGACCTGAACGTCATCGATCGCTTCCTGCAGGCGTTCATCACCTACATCGACAGCGGGTTCGGGCTGCTCGGGCCCGACGTCGGGTTCCTGACCGCGACGCTGATCGGCATCGACATCACGCTTGCGGGTCTGTTCTGGGCGATGGGCGGCGAGGACAATGTCATTGGCCGCTTCCTCAAGAAGATCCTCTATGTCGGCGCATTCGCGTTCATCCTGAACAGCTTCTCGACGCTCGCCGACATCATCTTCCGCTCGTTCGCGCAGGCCGGGCTGACCGCCGGTGGCGGCACGCTCTCCGCGGACGACCTGCTCAAGCCCGGGCGGTTGGCCGGCACCGGCTTTTCGGCGGCATGGCCGCTGCTCGAACAGGCGAGCGAGATGGTCGGGTTCACGACCTTCTTCGACAATTTCCTGACGATCATGGTGCTGCTGTTCGCCTGGGCGCTGGTGATCGTCGCCTTCTTCATTCTGGCGGTGCAGATGTTCGTCTGCATCCTCGAGTTCAAGCTGACGAGCCTCGCCGGCTTCATCCTCGTGCCGTTCGCGCTCTGGAACCGGACCAGCTTCCTCGCCGAGCGTGTGCTGGGCAACGTGGTCAGTTCCGGCATCAAGGTGATGGTGCTCGCCGTCATCGTCGGCATCGGCTCCAATTTCTTCACCGAGTTCACCGACGCGCTTCAGGGCCAGGAGCCCGACATCGGCCAGGCCATGAGCCTCGTCCTCGCCAGCCTGTCACTGTTCGGGCTCGGCATCTTCGGCCCGGCAATCGCCTCGGGTCTCGTCTCAGGCGCGCCGCAACTCGGCGCAGGCGCAGCTCTTGGCACCACACTCGGCGCGGCCGGCGTCACGATGCTGGCGGGCGGCGCGGCGGTTGGCGGAGCGCGCGCGCTCGGTGGCGCGGCGCTGGGTGCCGTCCGCTCGGGCACTGCGATGGGTTCGGCGGCATCGACTGCCTACAGCCTCGGCAAGGAAACGGCGTCTTCGCCTTCGGTCGGTGCCGGCCTCGGCGGCGTTGCGCGTGCGGCCGGTAACGCCGTCCGTTCGCGCATGAGCGGTGCGCTCGGTCTCAAGGAAGCCGCCGCCAGCGGTCGGCAATCGGCGTGGGATGCCCTCAACCAGAACTCTCCGTCGCCGTCATCGGGAGGACGGGGCGGCGGCGGGGAGACCGGCGGCACGCCCGCTTGGGCACGGGCGATGCGTGACCAGCAGACCAGCCGCCATCGCCGCCAACTCGCGATCCATACGCTCCAGCAAGGCGATCGCGGCGGCGGGTCCGCCACTCCCGACATCAAGGAAAGGAATGACTGAGCCATGTTCTTCAAGCGAAGTGCGCAGCGCTACGGGCGCACGCCACCTCCCGAGACGCCCTACCAGCGCGCCGGGCAACTCTGGGACGAACGGATCGGCTCGGCCCGGGTGCAGGCGCGCAACTGGCGGCTGATGGCGTTCGGCTGCCTCGTCCTGACCGTGGGGACATCCACTGGTCTCGCGTGGCAGTCGCTGCAAAGTCGTGTCACGCCCTATGTGGTCGAGGTCGACCGCCTCGGCGAGGCGCGCGCCGTTCAGGCCGCCGATGTCGATTATCGGCCGACCGACCCGCAGGTCGCCTGGCACCTCTCGCACTTCATCACCAATGTCCGCGCGGTGTCGCTCGATCCGGTGCTGATGCGGCGGGACTGGCTCGAAGCGTATGACTTCGCAACTAAGCGTGGCGCGCAGTTCCTCGGCGAATATGCGCGCTCGGCGTCGCCGTTCGCCAATGTCGGCGAGCGGACCGTGTCGGTGCAGGTCACCAGTGTCGTCCGGGCGTCCGACGAAAGCTTTCAGGTGAAGTGGACGGAGACGGCGTTCGAGCGCGGCAGCCAATCGGGCGTCAGCCGCTGGACGGCGATCCTGACCACGGTCACGCGCCCGCCGGCCTCGGCCGATGTGCTGCGCAAGAACCCCCTCGGCATCTACGTCGACGCGATCGACTGGAGCCGCGAACTCGACACAGCGCCGGCATCGCCGCCCGCGGCGCGGCCGGCGCCACAGCCGACGCCGAACCTCCCCCTCGGGTCGCCGCTCGATCCCACGCTCGACGCCCAACCGACGACGCCGAGCTCGCTCAACAGCCAGGAGAAACAACCATGAAGCGCGTCATTCTGCCGGCGATCGCCGGCATGTTGTTCGCATGTCCATCGCTTGCTCAGGACCGCGAGGCATCCCTCAAGACCGTGCGTTCCGCGACGCGCTCCGCAACGATCGCGCCGTCTGCGACCGGGTTCGTGAGCGGGGCACAGGTCTATCCGTATAGCGAGGGCATGATCTATCAGGTCTATGCGGCGCCGGGGTTGGTGACGGATATTGCGCTCCAGCCTGGCGAGAACCTCGTCGCGGTCGCGAGTGGCGATACCGCCCGCTGGGTGATCGGCGACACGACGAGCGGCTCGGGCGAAGGCAAGCAGACGCATGTCCTCGCGAAACCATTTTCGGCCGGACTGCTGACCAATTTGGTCATCACGACCGACCGACGCGCATATCATATCCGGCTGGTCAGCACCTCAGGCACAGCCCTGTCCTCAATGCGGTGGACCTATCCGCAAGATGAGTTGCTGGCGCTGCGGCGCAAGGCGGAGGTTGCTCAGGCCGCCGCGCCGGTGGCATCTGGGCTGGCGATCGAGCAGCTGCATTTCAACTATGCGATTAGCGGAGACCGGCCGGCATGGCGACCGCTGCGCGTGTTCGACGATGGGGCGAAGACCTATGTCGAGTTTCCGGCATCACTCGCCGACGGTGAGGCGCCGCCGCTGTTCGTCGTCGGCACGGACGGCAAGGCGGAGCTGGTCAACTACCGGTTGCGCGATCGCTTCTACGTCGTCGACCGGATCTTCGACGCGGCAGAGCTGCGGCTCGGTCTCAAGAAGCAGCAGATCGTCCGCATCGATCGCATCTCCCGCACGATGAAGCGGAGGGGCGCATGACCGACACGCTCGCCACCGATCCGCCGACCACGACGCCGCAGACCGCTCCGGTAAAGCTCGATCCCGAGACGCTGAGCATCCGCTCGCGCCCCACACGCGCGATCCGCTTCCGTCGCGGCGCAATCATCGGTGCCGCCGCGCTCGGCTCGGCCAGCCTCATGGGCGTTGCCTGGATGGCATTGAAGCCGCAGGTATTCCGGCAAATCGCGCAGGAAAGCGAGCTGTCGCAACCGATGGCGAAGCCGGCGTCGGATGCGCTTTCGGGATTGCCAGCAAGCTACGGTGACGCGCCCAAGCTCGGTCCGCCACTGCCAGGTGATCTCGGACGGCCGATCCTTCGTGCGCAGGAGCGGGCCGAAGCGACATCCTCGCCCACATCGGTCGATGCTGCGGCGGCTGCACGGCAGCAGCGGCTTGCCGATCTGAAGGCCGCGCGAGAATCCGGACTGATGGTCCAGACCACAGGTGGTCGGGGCGCGGTGGCGCCGGCAACCCCCGATGGCGCTCTCGCGCCGCCCGATGCGCAAACAGGCGGTGCGACACCGTCGGGCACCCGGAAGGAACAGTTCGCCTCGGCGCGTGATGCCGGAGGTGATCTCAACTCGGGCGGGCTGGTCGCGCCAGTGTCGCCCAACAGCCTGCTTGCTGGGAGCGTGATCGCCGCGAGCCTCATTACCGGGCTGAACTCCGACCTGCCCGGCATGGTCACGGCACAGGTGACGCAGAACGTGTTCGACACCGTCACCGGGAATATCCTGCTCGTGCCGCAAGGCGCTCGGCTCATCGGCAAATATGACTCGGTTGTCGCCTTCGGGCAGCGGCGAGCGCTGGTTATTTGGCAGCGGCTGATCCTGCCCGACGGCAGCTCGGTGCGGCTCGACAACATGCCTGCGACCGACGCGGGTGGGTACGCCGGCCTCGCCGACAAGGTGGACTTCCACACATGGACGCTGCTCAAGGGCGTCGCGATCGCCACCCTGCTCGGAGTTGGTTCGGAGCTGTCGATCTCCGGCGAAAGCGATCTCGTGCAGGCGATCCGCGAGTCCGCTCAATCGAACACGGCACGCGCCGGCGACCAGATCACGCAACGCAATCTAGACATTCAGCCGACGATCACGATCCGCCCCGGCATTCCGGTTAGGGTGCTCGTGACCCGGGATCTCATCCTTGCGCCGTGGCGCGGAAGGGCAAGCTGACATGGCGGACATCAAACTCGGCAAGCTGCCTGATCGAACGCCGGTGAAGTTGACGATCACGATCACTCCCGACCTCCAATCATCGTTGCAGGCTTACGCTTCGGTCTATGCGGCCGCCTACGGCGTCGAGGAGCCGGTGGTCGATCTGATCCCTGCGATGTTGACGGCCTTCCTGGAAAGCGATCGGGCGTTCAATCAGGCGCGCGCAGCAGCCGGGAGGGCGGTGAAATGAGCGAACCCCCAGCGAGCGACCGCCGTTTGGCGCCCATAACGGTGCGTGTGGCAACGGCAGCGCGCATTACCAGCCTCAGCCGCTCACGCATCTATGAGCTGATTCAGTCCGGCGACATCGAAACCGTAAAAGTGGGTCGCGCCATGCTCGTCAAATATCGCAGCGTGCTGGCGCTTCTAGGCGAAGACGCTCCACCGGCGGACCCTTATTTGCCGCCCATCCAACGCTGAAGAGCTATGCATAGAATCCGCGGGGCGCGATCGCTGGTCGCGCCCCGCTGACGTGTCGGCCTATCCTGCGCTCCGACCGGCGCCGAAGTCAGGACGCAGGATCTTGCCCGCGCTGCGGAGCCCATCGAGATGATCTGACCAGTGTTGCATCATCCGGACGCGCTCGTCCCAATATTCTCCGCGGGTATACGCGCGTCGCACCGCACTGGCGTCCAGGTGGGCGAGTTGCTTCTCGATCGCGTCCGGGTTCCAGATGCCCATTTCATTGAGCAGCGTTGCCGCCATGGCGCGGAAGCCATGCGCGGTCATTTCCTGCTGGCTGTAGCCAAGACGGCGCAGCGCCTGATTGACCGCATTTTCGGACATCGGCCGCTTCGGATTGCCCATACATGGAAACAGGTAATCGCGGTGGCCAGTATGGTCCCGCAACTCCTCGATCAGTTCCAGCACCTGACGTGACAGCGGGACGCGATGCGGTCGGCGCATCTTCATCCGCTCGGCTGACAGATACCACACGGCCTTATCGCAATCGAACTCGCTCCACTGCGCTTGCCTCAGTTCGCCCGGCCGAACGAACAGGTGCGGTGAAAGCTTGAGCGCCATCAGTGTCACCATCTGACCCTCATAGCCATCGATAGCCCGGAGGAGCTTGCCCACCTGGACTGGGTTGGTGATGGCCGCCAGGTGCTTCACGCGGGGGGTGGCGATGGCGCCGCGAAGATCGGCGGCAACGTCCTTCTGGCATCGCACGGTAGCGACGCCGTACCGGAACACGCGGCTGAGAACGCTCCGCATGCGGCGAGCACTTTCATACCGCCCATCGGATTCGACCTTGCGAAGCACGGCCAACACCTCCTGTGGCGTGATATTCGCGATCGGGAGACTGCCGATCATGGGATAGGCCATGCCGAGGAGCCAACGGATCTTGCTTAGTGTGATCTCCGCGCGACCCTCTCGCTCGCACTTCTGGACCCATTCATCGGCAACATCCTTGAAGGTGTTCGCAGCCGCGACCTTGGCGGCGACTCGCGCCCGCTTTTTCTCAACCGCCGGATCGAGACCTGCGGCGATCTGGCGGCGCGCTTCGTCACGCCGCTCTCTCGCATCGGCTAGTCCGACGTCCGGCCAAAGCCCTAGGTGCAGTGTTTTCTGCTTGCCGAGATGTCGGAAGCTCAGCTTCCATATTTTGGAACCGTTGGGCTGGACTGTGAGGAACAGTCCTTGCCCGTCGGAGAGGTTGAACGGCTTCGCCGCAGGCTTGGCGGCGGTGATTCTGAGGTGAGACAGCATGTCGATTTCCCAGCTAAGCCGGGTCGATCCACCACCAACAAAAACACCAACAAATGTTGGTGTTCTGGCTGGATTCCGGTGGACTTCGCCGGACGGTTAGTCGGCGATTTTCGGTCGAAATATGCTGTAAAACCAGCCATTTGCTGGACGCTCCCGGATCATTCCGGAAGCGTTTCTGGTGCCCAGAAGAGGACTCGAACCTCCACGACCTTGCGATCGCCAGCACCTGAAGCTGGTGCGTCTACCAATTCCGCCATCTGGGCACGGGGTAGGAGCGCGCAACTAGCCGCTGGCCGTAGGGCTGTCAATCGCGGCGGGCGCATTATTTTTTATTTTTCTGGTTTCCCGGCCAAGAGCTTTTTACGGCCCTTTTTCAAGGCCACTGCCGCTGAACTGGAGAATAGCATGGATCGTCCCGACATCGCGCCGCCCGCCTTTCACCCTCGCCCGGACGGGCTGCGGCTGGCCTGTCGGCATCGGCCCGGCGCAGGGCCTACGATCGTCTTCCTGCCCGGCTACATGTCCGACATGGAGGGGGGCAAGGCGGTCGCGCTGGACGGCTGGGCGCAAAGCCAGGGGCGGGCGATGCTGCGGCTCGATTATGCCGGCAATGGCGCAAGCGAGGGGCGGTTCGAGGATGGCACGTTGGCAAGCTGGCGCGACGATGCATTGTTGCTGATCGATTCGCTGGTCCAGGGGCCGGTGGTGCTGGTCGGATCTTCCATGGGCGGCTGGCTGGCGCTGCTGATCGCGCTGGCCAGGCCCGAGCGGGTGGCGGGGCTGGTCGGCATCGCGGCGGCGCCGGACTTCACCGAATGGGGCTTTACCGACGCGGACAAGGCGCTGCTGGCGACGGAGGGGAGGATCGTCGAGCCGACCCCCTATGGCGATAATCCCTATGTCACCACCCTGGCCTTCTGGGAATCGGGCCAGTCGCTGCGGCTGCTGGAGGGGGAGATCGCGATCGATTGCCCGGTGCGGCTGTTGCAGGGTCAGGCCGACCCCGACGTGCCGTGGCGGACGGCGTTGCGGATCGCGGAGCGGCTGCGTTCATCCGATGTGCAGACGCTGCTGATTAAGGATGGCGACCATCGCCTTTCCCGCGATCCGGACATCGCGCTGCTGATCCGGACCCTCGCCAGCCTGTTGGACAGCCTGTGATGCCCTTCCTCCTCCCGCTGCTGCTGCTCGCCCCCCAGGCCTATGATCCGGAGGTCGAGGCGGTGATGAACCGCAAGAGGAAGGAAAGGGCGGAGGCCTCCGCCGCCGCCGTTGCGCCCGTTGCGCAGGCCAGCGACGGCCGCATTCCGGTGCCGGACAGATATGCGGCGAAATTCCAGGTCTGCCTGGACCAGGCGGCGGAGGCGCCGGACAAAGGCGTCGCCTTCGCGCAGCAATGGCGGATCGAGGGCGGCAGCTTCTATGCGCGCAACTGCATGGGCTTTGCCTATGCCCGCGCCGAACGCTGGGCGCCCGCCATCGTCGCCTTCGAACAGGGGGCGGACGAAGCCGAGCGCAACGGCGAAATGGCGCAGAGCGCCCGGCTGTGGGCGCAGGCCGGCAATGCCGCGCTGGCCGGCGGCGATGCCGCGAAGGCGCGGGATGATTTCGACGCGGCGCTGGCGCGGGGCCTGCCCGACGGCATGGAGAAGGGCGAGGTCCATCTGGACCGCGCCCGGGCGCTGGTGGCGCTGAACGACGGCGGGGGCGCGCGCGCATCGCTCGACATCGCGCTGGAACAGGTGCCGCAAGATCCCCTGGCCTGGCTGCTTTCGGCCACGCTGGCGCGCCGGTCCGGGGAAATGAAGCTGGCGCAGGCGCATATAGCGCGGGCGGTGCAGCTTTCGCCCGATGATGCCTCCGTCGCGCTGGAGGAGGGCAATATCGCCATCCTCACCGATCATGAGGACATCGCCCGATCCGCCTGGCAACGCGCGGTGAAGCTGGCGGCGGATGCGCCCGCGGGCAGGGCGGCGGCCGACAATCTGTCCCGCTTGCCGCCGAAGCCCGCCGACTGACGGCTTGCGAAGGGAACCTCGGCCCCTCCTTCTCCGTTGGCCCGCCAGGCGGGACGCGAGGAAAAAGGAGCCTGAGGATGCAGGATCGTCATGGAAAATTCGCGGCGCTCGCCCTGCTGGCGGCAAGCGCGCTGGCGTTGACCGCCTGTTCGCACGGCGCGACGCGCGGCGGACTGATCGGCGGCGCGGGCGGCGCCGTGGTCGGCTCGGCGACCGGCCTCGGCACGGTGGAGGGCGCGGTGATCGGCGGCGCCGCCGGCGCGATCATCGGCGACGACAAGGATTGATCGTCAGTTGAGATAGAAGTCGACCGTCGTGACGACGCGCACCTTCTTGTAGGGCGTGTCGCTTGACCCGTCGGCCTCGCCGTCGCGCGCTTCTATCGAGAAATAGCCCTGGGTCGCGCTCTTGATGCCGCCGACGCTGGCGCCGCTGTCGCGGGCGAACTGTTCGGCGGCGGCGCGGGCGTCCCTGGTCGCGGCAGCGACCATCGGGGGCTTCACGTCGTTGAGCCGGGTGAAGCTGTAGCGCATACCCGATCCCTCCTGCAGGGTGACGCCGCGCCGGACCAGATCGAACTGCTGGGCCACAGCCCGCTGGGCGCGGGCGATGTCGGTCGTGCGCAGCAACATGCGCTGGGTGATGGTGATCGTGTTGACGCCATTGTTGATATATTGGTTGACCCCCGCGCCGGTCGCGGTCAGCGCATCCGGCTTGAAGCCCAGGCTGGCGAAATAGGCGCGCAGTTCCCGCGTGTTGTTGTCGATCTCCGCCCGGACGGCGGGCAGGTCGAACCCGGTGGCGGAATAGCTGATCGACCAGGTGGCGAGGTCCGCGGTCACGTCCTTTTCCGCCAGTCCGCGCACGGTGACGGATCGGTCCGCCGCCCTGGCCCGCTTGAGCCCGTCGCCCAGCAGATAGCCGCCGCCGACCATGCCCAGAGCCAGCACGGCCGCGCATCCCAGGAGCAGCTTGTCATGATAAGTTAAGGCCATGTCCGCCTCCCTCTTCCGTCCGGGCCTGACGCATCCTATCTTGATGCTGCCTTAAGGCTGCGGAGATGAACCGTTGCTTTATGGCGACGAATGGAGTGATCTCTTGCCCAAATATCTGCACACGATGATCCGCGTGACCGACATCGACCGCACCGTCGCATTCTTCCGCCTGCTCGGCCTGGAGGAGCAGAGGCGCTTTGACAACGCGCAGGGGCGGTTCACCCTGGTCTTCCTGGCGGCGCCGGGGGACGAGGATGCGCAGGTCGAGCTGACCTACAACTGGCCGACCCAGGACGGCAGCCCCGCGGAGGTCTATGGCGGCGGTCGAAATTTCGGGCATCTCGCCTATCGGGTCGAAAATATCTACGAAACCTGCCAGCGGCTGATGGACGCGGGCGTGACCATCAACCGGCCGCCGCGCGACGGGCACATGGCCTTCGTGCGGACGCCGGACAACATCTCGATCGAACTGTTGCAGGACGGGCATCTGGAACCGGCCGAACCCTGGGCGTCGATGCCCAATGTCGGAGCCTGGTAGCGCCATGCTGGAGGTCGTCCGCATCCCCGTGCTCAGCGACAATTATGTCTGGCTGCTGCATGACGACGCCAGCGGGGAGACGGTCGCCGTCGATCCCGCCGTGGCGGAGCCGGTGCTGGAAGCGGCGCGGCAGAGGGATTGGACGATAAGCCAGATCTGGAACACCCACTGGCATGGCGACCATGTCGGCGGCAATGCGGCGATCAAGGCGGCGACCGGCTGCACCATCACCGGCCCCGCCGCGGAGGCGGAGAAGATCGGTACGCTGGACCGCATGGTGCGGGAGGGGGACAGCGTCCGCATCGGCGCCCACCAGGCCGCCGTGCTGGAGGTGCCTGCCCATACCGCCGGCCATGTCGCCTATCATCTGGCCGACGACCGCCTGATCTTCGTCGGGGACACGCTGTTCGCCATGGGCTGCGGCCGGCTGTTCGAGGGGACGGCGGCGCAGATGTTCGCCAATATGCGGCGGTTCGCCGCCCTGCCCGACGATACGGTCGTCTATTGCGCGCATGAATATACGCAGTCGAACGGCCGCTTCGCGCTGACGGTGGAGCCGGACAACGCCGCCCTGCGCGCCCGCATGGCGGAGGTCGACGCGGCGCGCTCGCGGGGGGAGGCGACAGTGCCGACCAGCGTCGGACAGGAGCGCGCGACCAATGTCTTCATGCGCGCCAGCGACGTTGCACAACTGGCCGAGCGGCGGGCGGCGAAGGATGCGGCGTGACGGTTTTCGCGCCGGTCCGGCGTCCTGGAATCGGGACCAATGAGGAGAGGTGCCATGCGTCCGTGGATATTGGGTTCCGGCCTGTGTCTGGCCCCGCTGCTGCTGGCGGGATGTTCGGGCGCTCATGAGCCGCCCAGGCTGACCGAAAAGCAGACAAGCGAACTGGAGCGCGCCCTGGCCGGCAAGGTGCCCGGCGAAAAGACCAGCTGCGTCAATCGGGAATCCCAGTCCAACCTGACGGCCATCAGCAACAGCGTCCTGCTGTACCGGGTCAGCCGGCGGCTGGTCTATCGCAACGACCTGATCGGCAGTTGTTCCGGGCTGTCGCGGGGCGACACGCTGATCATCAGGACGTGGGGATCGCAATATTGCCGCGGGGACCAAATAACCAGCGCCGACCTGATGACCGGCATGGTGACGGGAAATTGCGCGCTGGGCGACTTCACGTCCTATCGCGCGCCGTCGAAATAGGTTTGCCGGCGGGTCATGCCGCGTTCCTGCCACGAACCCGGTCGGCCGGGATTCACCCCTTGTACAGCGCGTCCAGCCGATCCTGATAGCGGGCGCGGATGACGTGGCGGCGGATTTTCATCGACGGCGTCATCTCGCTATTCTCTATGGTGAAGGGTTCGTCGGCCAGGATGAAGCGCCGCACCCGCTCTATCACCGACAGATCGTCATTCACCCGGTCGACCGCGGCGCGCAGCGCAGCCTGATAGGCGGCATCCTTCTCGATGCCCTCCACCTTGCGTCCCTGCTCCGCCGCCCATTCGCGCGTCCATTCGGCGTCGGGCACCAGCAGCCCCACCAGATGCGGCCGCCGGTCGCCATGGACCATCGCCTGCCCGATCTCCGGCTGGAGCGTCAGCATGCCTTCCACCTTCTGGGGCGAGACATTGTCGCCCTTGTCGTTGACGATCAGATCCTTCTTGCGGTCGGTGATGCGGATGCGGCCCTTTTCGTCGATCTCCCCGATGTCGCCGGTGTGCAGCCAGCCATTTTGCAGCGCCCTTTCCGTTTCCGCCGCATTGCGCCAATAGCCGTGCATCACCAGTTCCCCGCGGACGAGGATTTCGCCGTCGTCCGCGATCCGCACCTCCACCCCGTCCAGCGGCGGCCCCACCGTGTCCATCGCGATCCCGGCGCGGGGGCGGTTGCAACTGATCACCGGCCCCGCCTCGGTCTGGCCATAGCCCTGGAGCAGCGTCAGCCCCATGGCGTCGAAGAACAGGCCGACATCGGGATTGAGCGGCGCGCCGCCCGACACCAGCGCCTTCATCCGCCCGCCGAACCGGGCCGCGATCTTGGGCTTCAGGGTGCGCGCCAGCAGCGCCTTCATCGGCAGGTCGAGCAGCGATTTCCGCCCGCGTTGCTCCTTCGCCGCGATGCGCAGCGCCTG
The DNA here is from genome assembly GCF_000264945.2 of Sphingobium indicum B90A. Lineage (NCBI taxonomy): Bacteria > Pseudomonadati > Pseudomonadota > Alphaproteobacteria > Sphingomonadales > Sphingobiaceae > Sphingobium > Sphingobium indicum. Next base: position 3,037,422 of record NZ_CP013070.1, read on the forward strand.
GCCCAGCAGATAGGCGGGGAATTTGCCCTGCTTCTCGATCGACTTGATGATGCGGGCGCGCAGCACCTCGAACAGGCGGGGGACGACGACCATGATCGTCGGCCGCGCTTCCTCGATATTGCTGGCCAGCTTTTCCAGCCCTTCGGAATAATAGATCTGACCCGCCACCATGATCGGCAGGAACTGGCCCCCGCTATGCTCATAGGCGTGGGACAGGGGCAGGAAGGACAGGAACACCTCCTGCCCCCGCCCGAAATCCTCCTCCAGCAACTTGTCGGCCCCCTCGATATTGCAGAGGATGGCGCCGTGATGCTGCATCACCCCGCGCGGCGCGCCGCCGGTGCCGCTGGTGTAGATGATGCAGGCCAGATCGTCGCGCTTCGCCGCCTGGCTGGCGGCGCAGGCCTCGATGTCGGTGGGATAATGGGCGATCAGGTCGCTCCATAGATGGCAGGCGACATCGCCCTGCATGCCGCGCAACGGCTCCATGCCGATGACGAAGCTGGCCTGCGACCGCAGCACGGCGGGCATCAGGTTCTGCGCCAGCTTCGCGGTGGAAACGATGACGGCGCGGGCGCCGCTGTCGGTCAGGATATGCTGGTGGTCGCGGGTGGTGTTGGTGGTGTAGGTCGGCACCGTGACGCAGCCCGCCGCCATGATGGCAAGGTCCGCGATGCAGAATTCCGGCCGGTTCTCGCTGACCAGCATCACCGGATCGCCCGGCTTCAATCCCTGCGCCTGCAATGCGCTGGCCAGCGAGGCGACCTCCAGAGCGACTTCGGTCCAGCTGAGCGATTGCCATTCCCCCGCCGCCTTGCGCCACAGGAAGGGGGCGTCGCCCATCGCCCTGGCGCGGTCGAAGAACATGGTCACCAGATTGGGAAAACGCTCCATCGCGCTCAAAACGGCATCTCCTCGCTAGCGGCGCGTCTTTTTGGCGCGCTTTACTGCCTCCCAGGCTATAACCGCGCCATGCCGTAACGGCCATGATTTTTCGCGGATTTCCCGGAAACGCCTGCATGGCCCCCGTTAAAGCGCCCGTGGCAGGAGCGCGCTATATTCCGGGGCGGCCGCCGACGTCCGCTAGCCGTGAAATAATTAGCGGGCTAATGATCCTCATGCCCCTCGGCCAGCGCCTCCAGCACATCGTCCAGCCGCGCCGCGTCGCCAAGCGCGATTACCTGGCCGTCGCTGTCATGGGTGAGCGGTTCGCCGGCCCAGTCGCACATCCGCCCGCCCGCGCCCTCGACCACCGGCACCAGCGCCGCCAGATCGTGCAGCTTCAGCCCTGCCTCGACCACGATGTCGACATGGCCGGACGCGACCAGCCCGTAATTATAGCAGTCGCCGCCCCAGACGGTGTCGCGGCACTGCCCCGCAAGGCGCGAGAAATGCTCGGCGGTGCAGCCGGGGAAAAGCTGCGGCGCGGTGGAGGCCAGGATCGCCTGGTCCAGGGCGCGGCAGGCGCGGGTCGTCACCGGCCTGCCGTTGAAGGTCGTCGGTTGCCCCATCATCCCCGCCCAGCGTTCGTCCGCTATGGGCTGGTCGATGATCCCGATGGTGGGCCAACCCGCCTGCGTCAGCGCGATCAGCGTGCCGAAGATCGGCCGCCCGGCGATGAAGCTGCGCGTGCCGTCGATGGGATCGAGGATCCATACCCGCTCCGCATCCTCGCGGGCCGCGCCATATTCCTCCCCGATGATGCCGTCCTGCGGCCGTTCCTTTTCCAGGATCGCGCGGATCGCCGCTTCCGCCGCCCGGTCCGCCTCCGTCACGGGGGACTGGTCGGATTTGAATTCCATGTCGTAGCGCGCGCGGAAAAAGGGGCGGATCGCCGCGCGGGCGGCGTCGGCAAGGCGGTTGGCAAGGGCCAGGTCGTCGCGGGTCGTCATGCCGCCGGCCTAGAGCATTTTGTGGCCGGGCGGAACGGTCGACGACCGGAAAATGCACAAACAGATGTCGCGGCGATCGCATGCAAGGGATAGGCTGGACTTCGCCGATTCCCTGAAGGAGGGACATGATGCCCGGTTCTCCCGTCATCCCAGCGCTGCGCTATGCCGACGCGCCCGCCGCCATCCGGTTTCTCTGCCAGGCCTTCGGATTCGAAGTGCAGGCCAGTTACGAGGACGCGGACGATCCGCATATCATCCACCATGCCCAACTCGTGCTGGGGGAAGGCATGGTCATGCTGGGCAGCGCCCGCGACGGCGAGGCGGAGTCGCTCTACAGCTGGACCACGCCCCGCGAACTGGGCGGCGTCACCGCCTGCATCTATGTGGTCGTGCCCGATGCCGACGCCCATTGCCTCCATGCCCGGAACGAAGGCGCCGTGGTGGTCAGCGAGCCGCATGACAATGACGGCTATCCCGGACGCGGCTATGAGGCGCTGGACCCGGAAGGCAATGTCTGGAGCTTCGGCACTTACGATCCCTGGGCTCATTTCGCCTAAAGTTCCGCCGCTTCGGGTCGTCCTACTCCTTCGGCATGTCTTGAAGGAGTTGCTGGTGGCGCTGATCGGCTGGATTGCGAGTTTCATGGCCCTGTTCGGGGGGTTGGCGCTGTGGCAGGATATGCCGTCCGACGGCTCGCCCGCATTGGCGAACATCCTGTTCATGCTGGCCCTGCTGACCTGCCCCTGGCTGTGGCGCGACAAGCCGCTGGGCATATCGCTCAGCCAGCGCATCTTCCTGGCCATGGCGCTGCTATGCAGCCTGCCGCTGCTGCTGTTTCCGCGCAACTGAGCAAAGTCGCGCCGCGCAACTTTGTCGAACGGACATGAAAAACGCTGCCGACGATCACGCCGGCAGCGTTTTTCATGTCCCTCAAGGCGATCTCAGTCGAACAGGCTGGAGACCGAGCTTTCGTCCGCGATGCGCTTGATCGCCTCGCCCAGCAGGGGTGCGATCGGCAGGTGACGGATGCTGCTCGCGCCGCACACCGCGTCGGTGCCCTGGATCGAATCGGTGATGACCAGTTCCTTGAGTTCCGACGCCTCGACCCGCGCCACCGCGCCGCCCGACAGCACGCCATGGCTGACATAGGCGACCACTTCCTCGGCCCCGGCCGCCTTGAGCGCGTCCGCGGCATTGCAGAGCGTGCCCGCCGAATCGACGATGTCGTCGATCAGCACGCAGAAGCGGCCCTTCACGTCGCCGATGATGTTCATGACTTCCGATTCGCCGGCGCGCTCCCGCCGCTTGTCGACGATGGCGAGCGGGGCGTTGTCCAGCCGCTTGGCAAGGGCGCGGGCGCGCACCACGCCGCCCACGTCGGGCGACACGACCATCAGGTTGCGGTCGCCAAAGCGCGCCTGGATGTCGGCCGACATCACCGGCGCGCCGAACAGATTGTCGGTCGGAATGTCGAAGAAGCCCTGGATCTGCCCGGCATGCAGGTCGACCGACAGCACGCGGTTGGCGCCCGCCGTGGTGATCAGGTTGGCGACCAGCTTGGCCGAGATCGGCGTGCGGGGGCCGGGCTTCCGGTCCTGCCGGGCATAGCCGAAATAGGGGACGACTGCCGTGATTCGCTTGGCCGAGGCGCGTTTCAGCGCATCGATCATGATCAGCAATTCCATCAGATTGTCGTTCGTCGGATAGCTGGTCGACTGGATCACGAACACGTCCTCGCCGCGGACATTTTCGTGAATTTCCACGAAAACCTCTTCGTCGGCGAAGCGGCGGACGCTCGCGTCGGTCAGGGGAATCTCGATATAGTCGGCGATGGCGGCCGCGAGCGGCTTGTTGGAATTGCCGGTCATGAGCTTCATGGCCAAACCCCTAAAAGTAAATGGCGTGACATATTGATGACGCTGTCGGAACGCGGCCCCTTTAGCGGCGGAGGCCCTTCCTGAAAAGGCGCTTTTGCGCGCTGCCGCAAAATGCTCTAGGGGCGCGGACCATGACCGACAAACTCGTGATAGCCCTGGCCCAGATGACGCAGTCGGTGGGTGACCTTGCCGCCAATGCCGACGCGATGCTGGAATGGCGCGCGCGGGCGATGGAGGCGGACCTCATCGTCTATCCCGAACTGCAACTGATCGGCTATCCGCCTGAGGATCTGGTGCTGAAGCCCGCCCTGGTCGACCGCGCCAACCATGAACTGGACCGGCTGGCGCAGGCGACGGCGGATGGCGGCCCGGCCATGCTGGTCGGCACCGTCGTCGCGTCGCAGGGCGTGCTCTTCAACGTCGTCGCCCTGCTGGAGGACGGCGCGGTCACCGCCATCCGGCAGAAGCGCGAACTGCCCAATTACGGGACGTTCGATGAAAAGCGCCTGTTCGCCCCCGGCCCGCTGCCCGCGCCCATCGATTTTCGGGGCGTGAAGATCGGCGTGCCGATCTGCGAGGACATCTGGTTCCCCTTCGTCACCGCCCATCTGCGGGCGGAGGGCGCGGAAATCCTGATCAGCCCCAACGGCTCCCCGTTCGAGGTGGACAAGGACGACCGCCGCATCAACGCCGTCGCCGGAACCCGCGTCCGCGAAACCGGCCTGCCGCTCGTCTATCTGAACCGCGTCGGCGGGCAGGACGAGCTGGTGTTCGACGGCGCGTCCTTCGTGATGAACGGCGACCTCAGCATCGCCCGGCAGTTTCCCGACTGGGAAGAGGCGCTGGTCCTCACGACCTGGGAGAAATGGGAAGGCCAGTGGGTCTGCCTGCCCGGCGAGCGCCATGTCCTGGATGAGCGCCCGGCCGACATCTACAACGCCATGGTCCTCGGCCTGCGCGACTATGTGAACAAGAACCGCTTTCCCGGCGTGGTGCTGGGCCTGTCGGGCGGCATCGATTCCGCCCTGTCCGCCGCCGTCGCCGTCGACGCGCTGGGCGCCGACCGGGTGTGGTGCGTGATGATGCCGTCCCGCTTCACCAGCCGGGAAAGCCTGGACGACGCGGTCGAATGCGCCCGGATGCTGGGTGTCCGTTACGACAGCATCCCCATCGAACCGGCGGTGGAAGCCTTCGACGCGATGCTGGCGGACGTCTTCACCGGCCGCCAGCGCGACCTGACCGAGGAGAATATCCAGTCCCGCATCCGGGGCGTGACGCTGATGGGCCTGTCCAACAAATTTGGCCATATGCTGCTGACCACCGGCAACAAGAGCGAGATGTCGGTCGGTTACGCCACCATCTATGGCGACATGGCGGGCGGCTATTCGGTGCTGAAGGACGCCTACAAGACCACGGTGTTCGACCTCTGCCGCTGGCGGAACGAGAATGTGCCGTCGCTGGGCGAGGCCTTCGGTCCCAGGGGGCCGGTCATGCCCGACCGCGTCATCACCAAGCCGCCCAGCGCCGAACTGCGCGACAATCAGAAGGACGAGGACAGCCTGCCCCCCTATGAGGTGCTGGACCCGATCCTCTACGGCTTGGTGGAGGAGGAATTGTCGGTGGAGCAACTGGTCGCGCGCGGCTTCGACAAGGACACCGTCGCCCGCATCGAGCGCCTGCTCTACGTCGCCGAATATAAGCGCCGCCAGTCGCCCCCCGGCGTGAAGCTGGGCATGCGCAATTTCGGCCGCGACCGGCGCTATCCGATCACCAACGCCTTCCGCACGCTCTAGCCATGAAAAAGGCCGTTCGTCCTGAGTAGCCATTGAGCGAAGTCGAAATGGCGTATCGAAGGATGCTTCGATACGGGTCTTCGACAAGCTCAGCCCCCTACTCAGCGCGAACGGGTTGCATATGATATGACCGTCATCACCCGCTTCGCCCCCTCGCCCACCGGCAACCTGCATGTCGGCAATATCCGCGCCGCGCTCCACAACTGGCTGTGGGCGCGCAAGAGCGGCGGCCGGTTCCTGCTGCGGCTGGACGACACCGACCTCGAACGCTCCCGCCCGGAATATGCGCAAGCCATCAAGGCCGACCTCCGCTGGCTGGGCCTGCACTGGGACGGGGAGGAGAAACAGTCCGACCGCTTCGCCCTGTATGAGGAAAGATTCGAGGCGCTCAAGGCCTCAGGCCATGTCTACCCCGCCTATGAAACGGCGCAGGAACTGGACCTGCGCCGCAAGATATTGCTGGGCCGGGGCCTGCCCCCGGTCTACGACCGCGCCGCCCTGTCCCTGACCCCTGACCAGATCGCCGCTTATAAGGCCGAAGGCCGCCAGCCCCATTGGCGTTTCAAGCTCGATCATGGCCAGCCCATCGGCTGGACCGACCTCATCCGCGGCGAGCAGCGCTTCGATCCGAAGCTGCTGTCCGACCCGGTGATCCGCCGCGCCGACGGAAGTTGGCTCTACATGCTCCCCTCGGTGATCGACGATATCGCCATGGGCGTGACCCATGTGCTGCGCGGCGAAGACCATGTGTCCAACACCGCCACCCAGATCCAGATGTTCGCGGCGCTGGGGGCGAGCCTGCCTGCCTTCGCCCATGAGGCGCTGCTGACGGGCAGCGAAGGCAAGCTTTCCAAGCGTCTCGGCTCGCTGGGCGTCGCCCATTTTCGCGAGATCGGGCTGGAGCCTGCCGCCATCGCCTCTTTGCTGGCGCGGCTCGGCAGTTCGATGCCGGTCGAGCCGTTCGCGGACATGCAGCCGCTGATCGACAGCTTCGACTTCGCCCATTTCGGCCGCGCCCCGGCCCGCTTCGACGAGGCGGAACTGGCGACCCTCAACCAGAAGATCGTCCACCTGCTGCCCTATGCCGCCGTCGCGGACCGCCTGCCCCAGGACATGGACGAGGTGGCGTGGGACGCCATCCGCCCCAATCTGGAAACCGTGAGTGACGCGGCCGACTGGTGGCGGATCGTCACCGGCCCGATCGATGCGCCAGTTCCAGCGGAGGAAGACCGCGACTTCCTGGCTCTTGCGCACGACATTCTGACGGAAACGGCCTTCGACGGCGCCGTCTGGCGCACCCTCACCGAAGCGTTGAAAGCGGAGACAGGCCGCAAGGGCAAGGCGCTGTTCCTGCCCCTGCGCCGCGCTCTGACAGGCATGGATCACGGCCCCGACATGGGTCAGATGCTGCCATTGATCGGCAGGGACGAAGCGCTGAGCCGGCTGAAATCCTCATAGGCGAATCCTCCCTACGCGAAGCGTGGGGACCGCCGCTGAAAGCGGTGGAGGGGAATTTTGGAGGTGTGCCCCGTTCCCCTCCGTCAGCGCTTAGCGCTGCCACCTCCCCATCTCCGATGGGGAGGAATAGGATAGGTCCACAGACCCAGCACCTCAGCCCCGCATGGCCTCCAGCGCCTCGCCCACCGCCAAAATACCCTCCGGTGCTGCGGCGAAGCCCATATGCGTGCAGTCGACCTCGATAGCCCGGTCGCGCTCCCCGGCGCGTCCCTTGGCGCAGCGGGGCAGGATCACGCCGTCCCGCCGCGACCAGAGCGCGACCGTCGGCACCGGCGGCTTTTCCTCGCGCCGGCAGGTGAAGGGCGGCCGGTCGACGGGAAATCCGGAAACGAGCTGATAGAGCCGCCAGGCATGGTTGGCGCGCGGATCGCCGGAAAAGGGCGTGCCCATCGTCACCACTCCGCCGACCTTGCGCGTGGCGAATTTGGCATATTCGCGCGCGAACAGCCCGCCCAGGCTCCATCCCACCAGGGTCACGGGCGCTCCGGTCTCCCGCCTTATGGCGTCCACCCGGCGGTCGATCTGCTCCAGGCTGTCGGGCCTGGGTCCGAAATTCCGGCCCATGCCCCAGCCATGCGCCTCATATCCCGCCGCATTGAGCACGGCGCGCAGAGGCTCCATCCGATGCTCGCTTGCCAGCAGGCCGGGAATCAGCAGTATCCGCCGCCCATCGCCGCGGATCGCCTGCGCCAGTTGAGGCGCCCGCGCCCGCGTCCGCGCCAGATCGAAGGGCAAGGACGCATTGCCCAACAGGTGCTGGAGCGACGGCCGCTCGGCTGCACGGGGGCCGCTGGCCAAACGGGCCTTCCAGAAACTGGCGATGGCGTCGGCATAGGGGGGCACGAAAATGTCTTTCCTTCTTCCCGCGGGAAAAATGACATTCTCATGACGCAGGCTCCCAAGTCCATGGAGATTTATCCGCGGGCATGAACGGTTCGCCGTTTGTGACAATGGCCGGGGGGCAGGATCAGGGCGCCAGCGGAGAGGTCTGCGCGACCGCAGCGCCATCGGCCGCCCGCAACTGGCGCGGCTCCAATATCGCAGCCGTCTCGATCAGGTCCAGCGCCCGCCGCGCCTCCATGTAGCGCCGCGCATATTGCATCCAGCGGTCGGCGGCGGCGCGCCCCGGCATCTGCTCCACCTCCGCCAGCGCCGCGCCGACCCGCGATCCGTCCAGATAGCGCAGCGCCCGGTCCAGCGCCGCCTGCGGCCGGGGAGAGGGGGTGGACGCCCGGTGGATGGTAATGATCTCCCGCGCCTCATGCTCCAGCGCTTCCCACCAGCTTGCATTGGCGGGGGGAACGGTGACCTGATCGGCGAGCGCCGTCAGCCCGGCGCGCAGGTCGGGCAGCGTCACCGGCTCCCGCGCGGCGTTGATGATCGTCGCCACCGCGCGCGGCTGCGCCTGGCCGAAACGCAGGCGCAACTGGCCCTCTATATAGCCGAGCGGCGCCCCGCTATCGAGCGCCCGCCGCGCCGCGAAGGCGACCAGCAGGCCTTCCGCCCGCGCCGCATTGCCCGACGCCGCCTGCGCCTCCACCGTGATGCGGTTCAGCCGTTCCTCCAGTTGCACGACCCGCGCGTCCAGCATCTGCCCGGCATCGGCGGAAAGCGGACGCATCGGCACGCCCGGCGCGACGGCATTCAGCAGCGGATCGCTCAGCACCGATGGCCGTTGCGGCGCATTCCACCGCTGGATGCGCGGCAAGGCGAGGACGGTCAGCACGACCCCGACCGCAAAGGCGAGCAAGACCAGCAGGGCCAGCAGCCAGGGTCCGCGCCGCGCCGGGAGGGGCGCCGTCGCGCCGCTCGCCGGGGCGTCCATATCGCTCATCAAGGGCTTTTCTTCCATATGAGGCGAATCATTCGCATAATCGGACGGCAAGGGCCAGCATCCTCTCATCATCGGGCTTGTCGGGCGCCTGGGCGCTGGCCCATCCGGCGCCGCAGGCGGCCAGAGCGGCGGGGCTGATCGCGATCAGGTGGAACGAACTCCGCCGTTCCGGGCCCACATGGCGCGCCAGCAATTCGCCGGCGCGCGGGGAGTGGACCAGAAGGACGCTGCCGGCCTCCAGCCGCTCCGCCCATCCCTCCTCGCCGGTCCGCAGCATTTCATAGACGGCGATCCGATCGATCCGCAGCGCGCCCGCGTCGATCGGCGCCACCGTCCGCCCCGCCAGGTGCAGCACATGGCCATGCCCGTCCGCCGCGATCCGCCGCGCAACGGCGGTGCCGTCGCCATCTCCGACGACGACATCCGCGAATCCGGCTTCCTCCAGCGCCTTCGCCGTCGCCCGTCCGACCGCATAGGCGGGCAGCTTTCGATAGCGGGCCAGCCCTTCGCCCGCCAGTCGGGCGGCATTGGCGCTGGTCAGCAACAGGGCGTCGAACCTTTCCGGGGCGGGCGCGTGCCACTCCAGCGCCCGAGGCGCGAACAGCGGAAAGACCCGCGCTTCCAGCCCCCGTTCCGCCGCCCGCGCCGCCGTCTTGCCCGCCCCCGGTTCGGGCCGCAGGATGACGACGGGCCTCACGCTTCGAACAGAAGCCGCAACGCCGGGCTGGCTCGGTCCAGCAGGCCACGCCCCATCGCTTCGGCGGCGGCGGCATCGCCCCGTTCGATCCGCGCCGTTTCGCCGACCGTCTCCTGCCCGTCGGGGCTGATGATCTCGGCCCGCAGGCGGACCTGCCCATCCTCCAGCCGGGCGAACGCCGCGATGGGCGAATGGCAGGTTCCGCCCAGCCCCGCCAGCACCGCCCGCTCCGCCATCACGCAATCGAAGGTGTCGGCGTCGCTGATCGCCGCCAGCAGGTCCAGCATCGCTTCATCGCCGCTCAGCGTCTCGATGCCCACGGCCCCCTGGGACGGCGCGGGAAGCATGACGTCCACGGGGATGGCGACGCCCACATCGCCCTGGCCCAGCCGGTCCAGCCCGGCCGCCGCCAGCAGGGTCGCATGCGCCTCTCCCCTGTCCAGCCTGGCGAGCCGCGTCGCGACATTGCCGCGGAACAGGACGACCTGCGCGTCGGGCCGAAGCCGCCTGACCTGCGCCGCCCGGCGCGGCGAGCTGGTGCCCACCACCGGCCTTTCGGGCAGCGCCGCGAAACCGTCCGCGCCGACCAGCCGGTCGCGCACATCGGCGCGGGGCAGCATGGCGGCGATGCGGATTTCGGCGGGGCGGATCGTCTCCACATCCTTCATCGAATGCACGGCGAAATCGATCTCGCCGCTGGCCAGCGCACGGTCCAGCTCCTTGGTCCAGAGCGCCTTGCCGCCGATGTCCGCGAGCGCCCTGTCCTGAATCCGGTCGCCGCTGGTCTGCACCACGACGATCTCGACCGCGCCTTCATCCCAGCCATGGCGCGCCCGCAGCGCAGCCACCGTCATATGCGCCTGCGCCAGCGCGAGCGGGGAGCCACGGGTACCAAGGCGGAGCGGTCGGGAAGGCTTTTGCATGATCCCGCTTGCTCTAATGGTCGCGGGCATTAGATGGAAGCGGCAATGACGATCATCCTCGGCCTGGAATCAAGCTGCGACGAAACCGCGGCGGCGCTGGTGACGGCGGACGGCAGGATCCTCGCCCACCGCCTCGCCACGCAGGAGGAGGCGCATCGCCCCTATGGCGGCGTCGTCCCGGAAATCGCCGCCCGCGCCCATGTCGAGGCGCTTGCGCCCCTGATAGAGGCGGCGCTCAAGGACGCCGACCTCACGCTCGATGATGTGGACGTGATCGCCGCCACCGCCGGTCCCGGCCTGATCGGCGGGGTTATGGTCGGCCTCGTCACCGGCAAGGCGCTTGCCCATGCCGCGAACAAGCCGTTGATCGCGGTCAACCACCTCGAAGGCCATGCCCTCTCGCCGCGCCTGGCCGATCCGACGCTGCAATTCCCCTATCTGCTGCTGCTGGTGTCGGGGGGCCATTGCCAGTTGCTGCATGTGCGGGGGCCGGGCGACTATGCGCGCCTGGCCACCACCATCGACGACGCCAGCGGCGAGGCCTTCGACAAGACGGCGAAGCTGCTCGGCCTGGGCTATCCCGGCGGACCGGCGGTCGAGAAGGCGGCGGCCAAGGGCGATCCGAAGGCCGTCCCGCTGCCGCGCCCGCTGGTCGGCACGGCGGAACCCCATTTCTCCTTCGCGGGCCTCAAAAGCGCGGTCATGCGCGCCGCCCAGTCCGGCCGATATTCGACCCAGGACATCGCCGCCAGCTTCCAGCAGGCCGTCATCGACTGCCTGATCGACCGCACCGAGCGGCAACTGGCGGGCCTTCAGGACATCACCGCCCTCGTCGTCGCAGGAGGCGTCGCCGCCAACCAGTCGATCCGCGCCGCGCTGGAGGCGCTCGCCGCGAAGCACGACCTGCCCTTCGTCGCGCCGCCGCTCTGGCTGTGCACGGACAATGCGGCGATGATCGCCTGGGCAGGGGCGGAACGCCATGCGGCCGGCCTGATCGACGATCTGACGGTCCCGGCCCGCCCGCGCTGGCCGCTCGACCCCAGCGCGGAAAAGGCGCGCGGAGCAGGAGTGAAAGCATGAAGGCCGGTATTATAGGCGCAGGCGCATGGGGCACGGCGCTGGCCCAGACGCTCGCCGCGGATGGCCAGCATGTCCGCCTCTGGGCGCTGGAGCCGGAGGTGGTGGAAGCGGTCAATAACGACCGCCAGAACCCGCTCTACTTGCCGCGAATTCCGCTCAGCCCCTCGATCGAAGCGACCGGCGACATCGCCGCCATGGCCGACCGCGACATGCTGCTGATCGTCAGCCCGGCCCAGCATCTTCGCAAGGTCGTCGCGCAGGCGCCTGCGGGCACCCCGCTCATCCTCTGTTCCAAGGGCATAGAGGCGGGCACCGGCCTGCTCATGTCCGAAGTGGCGGCGCAGGCCCAGCCCGCCTCGCCCATCGCCGTCCTTTCCGGGCCGACCTTCGCCCATGAGGTGGCGAAGGGCCTGCCCACCGCGATCACGCTCGCCTGCACCGACGCGGACCTTGCCGCGAAGATCGCCGCCCGGATCGCGCGGCCTGCCTTCCGCCCCTATCTGTCCGACGATGTCGTCGGCGCGGAGATCGGCGGCGCGGTCAAGAATGTCCTCGCCATCGCCTGCGGCGTCGCGGAGGGCGCGGGCTTGGGCCTCAATGCCCGCGCTTCGCTGATCAGCCGGGGCTTTGCCGAAATGACCCGCTTCGGGCTGGCCAGGGGCGCCCGCGCCGAAACGCTGGCGGGCCTTTCCGGGCTGGGCGACCTCGTCCTTACCTGTTCCTCGACCGACAGCCGCAACTTCTCCCTTGGCAAGGGACTGGGCGAGGGGCGGGCGGCTCGCGACCTGCTCACCAACCGCCGGACCGTGGCGGAAGGCGCCTTCACCGCGCCCGTGCTGCGCGAGGCCGCCCGCGCCGCCAGGGTGGAAATGCCCGTGGTCGAGGCGGTCTGCGCCCTTCTGGAGGACGCCGCGCCGCTGGCCCAGGTGATGGACGCGCTGCTCGCCCGTCCGCTGCGCGCCGAATAAATTTCATCGCCCCGTCCCCATTTGTTGCTACAGTCCGGCTTCACAAAATGACGCGACAGCATTGATGTCACAGGGGGATCGTAATTCTTTGGCGGCTGAAGGGGCCTCTCCCGCGCAGCAGGACGATATTGCGGCGCTCGCCAAGGGTGGACGGACCAATGTGTTCGGTTTCCTGCTCCGCCTGGCGGCGCGCCTGCCGTTCCTGTTCATCGCCGGCCGCTGGTATGGCGCCGACGCGCTGGGCCGCTTCGCCTATGCGGTGCTGGTGGTGGAGTTCGTCGCGCAGCTTGCGACGCTGGGCCTGAAGCGCGGCCTGGCGGGCGCGCTCGCCCAGACGGAGCGGCCGCACAGCCATGTCGTCACCGACGCCATGGTGGTGACGCTGATCGCCTCCCTGATCGGCAGCGCGCTCCTGGTCGCCTTCCCCCAGGCCATGTTCCCCAACAGCGGCATCAACGGCCTCGACCGCCTGCTCGCCCTGATCGTGATCGCGGTCGCGGGGTCCGACGTGGCGCTGGCCGCCTGCGCCTATCGCTTCGACATCGGCGCCACAGTGCGGGCGCGGTCCATCATCGAACCCTGGGCGATCAGCATCGGCGCCTTCGGCTTCGCTTATTATTCGACCCGCGACGGGCTGATCCTCTCCTATGTGGTCTCGATGATCGCCGCGCTGGTCGCCTCGATCATTCCGATGACCCGCCATTACGGCATTCCCTATGGCTGGCGCCCGGATTTCGGGCGGCTGTGGCGGCTGGCGCGCCGCAACCTGCCGCTGGCGGCGGCGGACGGCGTGGAATGGGGGTCGCGCCGGCTGGACATGGCGATCCTCGGCCTGTTCGTCAGCCCGGCTGTGGTCGGCATCTATTATGTGGCGCAGCAGGTCGCCTCCCTGCCCCAGAAATTGAAGACCAGCTTCGACCCGATCCTGGGCCCGGTCATCACCCGCAATCTTTCGGAGGGCAATCTCACCGCCATAGCCCGGCAGGTGAGCCAGGTCGGCTTCTGGATCATCGCGGCGCAGGCGGGCATCGCGCTCGCGCTCGGCATTCCGGGCGAGGCGGTGATGGGCCTGGTCGGCCCCCATTTCGTCGGCGGAACGGGCGCGCTCGCCTTCCTGTTGCTGGCCGAAGTCGTGGCGGCGACCGCCGTGGTCAGCGAATCGGCGCTGGTCTATATCGCCCGGCACCGCAATCTGATGATCTCGCTGCTGATGATCGGGCTTCAGGCCGCGCTCAGCTTCCTGCTGATCTTCGCGGCGCGGCGCCTGGGCCTGCGCGACATGGCGGTCGCCGCCGCGCCCGCGCTGGCGCTCAGCATCGCGCTCGGCGTCAGCGCGCTGGTCAAGGCGCGCCTGCTTTCCACCCTGCTCGGCGCCAGGGTCAACGCCTGGCGCTGGCCACTGCTCAGCGCTTCCGGCGTCGCCTGCATCGTCGGCGCGGCGTTCGTCGCGCTGCCGCCCGATTTCGAATGGGTGGAACTGGTCTTCGGCGTGTTCACCATCCTTGGCGTCTATGGCTTCGTCATCTGGCGCTGGGGGTTCGGCCCGGACGACCGCGCGCTGTTCCGGAAGCAGAAGGCGGCCTGACGCAGAGGAAAAGGCCGGACCTTCGCCCGGCCTCTCATCTTATCCCAGCGTCTTCGCCCGGATCGCCTTCAAGTCCTCCTCCGGCCGCGCGCCCCAGTGGGAGATCACTTCGGCCGCCGCCGCCGCGCCCAGTTTCAGGCACTTGTCGACCTCCAGCCCCTCCAGATGACCGGCCAGGAATCCCGCCGCGAACAGGTCGCCCGCCCCGGTCGTGTCGATCACTTCGGCCACCGGGGCAGCGTGCGCTTCGTACCGCAGGCCCTCTACCACGGCGATCGCCCCCTTCTCGCTGCGGGTGGAGACCAGCACCGGCACCTTCGGGGCGATGGCGGCCACGGCGGCGTCGAAATCATGCGCCCCGGCCAGCGACTGGATTTCGCCTTCATTGGAGAAGAGGATGTCGATCAGCCCCTGGTCGATCAGGTCGATGAAGTCGGCGCGATGGCGGTCGATCACGAAATTGTCCGACAGGGTGAAGGCGACCTTCCGCCCCGCGCCCCGCGCCGCGTCGATCGCGGCGCGCATCGCCGCGCGCGGCTGCTCCGGATCCCAGAGATAGCCTTCCAGATAGAGGATCGAGGCGGAACGGATAAGGTCCAGGTCCAGCGCGGCCTCCGGCAGGAATTGCGACGCGCCCAAAAAGGTGTTCATCGTCCGCTGCGCGTCGGGCGTCACCAGGATCAGGCAGCGCGCCGTCGGCACGTCGCCCCGCATCGCCGGCGTATCGTAGCGGATGCCGAGCGCGCGCACGTCATGGGCGAAGACGGCGCCGAGCTGGTCGTCATTGACCTGCCCGATGAAACCGCATTTCTTGCCGAGCGCGGCCAGCCCTGCCAGCGTGTTCGCCGCCGATCCGCCGCTGATCTCCTTGCCCGCGCCCATGTCGGCATAGAGGCTTTCGGCGGTTTCCGCGTCGATCAACTGCATGCCGCCCTTGGTCAGCGCATGTTCGGCCAGGAAAGCGTCGTCGCTCCGGGCGAGCACGTCGACAATGGCGTTGCCGATGGCGACAACATCAAGCGTGGGGGCAGCAGCGATCACGCAAAATCCTTCGTGAATAAGGGAGAAAATCCCGCCGTCTCTACCGATGCGGGGCGCGGCGCGCAACGGCGCTGATTGACGCTGCGCGCCAAGGCGGGAATAGCTGAGCCATGGTCTTTGCCGCCGCCCTTCGCGCCTTTCCCTCCATCTTCCATGGCGCCGCGCTGCGGCTGCTGGTCAAGACGCTGCTGCTGACCCTGCTCGCCTTCGCGCTCCTCGCCGCCGCCTTGTGGACCGGCATCCACGCCGCCCGACTGCATTTCGGCTGGGCGACGGGCGCGGGCTGGGGCGGGCTGGCGGAGGCGACCGCGACCGCCATCGCCGTGATCGCCGTCGGCTGGCTGCTGTTCCGCGCCACCGCCATGGCGATCATGAGCCTCTTTGCCGACGACATCATCGTCGCCGTCGAGCGGGACAGCTATCCCGCGGCGGCGGCCCGCGCTCGGCCGGTCGGCTGGGCGCGCAGCCTTGGTTTCGCGCTGCGCTCCGTCCTGCGGACCTTGGGCTGGAACCTGCTCGCCCTGCCGGTCTATCTGCTGCTGCTGGTGACGGGGATCGGCACGCTGGGCCTGTTCCTGATCCTGAACGCCGCCCTGCTCGGCCGCGACATGGCCGACATGGTCGAGCCGCGCCATCCCGACCTGCCGCCGATCCCGCGCGGCGGCCGGTGGCTCATGGGCCTCGCTTCGGCGCTGATCTTCCTGGTGCCGGGCCTCAACCTGCTTGCGCCGATCTGGAGCGCGGCTATGGCGGTCCACATGCTGCACGGTGCCCGAAGGAACATGCCATGACCCGTCCCCATCCGGCGCTCGTCCTGGCTTCGCTCTTGACCCTGGCCGCTTGCGGAGGCGTCGTGCCGCCGCCCGCGACCCAGATCGCCCGGCCGCCCGCCGGTCCTCCGGCCAGCGCCTTCACCCGCCCAGGCCCCCTGATCGGGTCGGACGCGAAGCAGCTCATGCGCCTGTTCGGCCAGCCCCGGCTCGACATTCGCGAAAGCGCCATGCGCAAGCTGCAATTCGCCAATGGCCGCTGCGTGCTGGACGCCTATCTCTACCTGCCGCCGCAGGGGAAGGAGCCGCTCGTCACCCATGTCGATGCGCGCACGCCCACGGGCACGGATGTCGACGCGGCGAGCTGCTCGGCGGCGTTGCAGGCGAAGTGATGATGGTGGGATGAAGCATGCCGTGCTCCTGCGAAGGCAGGAGCACGGTGTATTGGGCGGCAAGTGCTAGCCCAACCGCTCCAGCGCCCAGCGAGCCGCCTCCGCCACCACTGGATCGTCGTCCGCCGCCAGCGCCTGCAACCGGCCCACCAACCGCCTGTCGCCGCTGTTCCCCGCGGCGATGGCGGCATTGCGCACCATCCGGTTCCGCCCGATCCGCTTGATGGGGGAGCCTGCGAAAATCTCGCGAAAGCCCGCATCGTCCAGCGCCAGCAGGTCGCCCAGTTCCGGCGCCGCCAGTTCCGCCCGCCCGACAAAGGCCCTGTTCGCCGCCGCCGCATCCGCAAACTTGTTCCACGGGCACACCGCCAGGCAATCGTCGCAGCCATAGACGCGATTGCCGATCCCGGCGCGCAACTCCTCCGGAATCGGCCCCTTATGCTCTATGGTGAGGTAGGAGATGCACCGCCGCGCATCGACCATATAGGGCGCGGGAAAGGCGTCGGTCGGGCAGGCGGTCTGGCAGGCGGTGCAACTGCCGCAATGGTCATCCTCCGGCGCGTCGGGGACCAGCGCGATCTCGCTGTAGATCGCGCCCAGGAACAGCCAGCTTCCATGCGTCCGGCTGACGAGGTTGCTGTGCTTCCCCTGCCAGCCGAGGCCCGCGGCCTGCGCCAGCGGCTTTTCCATCACCGGGGCGGTATCGACGAAGACCTTGAGCGCGCCGGGATGCTGCTCCACCAGCCAGCGGGCGAGGGCCTTCAACCCCTTCTTGACCACGTCATGATAGTCGCGCCCCTGCGCATAGACCGAAATCCGGCCCCGGTCGCGCGCGTCCGCCAGCGCCAGCGGATCGCGCCCCGGCGCATAGCTCATCCCCAGCATGACGACGCTGCGCACGTCCGGCCAGAGCCCTTGCGGCGATCCGCGCTGCCCGGCGCGTTCCTCCATCCACAGCATCTCGCCATGATGGCCCGCATCCAGCCATTGCCGCAGCCTTTCGGCCGAACGCGGCGCGGCGTCGGCCGGCGCGATGGCGCAGGCGGCAAAGCCCAGCCGCCACGCTTCGGCCTTAAGCCGCTGTTCCAATGTTTCGTTTTGCGTTGGCATGCGATGCGACTATCAGAGGCCGATGATCGGGGCTTCTCAACCGACCTATGCCGTCGAAGGCCGTGGTCTTGTCAAGACATTCGGCGATTTCCGGGCGGTGGACGGCATCGACGTCGCGGTGCCCGCCGGGTCGATCTACGGCATTCTCGGCCCCAATGGCGCGGGCAAGACGACGATGCTGCGCACGCTGCTGGGCATCATCGATCCCGATGAGGGGCACCGCAGCCTGCTGGGCGACCCCGCGCCGCTGCGCCAGGCGCGCAATGTCGGCTATCTGCCGGAGGAACGCGGCCTCTACCCGTCGATGAAGGCGTTTGAGGCCGTCGCCTTCATGGGCGCGCTGCGCGGCCTGCCGCTCAGGATCGGGCGGGAACGCGCCCGCGCCATGCTGGCGGACTACGGCATGGGCGCCTCCGCCGAAAAGCCGATCCGCCAATTGTCGAAGGGCATGGCCCAGACAGTCCAGCTTTTCGGCACCATCGTCCACGAACCGCGCCTGATCGTGCTGGACGAGCCCTTTTCCGGCCTGGACGCCTTCAACCAGGGCAAGCTGGAGGTGCTGATCCGGGACCAGGCCCGGCGCGGCGTCACGGTGCTGTTCTCCACCCATGTGATCGCCCATGCCGAACGGCTGTGCGAGCGCGTCGCCATCGTCGCGGGCGGCCGCGTCCGCTTCGAAGGCACGGTGGATGACGCCCGCAACCGGCTGCGCCCGCAGGTGCGTCTGCGCACCCGCGCCAGCGACGGCGGCTGGCGCCGCGCCTTGCCCGCCGAAACCCTGGCGGAGGACGGAACCTGGCATTTCCCCCTGCCGCAGGAGGGCATAGAGCCGCTGCTTCGCGCCCTGCTGGACGGCAATGCCGGGATAGAAAGCCTCTCGATCGAGCGCCCCGGCCTGCACGACGCCTTCGTCGCCATAGCGGGCGAGGCGGCCGCCCGGCAGATGCAGGACGACCAGCAGCGGGAGGAAGCGGCATGAGCGAACTGATGCGCGCCGCCTTCGTCATCGCCCGGCGGGATTTCACCGCCGTGGTGCTGTCCCGCACCTTCATCTTCTTCCTGCTGGGTCCGCTGTTCCCCATCGTCATCGGCATGGCCTTCGGTGGGCTGGGCGACAAGATTTCGACCACCGACCTGCGCCCGGTCGTCGGCATCGCCATGTCCCCGGCCGATGCGGCGCGGATGGAGCGCGCCCATGCCCGGCTGGCGGAACGCATGGGGCCGCAAGCGCTGCCGGCGCTGCGCCGCGTGCCGCTGTCCCCCGCGCCCCGCGTCCAACTGGCCAGGGCGAATGCCGACGTCATGGTCATCGTGTCGGGATCGCCCGCCCGGCCGGTGATGACGGGCCAGCCGCAGGACATCCGGCGGCTGGAAGGGGACATCAGCCTGCTCGCCAGCGCCGCCATGGCCGAAAAGTCGCTGCGCATGGTCCAGGTCGAGGCGCAGCAGGTCGCCACCAGCGTCGGCGCGCAGACCCAGGGCAGGCTGGTGATCGGCCGGATCGCGCAGATCGTCGTCTTCTTCCTCACCATCCTGCTCGCGGGCATGATCCTGTCCAATCTGGTCGAGGAAAAGACCAACAAGATCATAGAGATACTGGCTGCCGCCGTGCCGGTCGACGCGATCTTCCTGGGCAAGCTGATGGCGATGCTGGCGATGAGCTTCGTGGGCATCCTTTTCTGGGGCGGGACCGCCTTCTGCGTGTTCCTGGCGTTGAAGACGCCGGGCGTCAGCCTGCCCGAACCCGCCATCGGCTGGCCCCTCTTCCTGATGCTGGCCGTCGTCTATTTCGCCATGGCCTATACGCTGCTCGGTTCCCTGTTCCTGGGCATCGGCGCGCAGGCGGCGACCGTGCGGGAAGTGCAGACGCTCAACATGCCCGTGACCATGGGGCAGATGCTGATCTTCTTCTTCGCCACCTATGCCGTCGACAAGATGGGATCGCCGCCGGAGGTCGCGGCGGTGATCCTGCCCTTCTCCTCCCCCTTCGCCATGATCGCCCGCGCGGCGCAGGTGGACACGCTCTGGCCTCATCTCCTCGCCATCGCCTGGCAGATGCTCTGGGTGGGCCTCATCATCCGCATCGGCGTGC
Organism: Sphingobium indicum B90A; assembly: GCF_000264945.2. NCBI lineage: Bacteria > Pseudomonadati > Pseudomonadota > Alphaproteobacteria > Sphingomonadales > Sphingobiaceae > Sphingobium > Sphingobium indicum. Next base: position 3,056,994 of record NZ_CP013070.1, read on the forward strand.
TGCTGTTCCGCCGCCATGTGCTGAAATCGGGCGGCGGCTGGTGGAAGCAGTTGTTCAGAAGCGCGACAGGCTGACCCTGCTATGGCGGACCCCATGAACCGGCGGCGATTCCTGGGCATGGGCGGCTGCGCCGCGACGATGATCGTCCTCTGGCAGGCCGGGCTGGGCAGGGCCGCCGCCTATCCCTTCACGCTCAGCGATGCGGAGTGGCGCCGGCGCCTCAGCCCGCTCGCCTATCAGGTGCTGCGCAAGCGATCGACTGAATATCCCTTCACCAGTCCCCTCAACAAGGAACATCGCACCGGTATCTTCGCCTGCGCCGGTTGCGGGCAACGGCTTTTCAGTTCGAAGACCAAGTTCGACAGCGGCACGGGCTGGCCCAGCTTCTGGGCGCCGCTGCCCCGCGCCGTCGGCACCTCGCGCGATTTCGAACTGGGCTATCCGCGAACGGAGGTGCATTGCGCCCGCTGCGGCGGGCATCTGGGCCATGTGTTCGATGACGGGCCGAAGCCCACCGGCAAGCGTTACTGCATGAACGGCGTCGCGCTGGCCTTTGTCGCCGGCTGAGCGATCACCTTGTAGATGCGGAGCGGCCCCTTGCTGGGGACCGGCCGCAACCAGCGCGGCGGCTTGTCGCGCTTCAATGCCGCGGCCAGCCCTTGCGGGAAATCGGCGCGATAATGCTTGATCTCGTTCATATCGTTGCAGGTCAGCAGGTAATCCGGACCCTTGCCGCCGTTCAGGCGCATGATGGTCGTCAAAGCCTTGACTGGCGGCTGCGTGAAACCGTCTATGACCGCGTTGATGCCCGTCGCGTTGCGGTGATGGGCCGTGCCGATCACGTTGTGCCCGGTCCGCACGAGGATGTCCGGCCCCAGATCGAGCGGCGCGAACAGGGTCGATCGGGGCAGCGCCCGCAGGGGGGCCAGCAGCGCCGCCGTCCGGCAATTGACGGTTTCGGGCTGCTCCTTTTCCGCCGCGCCGCTCGCGATCAATATCCAGGCGCCGCACAGGCCCGCCGGGGTGAGCAATATGGCGACGCTCGCCGTCACCAATATGCGCGCCACCGCCCTGCTCCAGCCCTGGATATGCTGAAACGTCGCCAGCAGCAGCCAGGCCGTGCCGGGCAGCGCCAGGACATGCGCCACCGACATGGCGCGCAGCACGAGGATCGCGACCGCCAGCGCTCCGGCCAGCAGCAGGGCGATGACGATCCAGCGGTCCCGCGCCTCCCGTTCCGGGGCGCGCCAGGCTGCGACAATCGTGCTGGCCAGCCCCATGACCGCCGGCAACAGGATGATCCCGGCCATCAACAGGCCCTGCTCCCAGATCGGGCGGCCTTCCTTCACCTGGAGATACCATAGGCGATAGGCGACCGGGCCGAGCGCCTTGAACGGGTCGCCGGACAGGCAGGCCCCGCCGCTCAGCAGGAACACGCCCGCCGCCGCGCCGCCTGCCGCCGCCGTCGCCATGAAGCGCCGCCGAACGGTCGTCGCGCCGATCAGGCGCAGCGCCAGCGGCATCGCCAGCGCGAAGGCCAGGAGCGGCCAGATATAGGCCGCCGAAAGCCCGTCGCAATATCGGGCCAGCACCGCGCCGGAGCCGCGCAGCAGCAGCAGGAGCAGGAGCGCGCCGCCGCCCAGCGTGACGGCATAGGCGGCGATGCGCGCCGCCTCCCGCCGGTCGAACCAGCTCCGCAGCGCTAAGGCGCCGGCGAACAGGGCCGCATAGGGCAGCGCCTCGCTGGAAATCTGAAGCCACACCGCCAGCGCGAGGCCGGCCGTGACGCCCCCCCTCAGGCAGCGGGCATCCAGCGCGCCGCACAGCGCCACGGCCGCCATCCATATCTGCCACCCGTGATGGTCGATCCGGAACGGCGTGAACTGGACCAGGATGGTCGGCGTGGTCAGCAGCAGCACGACCGCCAGCATCGGGACGAAGAGGCCGCCGGCAGCGCGCCGCGCCGCCAGGAAGACCGTGGCCGTCAATCCCCCCAGCAACAGCAGCGGTACCAGCGCGCAGGCCGCCAGTTCGGCGCGCACAGGCCCCAGCAGCGGTTGCAGCATCAGGATCAGGGCGGCGATCGGCATGTCGACGATGCGCGACCAGTGCATCGGCCCGCCCGCCGGGGGGTTCACCCGGTGCTGGCTGACGTCCCGGAAATCCTGGCCGTGCAGCCAGTCGCGGACCTGTTGCAGCCGCATGGCGTCATCGGGATCGCGGAATTCGAGCGTGGTCAGCCCGTTGCGGAACAGCCAGAGCATGACGGCGCAGCACAAGGCCCATAGCAGCAGCGCCGCGACGCAAATCTGCCAGCGGGCGAGGGATGCCGTCCTGGAAGGGGAGCCGCCGTCAGGCGCGGGCGAAGATGCCATATTTCCGGATCGCATAGACCGACAGGAAGCTGACCGGCACGGCCGCCAGCTTGGCCATGGCGGGCGGAAGCCCCAGGCCGCTCAGCCCGCCCACCAGCCCCATGGTGATCGCCATGCCGATCAGGGCGCTCAGGATGAAGGCGATGCGCTGCCCATGGGTGGGGGGCTTGCGCATCTCGAACACGAACTGCGTGCTGATCATCCAGTGGAGGACAAGACCGCCCGAATAGCCGCCCAATGCCGCGAGGGCAGGCGACGCGCCCAGCCGGTGAAGCAGCATGAACAGCGCGAAATCGGCCGACAGCGCGCAGATGCTGGCCAGCAGATAGCGCGTGAAGGTGAAACGGCCGAAGACGGCGTTGAACGGCCCGGCCATGTTCCGCACCCAATAAGGCATGGGGGTCAGGCCGCCTTCAGGCGATTGGGCACCAGCCTTTCGCTGGCGAGCGCGGCGCGCCGGCCGGCCGCGTCCTGCCCTTCCTCGCCCGCTTCATGATATTCGGCATCCTCGTTGACCGCCCATATGTCGTAGAGCTGTTCGCCCGCCTCGATATTGCGGACGGTCAGCATCGCCGTCATCATCGCATGATCCTGGTTGTTGTAGCGGTGCATGCCGTTGCGGCCGACCAGGTGCAGCGTGGGATAGAGCCGCTGCAATTCGGTGCGCATGGCCAGGACATTGTCGGCATAGCCGTCGTCATAGACCGGATAGGCCTTTTCCTGCCGCACCACCGCGCCGCCGACGACATCGTCGGGATCGCACAGGCCCAGGGCGGCCATTTCCTTCTTCGCCAGTTCGATCAGATCGGCGTCGCTGGACGACCAGAGGCCGTCGCCTTCGAAGCAGAAATATTCCAGGCCCACGCAGGCCAGATCGGGGTCCGGCACCATTTCGGGCGACCAGCTCCTAAAATTCTGGATGCGGCCGACCTGCACCTTGGGATCGTGGATGTAGATCCAGTTGTCGGGGAAGATGTCCTCGCCCTTCACCATCAGCGCCACGGTCAGGAAATCGCGATATTTAAGGTCCATCGCCTGGCCCAGCGTCGCGGGCAGGGGACGGATGCGCCCCGCCAGTTCGCGCATCGGCGCGGAACTGATGACATGGCGGGCGGCGATGGCGACTTCGCCGTCCGGACCCTGCGCCACCATGCGCCAGCCGCCGCTCGCCTGGTCCTGCGACAACTGGTCCAGGCTGTGCGCCATCAGCACGCGGTTGCCCCGCGCGATCACGAAGTCGCGGGCCGCTTCCCACATCATGCCGGGGCCGAGGCGCGGATAGCGGAAGCTCTCCAGCAGCGTCTTGGTCGCCATGCCGTCATTGGGTTTCCTGTTGAGGCCCAGCGACCGCTTGAGACCGTCGGTCACGGCCCCCCACAGCGACAGGCCCTTGATGCGCTGCGCCGCCCAGTCCGCCGACATCTCGTCGCAGGGCATGCCCCAGACCTTTTCCGTATAGGTCTTGAAGAAGATCGAGAACAGCTTGTGGCCGAAGGCGTTGACGGTCCAGTCCTGGAAGGAACGGACGTCGCGCCGGGGAAACAGCCTGGCCTTGGCGAAGCTCGCCATGCAAAGCGTCGAGCGCCACAGCCCCAGATTGCCCAGCGCTTCGAAGGCGCGCAGCGGATAGCTGTAGAATTTGCCCTCATAATAGATGCGGCTCATCCGCGGGCGCTGGATGAAGTCATGCGGAAGGATCTCGTTCCAGAGGTCGACGACCTCCTGCGACTTTGAAAAGAAACGATGGCCGCCAATGTCGAAACGAAAGCCGTTCAGTTCCACCGTCCGGCTGATGCCGCCGACATAGACGGGATCCTTTTCGATGACGCTGACCGAATAGCCCTTCCTGGTGAGCAGATAGGCGGCGGTCAGGCCGGCCGGACCCGCGCCGATAATGGCGACATCCACATTGTGGTCGTTCTGCGGCATCCAGGGCCCCCCGATGAAATCCTTTGCCGATTTAGGTGAAGGAAATCTTCTAAGGAGTAGTTAATGGACGGTAACAATGCAAGGAAAGGCAAGGCCGGCGGCCATGGTGAGCCGCCGGCCTTGCGTTCGTTTCAAGCGGGCGGGATCAGCCCTGGCGCTGGGCCTGGATCAGCGTGTTGAGGTCCGAGCGGGCGCCGTCCAGCGCTTCGCCGAAGCAGGCGCGATAGTCGGGCGTGGCGGGCAGGATCGATCCGCTCATCCAGCCGCAGACCTTCTTGGCGGCCTTGGTGATGCGGGAATCGGCCATGCGCGCGCCATGGGTGCTGGCAAGGTTCAGGTCAGCCATCGACACGGCGATGCTGCGGGTTTCCATCCCGGTGCGGCCGTCGACCACCACGTCCATATCGTTGATGCCGGCAAAGGCATTCGCTGCGGGCAAGGCAAGGGTAATCGCGGCGGTCAGCGCCACCAACGTCTTTCTGGTCATCCTGTATCTCCTGTCGAACTCTTATCGGGTCTGCCCAACGCCTGACGTGGGAGAAGGGTCCGCATCTAGATAGGCTTTATGGAGCCATATGAAAAGGGCCACTTGGCAAAAAGTGGCTGAAAACCGTTATTTTTGCGGATGCGAAAGGATCACCCGCCCCTTTGCATCCGCATCAATCGCCATGAAGCGCGCTGCGTTGAAGCCCATGCAGGCCGCGCGCGCTTTTCCACGCGACGGTTTCGGTTCGATTGAATCAGATTGCCGCTCAGGATTCCTTGTTTTCCGCGATGTCCTAATCAGGGATCGGTTCCGATCGCTTGGAAATCGCCCTAGGCAGCGTGGATAAATTCAAGACTTGCCGGACTGAGTGATTTGGGTGGGAAGCCGTCATTCCCCCTATTCGTCACCGCTCCCCCTATTCGTCACCCCGGACTTGATCCGGGGTCCCGCTGCCTTGGGCTGGGCGCGGACTCAGAAAGAAAGCGGGACCCCGGATCAAGTCCGGGGTGACGGTAAATGATGACGGGAAGCGGCCATTTCACCACATTTTCGAATTTGTCCACGCTGCCTAATGGCGGAAGTGGCGCATGCCGGTAAACACCATCGCCAGGCCGGCTTCGTCGGCGGCGGCGATAACCTCCTCGTCGCGGATGGAGCCGCCGGGCTGGATCACCGCCGTCGCGCCCGCCTCGACCGCCGCCAGCAGGCCGTCGGCAAAGGGGAAGAAGGCGTCCGACGCGACCGCCGCACCGAGTGTGCGCGCCTCCGCCCAGCCCGCCTTTTCAGCGGCGTCCTTCGCCTTCCACGCGGCGATGCGGGCGGATTCCAGGCGGTTCATCTGCCCCGCGCCGATGCCCGCGGTGCTGCCCGCCTTGGCATAGACGATGGCGTTGGACTTGACATGCTTGGCGACGGTCCAGGCGAACAGGCAATCGTTCAGTTCCTGCTCGGTAGGGGCGCGCTTCGTCACCACCTTCAACTGATCGCGGGTGATCCGCCCATTGTCGCGGCCCTGCACCAGCAGCCCGCCGGCAATGCTCTTGATCTGGAGGCCGGGGCGCGCCGGATCGGGCAGGTCGCCGGTCAGCAGCAGGCGGAGGTTCTTCTTCTTCGCGAAGATCGCCTTCGCATCCTCGTCCGCGTCCGGGGCGGCGACGACTTCGGTGAAGATGCCGCTGATCGCTTCGGCGGTCGGGCCGTCGAGCGGACGGTTGACCGCGATGATGCCGCCGAAGGCCGAAACGCTGTCGCAGGCGAGCGCGGCTTCATAGGCCTCTATCAGCGTGGCGCCGGTGGCGACGCCGCAGGGATTGGCATGCTTGACGATCACGACGGTCGGCGGACCGTCGCGGAATTCGCTGACCAGTTCCAGCGCGGCGTCGGCGTCGTTGTAATTATTGTAGCTGAGTTCCTTGCCCTGGACCTGCCGCGCCTGGGCGATGCCGTTGGCGGACGGGCCGACCGGCAGGTAGAGCGCGGCCGACTGGTGCGGGTTTTCGCCATAGCGAAGGGTCGAACCCAGCCTGCTGGAGACCGAGAGGCTTTCGGGGAACTGCGCGCCCTGGTCGGCGAAGGCGAACCAGCTCGCGATCATCGAATCATAGGCGGCGGTGGCGGCATAGGCCTTGGCCGCGAGCATGCGGCGGAAGTCGTAGCTGGTCGCGCCGCCCTTCTCCTCCATCTCCGCGACCAGCCGGGCATAGTCGGCCGGGTCGGTGACGATGGCCACGCTTTCATGGTTTTTCGCGGCGGAGCGGACCATGGACGGGCCGCCAATGTCGATATTCTCGATGATCTCCTCGCGATCCGCCCCTTTCGCAACCGTGGCGGCGAAGGGGTAGAGGTTGACGACGACCAGGTCGATCGCGCCGATGTCATGCGCCTGCATGGCGGCGACATGCTCTGCATTGCCGCGCACGGCGAGCAGGCCGCCATGCACCTTGGGGTGCAAAGTCTTGACGCGGCCGTCCATCATTTCGGGAAAGCCGGTGAGGTCGGAAATATCCTTCACGGCCAGGCCCGCCTCGCGCAGCGCCTTGGCCGTGCCGCCGGTCGACACCAGTTCGACCCCATGCCTGCCCAGCGCCTGGCCCAGCTCGATAAGGCCGGACTTGTCCGACACGGAAAGAAGGGCGCGCTTGATGGTGACGTCTGACATGGGAGGTGCTTCCTGCTGCTGTTCGGGTGCCGCTCAGGCTTGCCGCAGGCCTCTAGAGCGATTTCGCGTGGAAGGGAACATCCGCCGAGCCGGAAATCGGGCCGCCGGCGCGAGGATGCGCGTTCCGGTCGGATACCCCTCATCAGTTTTCCGTCACCCGGGACCCTTCGACAAGCTCAGGACAGGCTTGATCCGGGATCCCGCTACCTTCTCCAAGCGGGCACTCAGAAAGAAAGCGGGACCCCGGGTCAAGCCCGGGGTGACGAATAGGGGAAGGTCCGTTCCCCCCCGACGACCAAAAGGAAAAAGCGCCCCATCCTTTCGGCTGGGGCGCTTTTCTTCCGTCCGGGACAGGCGCTCAGAACGGCACTTCATCGTCCAGGTCATTGTCGAAATTCGGCCCGCCCGCGCTGCCGCGCCCGCCGCCGGAGGAGCGGCCGGAACCGCCGCCGAAGCCGCCGCCGCCGAAATCGTCATAATCGCCGCCGCCAAAGCCGCTCGACCCGCCGCTCCAGTCGCCGCCGCCCTGGGAGCGGCCACCGCCGCCCTGGCCGCCGCCGCCCGGCGCGCCGTCAAGCATGGTCAGCACAGCGCCCGGACCCTGCAGCACCACTTCGGTGGTGTAGCGGTCATTGCCCGACTGGTCCTGCCATTTGCGGGTGCGGAGCTGGCCCTCCAGATAGACTTTCGACCCCTTGCGCAGGAAGCGTTCGGCCACGCCCGCCAGCCCTTCGGAGAAGATCGCCACGCTGTGCCATTCGGTGCGCTCCTTGCGCTCGCCCGACATGCGGTCCTTCCAGCTTTCGGAGGTCGCGATCCGCAGGTTGCACACCTTCCCGCCATTCTGAAAGCTCTTGACCTCCGGGTCGGCGCCCAGATTGCCGACCAGAATGACCTTGTTGACCGAACCCGCCATGTTTCCTCCGATGCTTTAGCTGGCCCTTATAGCCCCGCTGCGGTGGCGGTCCAGTAGGTAAGGCCGGCCGCGGCATAGGCCAGCGCGAACAGATAGCCGATCATGAACAGCGGCCACTTCCACCCGTTGGTCTCGCGCCGCGTCACCGCGATGGTGGAGATGCACTGCGGCGCGAAGACGAACCAGGCGAGGAAGGCGAGCGCCGTGGGCAGCGGCCAATTGTCCTTCAGCCGGTCGCCCAGGCTGCGCTCCAGCCTCGCTTCATCCTCGTCGGCGTCGAGCGAATAGACGGTGGCGAGCGCGGATACCGCCACTTCGCGCGCCGCCATGGCGGGGATCAGCGCGAGCGAGATGTCGCGGTTGAAGCCGATCGGGGCCAGCACCAGGTTGAGGCCGTTGGCGACGCGGCCCGCGATGGAATAGTTGACCTGGCTGACCGCGCCATCCTCCGGCGCCTTGGGGAAGCTGAGCAGCACCCAGAGGATCACGGTCGAGGTGAAGATGATCGTGCCTGCGCGCTTGAGGAAGATCACCGCCCGCTGCCACAGGCCCAGCACTATGTCCTGCGGGCGCGGCCACTGATATTTCGGCATCTCCATCAGGAAACCGCCGCTCGCGCCCCTGGTGACGGTGCGGCGCAGGACCAGCGCCGCCAGCATCGCGCCGACGATGCCGGATATATAGAGGCAGAAGAGGACCAGCCCCTGAAGGCCGATGCCGAGCGCGACCGTGCGCGCCGGGATGAAGGCGCCGATGATCACGGCATAGACCGGCAGCCGGGCGGAGCAGGTCATCAGCGGCGCGATCAATATGGTGGTCAGCCGGTCCTTCGGGTCCGCGATGGTGCGCGTCGCCATGATCCCCGGCACCGCGCAGGCGAAGGAGGACAGCAGCGGGATGAAGGCCCGCCCCGACAGGCCCACCCGCGCCATCAGCCCGTCCATCAGGAAGGCGGCGCGGACCATATAGCCGGTCGCCTCCAGCATCAGGATGAAGAAGAAGAGGATCAGGATCTGCGGCAGGAACACGATGACCGAGCCGACGCCGTTCAGCACTCCGTCGACCAGGAAGGATCGCAGCAGTCCATCGGGCAGCGCGGCCGTCACGGCGTCGCCGGCGCTGGCGACAAAGCCCTCGATCATGGCGATGGGCGCTTCGGACCAGGCATAGACCGCCTGGAACATGATGAAGAGAAGCGCGAGCAGCAGGACCAGCCCCGCGACGGGATGCAGCGCCACCCGGTCGACAGCCGCGGTCAGGCGGCGGGACGGGGTTTCGCGCACGACGGCGGCGCGGGCGATGCGGCGCGCCTCCCGGCGCAATCCTTCGAAATCGCTCTGTTCGCCTGGAGCGCGGGCCTTGCCGGCGCTGCCGTCCAGCATGGTTTCCAGCTCGCCGCGCAGATGATCCAGGCCGCGCTTGCGCACCGCCACGGTGGAGATCACCGGCACGCCCAGTTCGCGGGACAGGATATGGGCGTCCAGTTCCAGCCCGTCGCGGGTGGCGAGGTCGACCATGTTGAGCGCGACGACGGTCGGCAGGCCCAGCGCGATCAGTTCCAGCGCGAAGCGGAGATGATTGTCGAGATTGGAGGCGTCGACCACCACGACCAGCGCGTCGGGCAGGCGCTCGCCCGCCTGCCTGCCCAATATGACGTCGCGCGTCACCTGCTCGTCGGGGCTGGTGGGGCTGAGGCTGTAGGTGCCGGGCAGGTCGACCAGTTCGATCGGGCGGCCGTCCGAGAGGGAAAAGCGGCCCGCCTTGCGCTCCACGGTGACGCCGGGATAATTGCCCAGCTTCTGCCGCGCCCCGGTCAGGGCGTTGAACAGGGCGCTCTTGCCGGCATTGGGATTGCCGACCAGCGCGATCAGCGGCAGGTTCGTCACAGGTCGCCGTCCGAAGGGCCGGTGCGGACGGTGATGGCGGCGGCATGGCTGCGGCGCATGGCAATGGTCATGCGGCCGACCTTGCAGGCTATGGGTCCGCGCCCCAGCAGCCCGCCATGGTGCAGCGCCTCGACGCTCGCGCCCTCGCACAGGCCGAATTCGCGCAGCCTTTGGCCGTCGGACGCGGACAGCGCGTTCCAGTCGATCAGGTCCACATAAGCGGGTTGGCGCAACGGCAGGTCGGTCAGGCGCAAGGGTAAGGCACTCGTCATCTACTTCTGCGAGTGACTATCAATACCGATTGGAAAAGGCCAGCGCGAATCGGCGCACCGGCGCCGCGGATCATATGGCGGGGTAGCGCAGCCGTCCGATGAAGCGCGCGAAGCTCAGCCTCTCGCCCCCGCCAACGCCCTTCCACCGGGCCTTGGCGCGCTCGAACCGCATCACGCCTTCGATCCGGCGGGCCAGGAAAGCGCGGGTCTCCGCCCAGTGATCGCTCTCGTCATCGACGAAAACCAGCAGGGTCGCGGCATAGACCCCCGCCAGCGTCAGCCGCTTGCTGTAATGATTGAGGTCCGTCGCCGCGTCGCCCGCGGCGCGCCACATGACGTCCGCCGCCCGCCAGCCGAGCCTGGCGGCCCGCGCCGCGTTGCGCGGCATGGCCATGACCGCCTGCGCCCGGCGCAGCGCCTCCCGATCCCGCGCCAGCAGGGTCAGGCGGGTTTCGACCAAGGCCGTTATGCGCTGGCGGATCGGCAGGGCGGCCAGCTTTTCCGGCGGCAGCGCGTCCAGCATCCGCGAATCGACGCTTGCGAACCAGGCGTCGATCATGTCCATCGCGCCGCCCGGAAAGGCGAGCGCGGCGATGTCGGCGTCGATGCCGCATTGTTCCGCCGCCATGGCCACGGCTTCCCCGCGCCACCCGTCGAAGGCGGCGTGGCGCGGCAGGATGGGCGCGAGCGCGGCGCGCACTTCGTCTAGCGTCATGTCTGGGTGCGTCGGGGTCATGATCCGCTATTACGCCCGGCCGGGCGGGCATACAAGCGCGGGCGGGATTAGCGGGGATGTTTGCCGGCAAAGCAAAACTTGGCGACATGGCGCCGGGGCGGGGCTTGAAGCAGCCCCGCAGGCACCTTAGCTGGCGTGGGCAAGTTCCGTTGCAATCTGCAACTTTGAAGAGGGAATATTTCATGGCCAATCTGTTCGAGCCGGTGCAGCTTGGGGCGATCCATGCCCCCAATCGCGTGCTGATGGCGCCGCTCACCCGCGCCCGCGCGACCCGCGACCATGTGCCGACGCCGATCATGGCGGACTATTATCGCCAGCGCGCTTCGGCGGGCCTCATCATCAGCGAGGGCATCGGCGTGTCGCGGCAGGGCCTGGGCTGGCCCTATGCGGCGGGCCTGTGGTCCGCCGAACAGGTCGAAGGCTGGAAGCCCGTGACGGCGGCGGTGCATGAAGCGGGCGGACGGATCTTCGCCCAGCTTTGGCACATGGGGCGGCTGGTGCACAGCAGCATGACCGGCGAACAGCCAATATCCTCCAGCCCCGTCACCGCGCCCGGCCATGCGCACAGCTATGACGGCAACAAACCCTATGAGCAGCCGCGGGCGCTGGGCATCGAGGAGATTCCGGCCCTTGTCCAAACCTATGTGACCGCCGCCCGCAATGCCATCGAGGCGGGGTTCGACGGCGTGCAGATCCACGGCGCCAATGGCTATCTGATCGACGAGTTCCTGCGCGACGGCGTCAACAGGCGCGAGGACGCCTATGGCGGTCCGCCGGAGAACCGCGTCCGCCTGTTGCGGGAGATCACGCAGGCCGTCGCCGACGCGATCGGCGCGGACCGCACGGCCGTCCGCCTGTCGCTGAACGGCGATTCGCAGGGCACCGACGACAGCGATCCCGCCAGCCTGTCGCTTGCTGTGGCGCAAGCGCTGGACCCGATCGGCCTCGCCTTCCTGGAGCTGCGCGAATTGCGGTCAGACGGCACGCGCGGCGCCAGCGACGTGCCGCGCCAATCGCCGCTTATCCGCCAGCATTATCGCGGGCCGCTGGTCCTCAACAGCGACTATGACGCGGCGCGCGCCCAGGCCGATCTGGACAGCGGGCTGGCGCAGGCGATCAGCTTCGGCCGACCCTTCATTTCCAATCCCGACCTGCCGGAACGGCTGTCGACCGGCGCGCCGCTCAATCCCCTGCGGCAGGAGACGCTCTATACGCAGGGCGCGGAAGGCTATGTCGATTATCCGGCGCTGGAAAAGGTTGCCTGAACGAAAAAGGGGCCGCTCTATCGGGCGGCCCCTTTCCGGTTCGCGATCCTGCTGTCAGGCGCCGAATTTCTCGCGCAGGGCGAGCATGGCCATGGCCGCCTTGGCCGCTTCGCCGCCCTTGTCCTTTTCCTGCTTTTTCGCCCGGGTCAGCGCCTGGGCCTCGTTCTCCACCGTCAATATGCCGTTGCCGATGGGGATGCCGTCCATGCTGAGCGCCATCAGGCCCCGCGCGCTTTCGTTCGACACCACTTCGAAATGATAGGTTTCGCCGCGGATCACCACGCCGATGGCGATGAAGCCGTCATAGCGGCCGGTTTCCGCCGCCAGCGCCACCGCGCCGGGGATTTCCAGCGCGCCGGGAACCGTCACCACTTCATATTTATGCCCCTCATCCTCCAGCGCGGCGACGGCGCCTTCGATCAGCAGGTCGTTGAGATGCTCGTAGAAGCGCGCTTCGACGATCAGGAATTTTGCCATGGATAGGGTTCCTTAAAGCTCGATCGGCCGCTGCCCAACCACGGCCAGGTCATAGCCGTCAAGCGCGATCAGGCTGTGATGGGTGTTGCTGAGCAGGATCATGTCATGAACGCCCAGTTCCGCCAGGATCTGCGCCCCCACGCCATAGTCGCGCAGTTCGTCCATGCCCGTATCGGGCTGGCCGGCATGGTGGCGCAGGCTGCGGCTGACGAAATCGCTCGGCACCGGAACGGTGAGCACGACGATGATCCCGGCGCCTTCGCGGGCGATGATGTCCATCGACCTGGCAAGCAGGCCGTTGCGCGGCCCGGTCGAACCATAGACGTCGTCCAGCAATGACAGTTGATGCATGCGGACCAGCGTGGGCTCGTCGGGCACGACATGGCCCTTTTGCAGCACGAGCTGCTCGGTCTGGGTCGCCTTGTTGTAGAAGCTGATCGCCTTCCAGTCGCCGCCCCACTGGCTGTTGAAGACGGTTTCGGCGCGGCGCTCCACCATATGGTCGTGGCGGCGGCGATAGGCGATGAGGTCGCGGATCGTGCCGATCTTCATCCTGTGCTTCTGCGCGAAGGGGATCAGGTCGTCCAGCCGCGCCATGGTGCCGTCGTCCTTCATCACCTCGCAGATGACGCCGGACGGGTTGAGCCCGGCCAGCCGGGCGACGTCCACCGCCGCCTCCGTATGGCCGGTGCGGACCAGCACGCCACCGTCCTTCGCCACCAGCGGGAAGACATGGCCCGGCGTCACGATGTCGTCGCGCCCCTTCGACCCGTCGATGGCGACGGATATGGTGCGGGCGCGGTCGGCGGCGCTGATGCCGGTGGTGACGCCCTCGCGCGCCTCTATCGACACGGTGAAGGCGGTTTCGTGGCGGGTGCCGTTGTTGCGGCTCATCAGGCCCAGGCCCAGATGGTCGACCCGTTCCTTGCTGAGCGCGAGGCAGATGAGGCCGCGGCCATGGGTCGCCATGAAGTTGATCGCGTCGGGCGTCGCCATCTGCGCCGGGATGACCAGGTCGCCCTCATTTTCCCGGTCTTCGTCGTCGACCAGGATGAACATGCGGCCGTTGCGCGCCTCGTTGATGATCTCTTCGGGGCTGGCGAGCGCGGTGCCGCCCTCGCGCCGGGCGAGATAGCCTTCCAGCTTGCCGAGCGTTTCGGCGGTGGGGTTCCAGTCCGCCTCGCCCAGCCTGCGCAGCGAATTGGCGTGAAGGCCCGCCGCGCGCGCCAGGCCGGATCGGGACATGCCGCCCTCCGTGACCAGCGAACGGACGGTATCGATAAGGGCTGACGACATGCTAACGACTCCTTCCCCAGGACGGGTGGAGCGGCATATCACATCAAGATGTGATTATGGCAAGCGATAATCACATTGAGGCTGCGCGAAGGCTCTGCATCCGGTCCAGATAGCGCGCCAGCACGTCGATCTCCAGGTTGAAGGCGCGGCCGGGCGTCAAGCTGTCGAGCGTGGTCGCGGCGGCGGTATGCGGGATGATGTTGAGGCCGAAATGCACGGAGCCGTCCGCCTGGTCCTCGACCGTGTTGACGGTCAGCGAGATGCCGTCGACCGTGATCGATCCCTTGGCCGCCAGCGCGGGCGCCAGTGCGGCGGGCGCGGAGATGATGAGGCGTGTGGAATCGCCTTCATGCGCGGCGGACACCAGGGTGCCGATGCCGTCGACATGGCCGGTGACGATATGGCCGCCCAGTTCGTCGCCAACCTTCAATGCGCGCTCCAGATTGAGTCGGCCGCCCAATTCCCAGAGGCCCGGCGCGGTGCGGGCGACGGTTTCGGCCGACAGGTCGACCGCGAACCAGTCCGCGCCCTTTTCCACCACCGTCAGGCAGGCGCCCGAACAGGCGATGGACGCGCCGATGGCGACCGTTTCCATGTCATAGGCGCAACCGATCACCAGGCGCAGGTCGCCGCGCTGTTCATGGGTGTGGATGGTGCCGATGTCGGTGATGATGCCGGTGAACATGAAGAGCGCCTGTTATTTGTGGTGCCCCTGAAGGGCGATGCTTTCGGGGTGATCTAGAGCGATTTCCAAGCGATCGGAACCGATCGCTGGTTAAGAAATCGCGGCAAACAAAGAATCTAGAGCGGCGATCTGATTCAATCAGATCGAAACCCGCTCTAGGCGTTCCGGCTGCGCAGGTAAACCTCCAGCCGATCATTGCCCAGCCGCCGTTCGTCGTCGAGCCGCCAGCGGCCATGCGCCCCGGCCAGATCGGTCAGGCCGATGTCGCCCACGCCCGCCAGCCCCGCGCCGATCAGGATCGGGGCGCGATAGAGCAGCAGCCGGTCGACCAGATCGGCGCGCAGGAAGGCGGCGGCGGCCTGCGCGCCGCCCTCCACCAGCAGATGGTCGACCTGCGGCAGGGCGGCGATGTCCTCCGGCGCGGCGATCACTTCCCAGCCGTCGGGCGCGTCGCCATGGCTGAGCAGCACGCGCCGGGGCGAGCGGTCCTCCAGCCCCGGCAGCCGCACGTCCAGCCGGGGCGCGTCGGCGCGCAGCGTGCCGCCGCCCACCAATATGGCGTCATGCCGCGCCCGCTCCATATGGGCATGGGCGCGGGCTTCGGGGCCGGTGATCCAGCGGCTGCTGCCGTCGGCCAGCGCGATCCGGCCGTCGAGCGACAGGCCGAGCTTCAGCGTCACCGCCGGGCGGCCCAGGGTCTGGCGCAGCACGAAACCGCGCATCGCGGCGGCGGCCTCCTCCTCCATCAGCCCCATGTCGACGGCGACGCCGTGCTGGCGCAGCCATGCGGCGCCCTGCCCGTCGGTGCGCGGATCGGGATCGCGCAGGGCGATCACCACCCGCCGCACCCCGGCGCGGGCCATCAGGTCGGCGCAGCGCGGGCCGCGCGGGGAAAGGTGGAAGCATGGCTCCAGCGTCACATAGGCGGTGGCGCCGCGGGCGCGGTCCAGCGCCTCGTCCAGCGCCTGCGCCTCCGCATGGGGGCGGCCGCCCCTCTGCGTCCAGCCGCGCCCGACGACATGGCCGTCCTTCACGATCAGGCAGCCGACATTGGGATTGGGCGTGGAAAGCCCCCGCCCGCGTTCCGAAAGGGCGATGGCGGCGGCCATGTAACGCCGGTCCTGCGCGGGATCGGCGGGGGCCAATATGGGTTCAGATCGGACGGTTTTGGATCGGGCGCTCAGGGCTGGGCCGCTCCGCTCTGGGTGGGGGCGGGGGCGGATTTTTCCGTGGCTTCAGCCTTGGCCAGACGCCGGTCGAGTTGCGCGTTGATCTGCTTCAGCGCTTCCTTGCGGCGGGCGGTGTTGCGCGCCTCGTCCTTCTTCCAGTCGATGCCGAAAATATCGGCCACGCCCTGCATTTCCCTCTGCCGCTTCTGGATCGCCGCCTCGCGCTTGGCGAGGTCGATCTTCTGCTGCAGGATGATCGCCGCGTCGGTCCGGTTGGCGTCCCAGCTCTGCACATAGAAGATCTGGTTGCGGGTCGGCATGGTGTTGGTGTTCGCGTCGACGATGAAGGCCCAGATGATGACCCAGGTGAACGCGACGGACAGGCCGAGCAGCGGCCATTTATGGGGCCGGTTCTCGCGAAAATAGCTCCACAGGTCGCTCATCGCGCTCTTGGGAGACACCGGACGGGGAAAGATCGCCATGCCGCCGATATAGGGGAAGGCGGGGCCGGATGCAAAAGCGCTGTCGCCTGCGGTCATGTTCCGGCCCCTTTCCTTCGATTTCAGACGTCCGCCAGCCGGAAGTGGACGGTCAGCACCTTGGTCGAACTGACCGGCACGCCGTCCCGAGTCGCCGGACGGAAGCGCCATTTGCGCAGGGCATGGCGCTGCGTGGCGATCCAGAAGGCCTCGTCGACCGCCGACAGCCGCTCTATGTCGATGACGCGCCCGTCGGGGCCGATGGTGACGCGGACCACGACCTTGCCCTCCATCCCCTGCCGGATCATTGCGCCGGGATAGTCGGGCTGGAACGCCGCCAGGGCGCGGGGATCGATGCTGGCCTCCGCCAGGACCGGTTCGGGAACCGGCGGGATGATGGGCGGAGTGATCGTGCCCGTGCCGGAATCTCCGGTGGGATGATCGTCGGTCTTCGCCGTGAAGCCGCCCTTGATGACCGTGTCGACGATGGGGTCGGAGACGGTGGTCGGTTGCGAACGGGCCTTGGGCTGGATTTTGCTGTCCGTTCCCGGGGCCGCTTCTTCGGGCGGCGGCGGGGGCGTTTCAGGAACGGCATAGGTCGTGAACGGAGAGCTGTGGAAGGTGTCGATCACCTCCTTGGGCATCAGCAGATAGGCGCCAAACACCAGCGCATGCACGGCCACCGCGCCGCCTATGCCGATGGGGGAACGCCTGCCGCCGCTATAGCCGGAAATGGTCTCGCCGCCTGCCGCACCCGTGCTGATCCACTGCATATCTGCCCTCCTGTGGTTCGCTTCCTCTTCGAAAACTGATGTGTAACGTTACAACATATTTCTATGATATGTTGCAACATTAAATTTAAGGCGCGGGGAGAGACGTGCTGCGGGATGTTGCTGGCCGTTTAGGTGGAAAGCTGACCCATCCTATTCCTCCCCATCGGGAGATGGGGAGGGGGACCGGCCGAAGGCTGGTGGAGGGGAATGGGGCACGACCTCCGAATTTCCCCTCCACCACTCGCTTCGCGAGCGGTCCCCCTCCCCACGCTTCGCGTAGGGAGGAATTAATGCCCGCTCATGGCCCAATCCCGCTTATCCTAGGGTGTGTGGGGATTCAGTTCAGGGCGCGGCGAAAATAGTGGATTTCGAGAACCGGCGCGCAGCGTACTTCAGTACGTGAGCACCGAAAGCGGAGAAAGCCGCTATTTGCAGCCCGCCATGGGCTGAATCCCCACACGCCCTAAAGCAGCGTATCCACCGCATGGATGGCGAGCCCCACCAGCCCGCCCACCAGCGTCCCGTTGACGCGGATATATTGCAGGTCGCGCCCGACCGCATGTTCCAGCCGGCTGGTGACGGTGCCCGCATCCCATCCGCGCACCGTCTCGCTGACCAGCTTGACGATGGAATCGCCATAGGCCGCCGTCGCCCCGACTGCGGCGCGGCGCGCGAAGCGGTTGATGAGGAAACGCAGCCGGGCGTCCCACTGCAGGGTCGCGCCAAGCTGGTGCAGCGCTTCCCCCAGCCGCCCCGCCATCGCCTTGCCGGGATCGCGCACAGCCCGCAGCAGGCCGCTCCGCGCCTGCTCCCACAGGCCGTCGATCCAGCGCTGCATCGCCGGATTGTCGACGATCTCGTCGCGGATGCGCGCCACGCGGGCCTGCATCTCCAGGTCGAATTGCAGGTCGGCGGCGAGCTTCGCCAGCCCCTCCTCCGCCTTCAGACGCAGGCTGTGGCCGGGGTCCTGCGCCATGTCCGCCAGCAGCTTGCGCAGCCCATCGATGATCGCGTTGGACAGATTCTCGTCCAGGCCGGTCCAGCGCAAAATCTTGCCGGAACGGTCGTGCACCATCTGGCGGATCAGATGGTCGTTAGCCTCCAATGTCCGGTCCGCCCACAGGATGATGCCGTCCATCACCGGCGCATGGCGGCCGTCGCGCATCGCCGCCTCCAGCGCCTGGCCGATCAGCGGGGCGAGGTTCATGGCGCGCAGCCTTTGCGCGATGGCGCCCTTCACCATGCCACCCAGCCGTTCCTGGTCCAGCGCCTCCAATATGTCGGCGGCCAGGCGGGACGCGCCCTCCCGCAGCCGCCCGTCGCCGCCGGAGGGGCTGGCGAGGAAGCGCCCGGCCGCCGCCGCCATGTCCAGCCGCTGCATCCGCCGCGCCACCACGGCGGGGGTCAGGAAATTGTCGCGCAGGAACAGGGCGAGCGTGTCGCCGATCCGGTCCTTGTTGCGCGGGATGATCGCCGTGTGCGGGATGGGCAGGCCCAGCGGATGGCGGAACAGGGCGGTGACGGCGAACCAGTCGGCCAGCCCGCCGACCATCGCTGCCTCGGCAAAGGCCTGGACGAAGCCGATGACGGGGTGGAGGTGAACCGTCGCCCGCGCCGCCAGGAACAGCGCCGCCATGGCGATCAGCATGCCCGTCGCCGCGATCCGCATGCGCCGCGCCGGATGGACGGGGCTGGCGGCGGGACGGGGCGGGGCGAGCATCTTCATGACCAGCCAACGGTTACGCCGCCGTTTCGTTCAGGCAAGCGCTTCTTTTCGGTGGGGTGCGGCGGGATGGCTTTCAAAATCCTCCCTGCGCGAAGCGTGGGGAGGGGGACCGCGCGAAGCGTGGTGGAGGGGAAATACGCAGGTTGCGCGCCCTTCCCTCCACCATGCTTCGCATGGTCCCCCTCCCCATCTCTCGATGGGGAGGAATCGGATAGGTCCGCCTTCCTATTCCGCCGGTTGCGCGGCTCCGGCGCGGTCGTCCCCCGGCTTGTAGGTCAGCAGGCGGCGGCCAAGGCGCGGGCCGACCCATTCCTCTATCCCCAGCGCTAGGCTGAAGGTCGCGGGCACGATCACCAGCGTCAGCACGGTCGACAGGATCAGGCCGCCGATCACGGTGATGCCCATCGGGGCCCGCCATGCGCCGTCGCCGCCCAGCGACAGGGCCGTCGGCACCATGCCCGCCACCATCGCCACGGTGGTCATGACGATGGGCTGGGCGCGCTTGTGCCCGGCGTCGATGATCGCCTCCAGCTTCGGCACGCCCTTGCCCATCTCCTCCAGCGCGAAGTCGATGACGAGGATGGAGTTCTTGGCGACGATGCCCAGCAGCATCAGCAGCCCGATCAGCACCGGCATCGACACCGGATTGCCGGTCAGGTGCAGCGCCAGCGCCCCGCCCAGCGGCGCCAGCAGCAGCGACCCCAGGTTGACGAAGGGCGGCATCAGCCGCTTGTAGAGCAGCGTCAGCACCGCCAGCACCAGCATGATGCCGGAAATGACGGCGATGACGAAATTCTGGATCATCTCCGCCTGCCACTTGCTGTCGCCGGTGTTCAGCTTCTGCACGCCCGGTATCTTGCCGGCGGCGATGGCCTTCATGGTCGGCAGGGCGTCGATCTTGGCCATGGCCTGGCTGGTGACGATGCCCGGCGCCAGGTCCGCGCCCACGACGATGCGGCGGATCTGGTTGTAACGGCGGATCTGCGTCGGCCCGGCGCCGAATTCGATGTCGGCCACGACCTTCAGCGGCACGGAACCGCCGTTGACCGTGGGCACCGGCATGTTCTGGATCGTCGCCAGGTCGCGCCGGCTGTTTTCCGCCACCGCCACGCGGATCGGGATCTGCCGGTCGGACAGGGAGAATTTGGCGCTGTTCTGGTCGATGTCGCCGATGGTCGCGACGCGGATCGTCTGGCTGAGCGCGGCGGTGGTGACGCCCAGGCTGGCGGCCAGGTCGAAGCGCGGCTTGATGACGATTTCCGGCCGGTTCATGTCGCCCGCGACCCGCGGCGCGCGGATTTCATGGATGCCGGCCATTTCCGCCACCAGCTTGTTGGCGGTCTGTTCCAGCTTCGCCGGATCGTCGCTGCCGAACATGATGATGATGTCGCGGCCGAAGCCGCCGCCCGACTGCGACTGGAAATTGACGCGGGCGTCGGCCACCTGCTGGAATTGGGGCGCGATCTTGCGCTCCCACTGGACGGAGGAGATCGGCCGGTCCTTCTTGAGCGTCAGGAAGATGTCGGCCCCTGTGGTCTGGATGTCGGCAAAGGCGGCCTCCACCATGTCCTTGTCGGCGGCCAGCATGTCGGCGACCTTGCGCGTGATCGCCGTCGTCTGCTGCAACGTGCTGCCGGGCACGGTTTCGATCTTCACTTGGCTGAAATCGGTGTCGATCGTCGGCTGGAACGACATGGGCAGCGTGCCGAAGGCGAAGATCGTGGCGACGAAGGCCAGGAAGCCCATGCCCATCGTCCAGATGCGATGGTCGCGCAGCCAGGCGGTGAAGCGGGCCATGCCGCCCCGCGCGCGATGGGCGATGGCCTTGCGCTCGTCCAGCGACCAGCGCAGCACCGCCATATAGGCGTCCATCAGCCAACCCTCGCCATGGCTTTCCTGGCCATGCGCCTTCAGGAAATAGGCCGCGATCATCGGCGTGATCAGGCGCGCCACGGCCAGGCTGAGCAGCACGGCGACCACCACGGTCATGCCGAACTGGATGAAGAACTGGCCCGAAATGCCCGGCATCAGCGCGACGGGCAGGAACACCGCGACGATCGCCATGGTGGTCGCCAGCACGGCGAGGCCGATCTCGTCGGCGGCGTCGATGGAGGCCTGATAGGCGCTTTTGCCCATGCGCATGTGGCGCACGATATTCTCGATCTCCACGATGGCGTCGTCGACCAGCACGCCCGCGACCAGGCTCAATGCCAGCAGCGAGATGCCGTTCAGCGTGAAACCCATCATGTCCATGAACCAGAAGGCGGGAATCGCGGACAGCGGAATGGCCAGCGCGGAAATCATGGTCGCGCGCCAGTCGCGCAGGAACAGGAAGACGACGACCACGGCCAGCACCGCGCCCTCGATCATCGCCTGCATGGCGCTGTGATATTGGCCCTTGGTATATTCGACGCTGGTGTAGAGCTGCTTGTACTGGACCTTCGGATTTTCCTTCCGAAGCTGGTCCAGCACCTTCATCGCCTCGTCGAACACGGTGACGTCGGACGACCCCTTGGCCTTTTCCATGCTGAAACTGGTCACCTGCCGCCCGTTCATCAGGGACAGCGAACGCTGTTCGGCATACATGTCGCGCACGTCGGCCAGGTCGGCCAGCTTGACGGTGCGGCCGCCGGAAATGGCGATCTGGGTCTGGCCCAGCGCATAGGCGTCGCGGGCGTTGCCGAGCACCCGGATCGCCTGTTCGGCGCCGGCGATCTCGGTCCGGCCGCCCGCCGCGTTTAGGTTCACCTGCTGGAGCTGCTGGTTGACCTGGCTAGCGGTGATGCCGTGCGATTGCAGCTTGGTGGGGTCCAGGATGACGCGGATCTCGCGGGAAACGCCGCCGCCGCGCTTGACCGCCGCCATGCCCGGCACGGCCAGCAGCCGCTTCGCCACCGTATTGTCGACATACCAGGACAGCTCCTCCAGCGTCATGTCGGTCGCTTCGGCGCTGAAATAGGCGATCGGCCCGCCGTCGATGTCGACGCGGCTGACCTGCGGCTCCAATATTCCCTCTGGCAGGTCGCTGCGGATCTGGTCGACGGCGTTCTTCACATCGTTGACGGCGCGGTCGACGGGCGTTCCGATCTGGAACTGCACATTGGTGTTGGACTGGCCTTCCGATACCCAGGACGTGATCTCGTCCACGCCGCTGATGCCGCGCACGGCGGCTTCGACGCGTTGCGTCACCTGCGTTTCCAGCTCGGTCGGCGCGGCGCCGGGCTGGCGCACGACGACGCTGGCCATGGGGAAGCTGACGTCGGGATTCTGGTTGACGTCCATCCGGCTGAAGCTGACCAGCCCGGCCAGCAGCAGCGCGACGAACAGCACGATCGGCGGCACCGGGTTGCGGATGGCCCAGGCGGAGATATTGCGAAAACTCATGACGGCTTCCTCGCCTGCCGGTGGAAGCGCCGGATGGGCGCGTTCCGCGGCTTCATTTCGACTTGCCGGCTTCCGGCTTCACCTTCTGCCCCGGCGTCAGGAAGGCGCCGGCCGAAGCCACGATGCGTTCATCGCCGTTGAGGCCGTTCAGGATCGACACGCCCGCATCGGTCACCTGGCCGATCTTGACGTCGCGCCGCTGCACTTCGTCCCGGCCGTTGACGACATAGACGAAATTGCCCTTCTCGTCGCTCTGCACCGCCGATTCCGGCAGCATCGGCGCGGAGCCGCTGCCGCTGACGATCGCGGCGGAGGCGAAGCCGCCCGGACGGATCGCCGGATCATAGGGGATGGCGATGCGGGCTATGCCCTGGCGGGTCTGGTTGTCGACCACCGGCGACACCTGCCAGATGCGTCCGGCAAATTGCGCCGTGCCGCCGACCGGGGTCACGGTGGCGCTGTTGCCCGGACGGATCGCGGCCAGGTCGCCCTCGCTGACCTGGGCCAGCATCTCCATCTCCCCGCCCTTGGCCATGCGGAACAGCACGGCGCTGCCCGCGCTCACGATCTGGCCGGGTTCCACGGCGCGGGTCAGCACCAGCCCGGCGGCAGGGGCGCGGATGTCGAGTCGGCCGGTGCGGGCGCGCTGCTCGGCCAGTTGCGCGGCGGCCACGTTGACGCGCGCATTGGCCGCGTCGCGGGTGGCGGTGCGCTGGTCGATGTCGGCCTGGCTGATGAAGCCGCGCGAGACCAGCGACTTGGCGCGGTCGAGCTGGGCCTGCGCCAGCTTGGCGTCGGCGCGCGCGACCTCCACCTGCGCGGCGAGGGAGCGGATCTGCTCGGTCTGGACGGAACGCTCGACGGTCGCCAGCACCTGCCCGGCGCGCACCCAGTCGCCCGGCTGCACCAGCACCCGCGTCACCGCGCCGCCTTCGCCGACCACGCCCACCGGCATCTCCACCCGCGCCGCGAGCGACCCGGTGGCGCTGACGGTGTTCGACACGGTCGACCGGCCGGGGCTGATCACCGTCACGACCGGCGCCTGCGCCGCATTGGCGGGCGCGTCGGCGCCGTTGCCGCGCATCCCGACCCAGGTGGCGACGGCGATCAGCACGATCGCGACCACGGCGCCGATCGTCAGCCGGCGGCGCCAGACGGAGCGCTCCTCCTGCTCGCCAAGGACATTTGCCGGAGCATCGCCGACCAACGAAGTTTCGTAATTCATCCTGAACCCATCTTTCGGCCATAGGCGCCGTTCGGGTTGCTGTATTATATGAATACATCACCCGGCTCAAGCCCCCTTCGTCACGGCGGCGCGGAGGGACGCAAAGCCCTTGCCCCCGCCGATGCGGGCCCTTGCCAAAACGGCCCGACTATGGCGCTATGGCCGGTATAGCGGGCGGAGGGCGGCGATGGAATTGCTCGGATGGATAATGGTCGGCCTGTTCGCGGGCGCCATCGCGCGGCTGGTCATGCCCGGGCGCGATCCGGGAGGCTGCGTCCTCACCATATTGCTGGGCATCGCCGGCGCGCTGCTGGCGGGCTATGTCGGGCGGCTGCTGGGCGTCTATGCGCCCGGAGAGCGGGCGAGCTTCATCGCGGCAGTGCTGGGGTCGATCGGCGTTCTGGCGCTGTACCGCTTCTTCGCCCGGCGCGGCTGAGGCATGAAAAAGGGCCGCGCCCTTACCGGGCGCGGCCCTTTTGCTCGTCCATGCTGCTGCTTAGCGGACCGAACCGCGCCGAACCAGGTTGACGATCGCCAGCAATATGATGGCGCCGACCAGCGACACCAGGAAGCTGTAGAGCGTCAGGCCATCATTGATCGAACCGCCGCTGAAGATCAGGCCGCCGACGAACGCGCCGACAATGCCGACGACGATGTTGAGCAGGATTCCCTGCTGTGCGTCGGTCCGCATGACCATGCTGGCGAGCCAGCCGATGATGCCGCCGACGACGAGCCACAAGATGATGCCCATTTCTTACTCTCCTTGGACCATAGCCCCTTTCGGGTGGGCTGATCTGTTCAACGGAGAAGTCGGCGTTACGTTCCCTTTCGCTCTTGACAAAGAAGAGAGCCGCCGGACGTCATGTCCGGCGGCCCTCCTGTGCGACCCTTCATTGCTGAAACGGTTGATCAGTATTTCTGCTGCCGTTCGTAGAGGGACTTGTAATATTGGATGCGCGTCACGCGCAGGCCATGCATGCCCGAACGGTCGACGGCGCGCTGCCAGCTCGCAAATTCCTCGAGCGTCAGCGAATAGCGGGCGCAGGCTTCGTCCACGGTCAGCAGGCCGCCATTCACGGCCGCCACGACCTCCGCCTTGCGACGCACGACCCAGCGCGTGGTGTCGACAGGCGGCAGGCTTTCCAGAGTCAGGGGTTCTCCTAGCGGCCCGACGACCTGTGCAGGTCTGATTTTCTGGTTTTCGATCATTATCACCCTCAATAGCGGCACTGGCGTTGCCGATTTCAGCAGTGTTCCCTGTTTGCGCTTCAAGCCCTGAACAGGCCCTAAAGCGCCACGGTAAACGCCCCCTTCATCATCCTTGTCCCACTTTTAAAAGGTTCGCGATCAACGGGTTGAAGCTGCCCGCGAGCCCCACGGCCTCGATATTGCCGCCGGAACGTGGCGCGAGGATATCGGCCAGTTCCTGGACCCAGTCCCCTTCGATTTCCTGCCCCCGCAGGACGCCCGCGACCGCCAGCGCGGTGGGGCTGGCCGCCTGCGCCGCCGCCGAAGCGGCCCGCAAGGACGGCCAGACCGGCACGCGCCGCCGGCCCGAAGGCTTGACGAAGCCGGCCTTGAGCCCGCTCGTCCGAAGGAATCCCAGATCCATGGGAGGAGGGTTTACGGAGCAAAGGATAAGGTCCGGTAAATTTGGACCCCGAAATGGCGGAGGGATGCGACAAAGCGTTGAATCCGTCTGGTGGACGGGGATCGGGACGACTATATGCGCGCCCATGCAGACCCCTTTTCAGCCTGCCCAGTTCGATCTGAAGGCTCCGCCCGATGCGCGGCGCATCGTCGTCGCCATGTCCGGCGGCGTGGATTCCAGCGTCGTCGCCGCGCTCGCGGCGCGCACCGGGGCGGAAACCATCGGCGTGACGCTCCAGCTTTACGATCATGGCGCGGCGGTGGGCCGCACGGGAAGCTGCTGCGCGGGGCAGGACATACGCGATGCGCGGGCGGTCGCCGACCGCATCGGCATCGCCCATTATGTCTTCGATTATGAAAGCCGGTTCCGGGATTCGGTGATCGCCGACTTCGCCGACGAATATATGGCCGGGCGCACGCCCATTCCCTGCGTGAAATGCAATATGGGGGTGAAGTTCACCGACCTGTTCCAGATCGCGCGCGACCTGGGGGCCGACTGCCTGGCCACCGGCCATTATGTCCGCCGGGTGGAAGGGCCGCAGGGCGCCGAACTACATCGCGCCGCCGACCCGGCGCGGGACCAGAGCTATTTCCTCTTCGCCACGACTCAGGCGCAGCTCGATTATCTGCGCTTCCCCCTGGGCGGCCTGCCCAAGCCGCAGGTGCGGGAGATCGCGGCGGAACTGGGCCTGTCGGTCGCCTTGAAGCCGGACAGCCAGGACATCTGCTTCGTGCCCGACGGCGACTATGCGAAGATCGTGCGCAAGCTGCGCCCCGACGCGGACGAGGGCGGCGACATCGTCCATATCGACGGCCGCCTGATGGGCACCCACAAGGGGATGATCCACTACACCGTCGGCCAGCGCAAGGGGCTGGAGATCGGCGGCCAGGCCGAGCCGCTCTATGTCGTGCGGCTGGACGCGGAGGCGCGGCGCGTGATCGTCGGGCCGAAGGCGGCGCTGGCGGTGTCGGCGGCGCGACTGAGCGACATCAACTGGCTGGGCGGGGATTTTGCCGGACCCTTGACGGCCAAGGTCCGCTCCATGGCGAAACCCGTGCCCGCGCGGCTGGAGGGAGACCGGCTGGTCTTCGACGCGCCCGAATATGGCGTCGCGCCGGGGCAGGCGGCGGTGCTCTATGCGGGCGACCGGGTGCTGGGCGGCGGCTGGATCGCGGCGACCGAGGCGGCGCTGGCGGAGGCGGCCTGAAAACTCCCCTCCCGCAGGCGGGAGGGGTTGGGGGTGGGCCAGCGCGACCTTGCCCTTTCCCGCCCCGCCAAGTAAGGCCCGCGCGTCATGACTCGTCCGCTCACCTTCGCCATTCCCAAGGGGCGCATCCTCGATGAGGCGCTGCCCCTGCTCGCCCAGGCCGGTATCGAGCCGGAGGCGGAGTTCCATGAGAAGAAGAGCCGCGCCCTTCGCTTCGCCACCAACCGGCCGGACGTGTCGATCATCCGCGTGCGCGCCTTCGACGTGGCGACCTTCGTGGCGCATGGCGCGGCGCAGATCGGCATCGTGGGATCGGACGTGCTGGAAGAGTTCGATTATTCCGAAATCTACGCGCCGGTGGACCTCGACATGGGCCATTGCCGCCTGTCGGTCGCCGAACCCGAAGGCCTGGCGGATGAGGATGAGGCGGCCATGAGCCATGTCCGGGTCGCGACCAAATATCCCTACCTTACCCGCAAATATTATGAGGCGCGGGGCATCCAGGCCGAATGCGTGAAGCTGAACGGCGCGATGGAACTGGCGCCGTCGCTGGGCCTGTCGCGGCGGATCGTGGACCTTGTGTCCTCCGGCGCGACGCTGAAGGCCAACGGGCTGGTGGAGACGAACGTCATCATGGCTGTGTCGGCGCGGCTGATCGTCAATCGCGCCGCCTACAAGATGCGCTCGGCCGAACTGGTGCCGCTGGTGGAGGCCTTCCGCAAGGCCGTGGGAGGCAAGGATGCGGCGTAATCCCCGCATCGTCGTTCCCGCGCAGGCGGGAACCCATCTCCAGAGCGTCATGCCTGACGCTTCTTATGGGAGATGGATCCCCGCCTCCGCGGGGATGACGGAAAAAGAAGGAAAGGGCCGATGACCTTCCGCCTTTCCACCACCGACAGCGACTTCGCCGCAGCCTTCGCCGCCCTGGTCGACGCCCGGCGCGAAGCCGATGAGGATGTATCCCGCGACGTCGCCGCGATCCTGAAGCGCGTCCGCGCAGAGGGCGACGCGGCGCTGGCGGACTATACCAGCCGCTTCGACCGGCACGACCTGGACGTCAGCGGCTGGGCGGTGGAGCCTGCCCAATGCCGCAAGGCGCTGGAGAGCATTTCCACCGAATTGCGCGACGCTCTGGAACTCGCGGCGGCGCGCATCGCGGCCTATCATGAAAAGCAGAAGCCGCAGGACAGCGACAGCGTCGACGCGGCGGGCGCGCGCCTCGGCGCCCGCTGGAGCGCGGTGGACGCGGCGGGGCTGTACGTGCCCGGCGGCCGCGCCGCCTATCCCAGTTCGCTGCTGATGAACGTCATCCCCGCCAGGGTCGCGGGCGTCCGGCGCATCGCCATGGTCACGCCGACCCCCGATGGCGAGATCAACCCGCTGGTGCTCGCTGCCGCCGCCATCGCGGGGATCGAGGAAATCTGGCGCGTCGGCGGGGCGCAGGCGGTGGCCGCGCTCGCCTATGGCACGGACCGGATCAGGCCGGTCGACGTCATCACCGGCCCCGGCAACGCCTGGGTGGCGGAGGCGAAGCGCCAGCTTTACGGCGTGGTCGGCATCGACATGGTGGCGGGCCCGTCGGAGATCGTCGTGGTCGCGGACGCGAAGAACGATCCCGACTGGATCGCCGCCGACCTGCTCAGCCAGTCGGAACATGACCCGACCAGCCAGTCCATCCTCTTCACCGACGACGCGGCCTTCGCCGATGCGGTCGCGGCGGCGGTGGACCGGCGCCTGCCGCTGCTGTCGACGCAGGCGGTGGCGACGACGAGCTGGACCGCCAACGGCGCGATCATCGTCGTGCGCGACCTGGACGAGGCCATGCCGCTGGTCGACCGCCTGGCCGCCGAGCATCTGGAACTGGCCGTGGACGACCCCGACGCCCTGTTCGCGCAGGTGCGCCACGCCGGGTCCGTCTTCCTGGGCCGGATGACGCCGGAGGCGGTGGGCGATTATGTCGCCGGGCCGAACCATGTGCTGCCGACCGGCCGCCGGGCGCGCTTCTCTTCGGGCCTGTCGGTGCTGGACTTCATGAAGCGCACCAGCTTCCTCAGCCTCGACCGGCGCGCCATTGACGCCATCGGCCCCGCCGCCGTCGCGCTGGCGGAGGCGGAGGGGCTTCCTGCCCATGCGGCTTCGGTGGCCTTGAGATTGAAATGACTCGTTCAAACCGCCCGAACGGCTATAGGGAATCCCGATGAACGACCGCTCCAAATCCCGCTCCGCCGCGCGCCTTGCCGCGGTCCAGGCGCTGTACCAGCTGGAGATGGAGGGCACGCCGCTCCACCTGCTGCTGCATGAATTCCACCAGCACCGCCTGGGCGCCACCATCGAAGACGTGACCTACGCGCAGGCGGAGGAGAGCTTCTTCGACGATGTCGTGCAGGGCGTGGACCGCCGCCGCGAGGAGATCGACGCGCTGATCGTGGCGCGCCTTTCCAAGGGCTGGAGCCTGGAACGGCTCGACAAGCCGATGCGGCAGATTTTGCGCGCCGGCACCTATGAACTGCTCGCCCGCAAGGATGTGGCGACCGGCACCGCGATCAGCGAATATGTCGACGTCGCCCACGCCTTCTACGACAAGCGCGAGGCGGGCTTCGTCAACGGCCTGCTGGACGCGGTGGCGAAGGATGTGCGGAAATAGGGGCTGTTCTATCCTCGACAGAACAATGTGCTCCTGCGCAGGCAGGAGCCCAGTTCAGACGGTGGGCCTGGGCTCCTGCCTGCGCAGGAGCACGGAACGCTAAAGAGGGGCGGTGGCACCATGTCCGCTGAATCCCGTTTCCTGACCCTGCTCCGCCTGCTGGCGAACGATCCGGCCGCTCAGGGCCTGCGGGACGATGTGGCGGTGCTGGAGGTCGGCGGCGCCCGGCTGATCCTGACCAGCGACACGATGGTGGAGGGGGTGCATCATCTCCCCGCCGATCCGCCCGCCGACATCGGCTGGAAGCTCGCCGCCGTGAACCTTTCCGATCTCGCCGCCAAGGGCGCGAAGCCGCTCGGCTGCCTGCTCAACTATGCGCTGTCCGGCGATGAATCCTGGGACGCCGCCTTTCTGGAAGGGCTGGGCGAGGCGCTGGCGCGTCACGCCATGCCTTTGCTGGGCGGCGACACGGTGCAGATGCCGCGTGGCGCGCCGCGCAGCTACAGCCTGACCGCGCTGGGCCAAGCGACCGGCCCCGTCCCCCTGCGCGGCGGCGCGAAGGCGGGGGACAGGCTCTATCTGACCGGCCCGGTGGGCGATGCGGGCATCGGCCTGGAACTGCTGCAAACCGTGAAGGGGGCGTCCGGCCCGCTGGTGGACGCCTATCGCCGCCCGCGCCCGCGCCTGGCCGAAGGGGCGCTGCTCGCGCCGCACGTCCATGCGATGATGGACGTGTCGGACGGCCTGCTGATCGACGCCGCCCGCATGGCGGAGGCAAGCGGGCTGGCGGTCACCATCGACCATATCCCCCTCTCCCCCGCGCTGGAGGCCACGCGGGGCGCCAGCAACGCGGTCCAGATCGCGGCGGCGCGGGCCGGGGACGATTATGAACTGCTCTTCGCCCTGCCCGCCGCGGTCAAGCCGCCCGTGCGCGCCATACCCATCGGCCGCTTCGCCAAGGGCAGGGGGCTGACGCTGAAGATCGACGGCGTGGCGATCCCGCTGCCGGACCGGCTCGGCTGGGAACATGGCTGATTTGGCTTAATATCGTAACGGGTTGACGCAGCCCGTCCGCCCTGTAGCTTCACCCCCGACCTTTCTCAGCCCGGTAGGACCGCATGACATGCGTGAGCTACGATGCTGATCGACGCGGTGCCCGAAGCCGGAAGCGCATGTTCCGGCCGCCCGCCCCTATGCCCTTCGCCCGCCCGTCATTCCCTGCGGAGCGGCCGATGACAGACATGACAGGGGGAGAGGAACATCCATGCAGATTGTCACGATTGCCATAGGGTGCGGCCTGCTGGCCGTGCTCTACGGCCTGTTCACCAGTCGACAGGTGCTGGCGGCGTCCGCCGGCAATGAAACCATGCAGCAGATAGCAGGCGCGATACAGGAGGGGGCAAAGGCCTATCTCAGCCGCCAATATGCCACCATCGCCGTGGTCGGCGTCGTCGTCGCGGCGCTGGTCTTCTTCTTCCTGGGCGCGACGTCGGCGGTCGGCTTCCTGATCGGGGCGATCCTTTCGGGCGCGGCGGGCTTCATCGGCATGAACATCTCCGTGCGCGCGAACGTCCGCACGGCGGAGGCCGCGCGCGGCACGCTGCAAAGCGGGCTGACCGTCGCCTTCCGGGCGGGCGCGATCACCGGCATGCTGGTGGCGGGGCTGGCCCTGCTCGCGATCAGCGTCTTCTTCTGGTATCTGACCGGACCGGCGGGCCATGCGCCCGACGACCGGATCGTGATCGACTCCCTCGTCGCGCTGGCCTTCGGCGCCAGCCTCATCTCCATCTTCGCCCGTCTGGGCGGCGGCATCTTCACCAAGGCGGCCGACGTCGGCGCGGACCTGGTCGGCAAGGTGGAGGCGGGCATTCCGGAGGATGATCCCCGCAACCCCGCCGTCATCGCGGACAATGTCGGCGACAATGTCGGCGACTGCGCGGGCATGGCGGCCGACCTGTTCGAAACCTATGTGGTGACGGTGGGCGCGACCATGGTGCTGACCGCGCTGCTGGTGACGGGCGTCGACAACGCCTTCCTGATGCGCCTGATGTCGCTGCCGCTGATCGTCGGCGGCGTGTGCATCATCACCTCCATCATCGGCACCTATATGGTGCGGCTGGGCGCGAGCCAGTCGATCATGGGCGCGCTCTACAAGGGCTTCTGGACCACCGCGATCCTGTCGATCCCGGCCCTCTATGCCGTGACCCGCTTCGCGCTGGGCGACCTCGACGCCCGTTTCGGCGCCGATCTGGACGGGGCGGGCGGCTATACCGGCATGGCGCTGTTCTGGGCTATGATGGTCGGCCTGGCGGTCACGGGCCTGATCGTCTGGATCACCGAATATTATACCGGCACCAACTACCGCCCGGTGCGCAGCATCGCCCGCGCTTCGGAAACCGGCCATGGCACCAACGTCATCCAGGGGCTGGCCGTCAGCCTGGAGGCCACCGCTTTGCCGACGCTGGTGATCGTGGCGGGCATCATCGTCGCCCATCAGCTTGCGGGCCTGATCGGCATCGCCTTCGCCGCGACCGCCATGCTGGCGCTGGCGGGCATGGTCGTGGCGCTGGACGCATACGGCCCCGTCACCGACAATGCGGGCGGCATCGCGGAAATGTCGCATCTGGACGACAGCGTCCGGGTCAAGACCGATGCGCTGGACGCGGTGGGCAACACCACCAAGGCGGTGACGAAGGGCTATGCCATCGGTTCGGCGGGGCTGGCCGCGCTGGTGCTGTTCGGCGCCTATACGGAGGATCTGAAATTCTACAACTCGGCTCTCGGCCTGACCGAGCCGGTCGATTTCAGCCTTTCCAACCCCTATGTCATCGTCGGCCTGCTGCTGGGGGCGCTGCTGCCCTATCTGTTCGGCGCGATGGGCATGACCGCCGTGGGACGAGCAGCCGGTGACGTGGTCAAGGATGTGCGCGAGCAGTTCGCCACCAACAAGGGCATCATGGAGGGCACGTCGCGGCCCAACTACGCCCGCACGGTGGACCTGGTCACCCGCGCCGCCATCAAGGAGATGATCGTGCCCAGCCTGCTTCCCGTGCTGGCGCCGATCGTCGTCTATTTCGCGATCTCCGCGGTGGCGGGCACGCCCAACGGCTTCGCGGCGCTGGGCGCATTGCTGCTGGGCGTCATCGTCTCCGGCCTGTTCGTGGCGCTGTCCATGACTTCGGGCGGCGGCGCGTGGGACAATGCGAAGAAATATATCGAGGACGGCCATCATGGCGGCAAGGGCAGCGAAGCCCATAAGGCGGCCGTGACCGGCGACACGGTCGGCGATCCCTACAAGGACACGGCGGGACCGGCGGTGAATCCGATGATCAAGATCACCAACATCGTCGCCCTGCTGCTGCTGGCGGCTTTGGCGCACGGCGCGTAACGCCCCGGTAAAAAAGGGAAAGACAGGGAAATGGCTCCGCCTTATAGAAAGGCGGGGCCATTATTTTACGGGGGAAAGATTGAGGGGGTTTTCTATCGTCGCGGGCATGGCGCTCGCGCAGCTTTGCCTGTCCGCCAGCGCGCAAACGGCGCCCGCGTCCAAGGAATGGCCGATAGAGGCCTTTGCCGAACTGCCGGCGATGGTGGAACCGCAACTCTCCCCCGATGGGATGCGCGTGGCCGCCAGGGTGGCGCGCAATGGCGAACTGCTGCTGCTGATCGCCGCCATCGCGGATGGGCCAGACCGGCTCCATGCCCTGCCATTGGGGGAACATGACCTCAACTGGTGGCGCTGGGTCAATGACGACTGGCTGATCGCGGGCATCGGCAGCGAGGCCAATGTCCAGGGCATGCCCTGGTCGATCAGCCGGGTCGCCAGCATCAAGCGGGACGGGTCGAAGATCAACATGCTGGCCAAGAATGTCGCGGCGCAGAATGGCGACGACGTCATATGGGTCGCCCAGGACGGCAGCCCGCGCATCCTGCTGGCCTATCAGACGTCGATCTACAGCAATGCCGCCGGCTTCTGGCCTCAGGTGGACGAGGTGGACGTCTCCACCGGCAAGCTGCGCACCGTGGTGCAGCCGCGCCAGAACGTCATGTCCTGGTATGCCGATGCGGCGGGCATGGTGCGCATGGGGGTGGGCTATGACGATGCGACGCGCACGTCGAAGCTGCTCTATCGCGCCGACGGCCGCTCCGGCTTCCGCATGATCGACCGGGCAGACCGCCGCCGCGACGAATCCATGGTCGTGCCGCTGCTGTTCACCGCCGATCCGGCCAAGGCCATCGCCAGCGACGATCATGAGGGCACCGACGCCCTGTACGAATATGACCTGTCCAGGCTGGAACTGGGCAGAAAGATCTTCGCCGCGCCGGGCTTCGACATCGACCGGATCGAACGCGATACCGCCGGCACCGGCCTTGCGGGCGTGCGCTATACCGCGGACGGGCCGGGCGTGCACTGGTTCGACGAGGGGCTGGCGAAGGTCCAGGCCGACATCGACAAGGCGGTGGGGGCAGGCCGGCGTGCCCGGATCGTGTCCACCAGCCGGGACCAGCAGCGCATGATCGTGCATGTCGGCGGCGCGGACCAGCCGGGCACCTATTATTATTACGACACCGCCGTCGGCGCGATGAGCATGTTGGCGAAGATCAGCGACAAATTCGGTCCCAAGGTCCATCTCTCGCCGGTCAGGACGATCCGCTACAAGGCGCGCGACGGGCTGGAGATCGCCGCGGTGCTGACCCTGCCGGCGGGCAGGGATGCAAAGGATCTGCCGCTGATCTTGATGCCGCATGGCGGCCCCTTCGCCCGCGACAGCGAGGAATGGGACTGGTGGGCGCAGTTCCTGGCCCATCGCGGCTATGCGGTGCTGCAACCCAATTATCGCGGTTCTTCCGGCTACGGCACAGCCTTCGCGGAAAAGGGCGAGGGGCAATGGGGCCTTGCCATGCAGGACGACCTCAACGACGCGGTTGACTGGGCGGTGAAGGAGGGGATCGCCGACGCGAAGCGGGTCTGCATCGTCGGCGCCTCCTATGGCGGCTATGCGGCGATGCGCGGCGCGCAACGCGACGGCGCGCGCTATCGCTGCGCCGTGTCCTATGCCGGCGTGTCGGACCTTTCGGCCATGATGCGCTATGACAGCCGTTTCCTGAATCATGGCGGGCGCAAGGATTGGCTGAAGGAGCAGGCGCCCGATTTCGCCGCCGTTTCCCCCATCCATTTCGCCGCCCAATTTTCCACCCCCATCCTGCTGATGCACGGCAGGAAGGATCGGCGGGTGCAGGTGAACCAGTCGCGCGAGATGGCGGAAAAGTTGAAGGCGGCGGGCAAGGTCGCCGGGCGCGACTATATCTATGT
Source organism: Sphingobium indicum B90A (assembly GCF_000264945.2). Lineage (NCBI taxonomy): Bacteria > Pseudomonadati > Pseudomonadota > Alphaproteobacteria > Sphingomonadales > Sphingobiaceae > Sphingobium > Sphingobium indicum. The sequence continues at coordinate 3,091,048 of NZ_CP013070.1, forward strand.
CGAACAGCCGCTGGCCGACCATTTCTTCTCCCGCCAGGCCGACCGGCTGGAATTCCTCCAGCGCCTCGACGCCTTTCTGAAGGAGCATAATCCCGCCTGAACCATGACGGGCAGGGGCGCGTCACAAATAAGAAATGATATAGTCACATGATTGTAACGCATCGGTCATAGTTCGCGCCCGTCCGCCACCATGGCGAGGGAGAATGACATCATGCGATCGATCCACAAGCTGCTGCCCGCGCTCGCCCTGCTGGCCGCCGCCACCGCGGCGCATGCCAGCGAGGACGAACAGCTTTGGACCACCGCCAGCGCGACGGTGAAGCTCAGCGATCGCTGGCGCTTTTCGCAAGAGGTCGTTGCCCGGTTCAGCGACGATCGCGACGGGCTGTACGAGGTCGAGATGAATTCGCTGATCGGCTACAGGATCGGCGGGAAGGTGACGGTCTGGGCGGGCTACACCCACGATCCCAATTATAATGGCGGGGACTTCGCGGTCATGGAGCATCGCGGGCGCCAGCAGGTGACCTTCGACAATATCGTGAAGGTCGGCCCCGGCCAGCTCAGCGCCCGACTGCGGCTGGAGGAACGCTGGCGCGAGGGGATCGACGGCACGGCCTGGCGGCTGCGTCCCTATGTCAAATATGTGCTGCCGTTCCGGGAAGGCGGCAAAACCGCGCTGCTGCTCAGCCATGAGAGCTTCATCGACTTGAACACCACCAATTTCCAGCGGGTGCAGGGCGAGGAGCGGATGCGCAACCTGATCGCCATCACCACCCCGATCGCGAAGAATGTGAATGCGGAGATCGGCTATCTGCACCAGCACGGCTTTCGGCCGGACGCCGACGACAGCAACGACCATGTGGCGTCCTTTTCGCTGGGCTTCAGCTTCTAACGAACCTAATCCTCTCTGCGCGCAGCGTGGGGAGGGGGACCATGCGAAGCATGGTGGAGGGGAAATGCGCAGGTCGTGCCCCTTTCCCCTCCACCACCGCTTTCAGCGGCGTCGAAGAGAGTCACGTGCCTCTCTTCGACCCTCCCCATCTCCCGATGGGGAGGAATAGGATAGGTCCGCTCTCCCCCCAACCCGCCAGACTTGCCCAGCCCGCCCCCGCCAGCCTATACGCTGCGCCATGACCAGCGAACCCTTCCGCTCGCAACTGGCGGCGCTAGAGAAGCGCGGCCGCCTGCGCCGCCTGATGCCGCGGGCCGGGCGGGATTTCGCCTCCAACGACTATCTCGGCCTTGCTTCCGACCCTATCGTCGCGCAGGCGGTGGCGGACGCGGTGGCGCGGGGCGTGCCGGTGGGTTCGGGCGGATCGCGCCTGCTGCGCGGCAATGCGCCGGAGCATGAGGGGCTGGAGGCGAAGGCCGCCGACTTCTTCAAGACCCAGGGCGCGCTGTTCATGGCGAACGGCTTCGCCGCCAATCTCGCGCTATTCTCCACCCTGCCGCAGCGGGGCGACCTGATCGTCGCGGACGAGTTGATCCACGCCAGCGTCCATGACGGCATCCGCATGTCGAAGGCGGCGGCGGTCTTCGCCCGCCATAATGACGTGCAGAGCTTCGCCGACCTGATCGTGGCCTGGCGGCAGGAGGGGGGCAAGGGCCGCGTCTGGATCGCGGTGGAAACGCTCTATTCCATGGACGGCGACATGGCCCCGCTCGGCGACCTGGCGACGCTGGCGGCCCGGCACGACGCCATGCTGATCCTGGACGAAGCGCATGGCACCGGCGTCTTCGGCCCGTCCGGTCGCGGCCTGTCGGCGGGTCTCGACGGCCTCCACAATGTCGTGACGCTGCACACCTGCGGCAAGGCGATGGGGGTGGAGGGCGCGCTGATTTGCGGGCCGCGCCTGCTGATCGACTATCTGATCAACCGGGCGCGGGCCTTCATCTTCTCCACCGCGCCCTCGCCGCTGATGGCGGTCGCGGTGTCCGCCGCGCTCGACCGGATCGAACAGGCGAGCGACCTGCGCGCCCGCTTGAAGACCCTGCAGGTCGACGCCGCCGAATCGATCTGCGCCCCGCTTGGCATGCCCGCGCCGCGCAGCCAGATCATCCCGGTCATATTGGGCGAGGATCGCCGCGCCATGGCCGCCGCCGCCGCCCTGCAGGAGGCAGGGTTCGACGTGCGCGGCATCCGCCCGCCGACCGTGCCGCCGGGCACCAGCCGCCTGCGCATCTCGCTCACCCTGAATGTCGGCCGCGCCGACATCGCCGCCCTGGGCGAGGCGCTGCGCCGGGTGACGGCATGAGCGTCTTCATCGTCACCGGCACCGACACGGACATCGGCAAGACGGTGTTCGCCGCAGGCCTGGCCGGAGCGCTGGGCGCTTATTATTGGAAGCCGGTGCAGGCGGGCGTCGACCCCGAAGGCGACAAGGAAAGGGTGGCCGCCCTCTCCGGCCTTTCCGCCTCGCATATTCTGCCCGAAGCCTATCGCCTGACTACCCCCGCCTCGCCCCATCTGGCGGCGCGGATCGACGGGGTGGAGATCGACCTCGACCGGCTGGCCCTGCCGCAGGTCGACGGCCCGCTGGTGGTGGAAGGCGCGGGCGGCCTGATGGTGCCGGTCAGCGAGACGCTGCTGATGATCGACCTGTTCGCATATTGGCGCGCGCCGCTCATCCTCTGCGCCCGGACGGGACTGGGCACGATCAACCACAGCCTGCTCAGCCTGGAGGCGCTGCGGGCGCGGGCCATACCCGTCGCCGGGATCGCCTTCATCGGCGAACCGCATGAGGAGAATGAGCGGATCGTTCCGCTGCTGGGGAAAGTGCCCAGTCTTGGCCGCCTGCCCCATCTCGATCCGCTGGATGCGGAGACTCTGAAAACCGCCTTCAAGACCTCGATCCGCCTGCCTTAAGGCCCCATCCCCACCTCCGTTCGCCCTGAGCCTGTCGAAGGGCTCCACTTTCCTTTCAAAAGAAGTGAAGGGCTTCGACAAGCTCAGCCCGAACGGAAGTGGGTGACTCGAATCCCTCTCCCGGAAAACCACACCCGCCGATTTTTTCGACCAACGACATGGACATCCCCGCTTCGGGGCGCTCAATTCCCCGCATCGCATAAAGCAAGGGAAAGCTTTGATGAAATATCTCCTCCTCGGCGCAGCGGCAGTTGCGCTGGCCGCGGGCGCGTCCGTCGCCCAAGTGGATCAGAAGCCGACCTACGGCAGCTACGGCTTCGACAGCGCAGGCATGGACAAGTCGGTAAAGCCCGGCGACGATTTCTACGATTACGCCAACGGCGCCTGGACAAAGAACACGCCGATCCCCGCCGACAAGTCCAATTACGGCGCCTTCAACACGCTGGACGACCTGTCGCGCGAACGGACCAAGGCCATTCTCGACGCCGCGCAGGCCGACCCGGACAGCAAGATCGGCAACGCCTATGCCAGCTATCTCGACGCCGCCACGGTGGAGAAGAAGGGCCTGACCCCCGCCCAGCCCTGGCTCGCGAAGATCAGGGCGGTGAAGGACAAGGCCGCCTACGCCAGACTCGCCGCCGAAGCTGCTCGCGCAGGCATAGACGGTCCCTTCGGCTTCTACGTCAATCAGGACGACAAAGACCCCGAAACCTATATCCTCGTCCTGCACCAGTCGGGCCTCGGCCTGCCCGACCGCGACTTCTATCTGGAGCCGGACGCCAAGATGGCGGCGATCCGCACCGCCTATGTCGCCCATCTGGAAAAGATGCTGACGCTGGCGGGCGAAGCCGACGCCAAGGCGCGCGCCGCCGCGCTGATGGCGTTCGAAACCGAAGTGGCCAAGGTCCACTGGACCCAGGTCGACAGCCGCGACGCCGACAAGACCTACAACAAGATGACGCTGGCCGACCTGCAAAAGGCCGCGCCCGGCTTCGACTTCGCCGCTTATTTCGCCGCCAACAAGCTCGCGCCCAAGGATCTGCTGGTGTCGCAGCCCAGCGCCGTCGCCGGGGAAGCCGCGCTGATCGCCAAGGCCCCGGTCGGCCTGCTCAAGGACGCGCTGCTGCTGCGCACGCTGCACGGCTTTGCCGACACCCTGCCCGACGCCATCGCGAACGAGAATTTCGCCTTCTACGGCACCACCCTGTCCGGCACGCCGGAACGCGAAGCCCGCTGGAAACGCGCCGTGGACTTCCTCAAATCCTCCATGGGGGAGGAAGTGGGGAAGGTCTATGTCGCCCAATATTTCCCGCCCGAAACCAAGGCGGCGATGGACCGGCTCGTCAAGAATGTGATCGCCGCCATGGGCCGCCGCATCGACGGCCTCAGCTGGATGAGCGACCCGGCCAAGGCCCGCGCCCACAAGAAGCTGGCCGCCTTCACGCCCAAGATCGGCTATCCCGACAAATGGCGCGATTATAGCGGCCTGACAATGAAGCGCGACGACCTGTTCGGCAACGCACTGCGCTCCAACCAGTTCGAATTCGACTATCAGATGGGCAAGCTCGGCAAGCCCATCTATCGCTGGGAATGGGGCATGACCCCGATGGAGATCAACGCCTACGCCAATTTCGGCATGGTGGAGATCGTCTTCCCCGCCGCCATCCTGCAACCGCCCTTCTTCGATCCCCATGCCGATCCGGCGGTCAATTATGGCGGCATCGGCGCGGTGATCGGCCATGAACTCAGCCATCATTTCGACGATCAGGGCGCGAAATATGACGAGACGGGCAAGCTCAACCAATGGTGGAGCGATCAGGACGTCGCCAATTTCAAGGCGCTGACCGACAGGCTGGTCAAGCAATATGACGCCTATGAACCCTTCCCCGGCGCGCATGTGAAGGGCGCCTTCACCTTGGGCGAGAATATCGGCGACCTGGCCGGAGTCGCGGTGGCGCTGGACGCCTATCACGCCTCGCTGGGCGGCAAGCCCGCGCCGGTGATCGACGGCACCACCGGCGACGAACGCTTCTTCCTGGGCTGGGCGCAGGTGTGGCGGCGCAACTATCGCGAACCCAATCTGCGGCAGCGACTCGTCACCGATCCGCATTCCCCATCGCAATATCGCGCCGACACCGTGCGGAACTTCGACCAATGGTATTCTGCCTTCAAGCCGGAGGCGGACGGCAAAATCTATCTTGCGCCGCAAGACCGGGTGAAGATCTGGTAAGACTCGAAAGGGGCCGGATCGGCGCGAATCCGGCCCCTTTTTTAGTTCCGCCAACGCAATGACTTTCCGCAACGGCGAAGCGTTTTGGTCCTGCGATCAACTGCATTTTGCTGGATGACCGTCTCTTAAATGCAACATTTTATCGGATCGCTCTTTAATCCCGACAACCTCTTCCACAGCTTGGCGTTCAAACCATGGTTAAGTTTGAGGAGAAGAAATTTGTCGGGTTTTAACACCATCCTTCTGAAGGCCGGGATCGCATCGGTCGCGCTGGCCGCCGCCGCCCCGGTCCTTGCCCAGGACGCCGCCGCTCCGGCTCCGTCCACGCCTGCCCAGGCCGCGCCCGCTGCCCCGGCCGCTGGCGCCAGCAATTTCACCGACGCTGAAATCAAGCAGTTCGCCGCCGCCGCCGTCGAGGTGACGAAGATTCAGCAGGACAGCAGCATCGCCGCCGCCGACAAGCAGCCCAAGATGCTGGCGGCGCTCCAGGCGTCGGGCATCCCGCCGGAAAAGTTCAACCAGATCGGCCAGGCCGCCGCCGCTGACCCGGCGCTCCAGCAGAAGATCCAGGCGGCAGCGCCGACCTCAGCCGCGCCTGCTGCTCCGGCCGCGGGCGCTGCCCCCGCTGCTCCGGCCACCCCGCCCGCCCAATAAACGCGACAAATTCCTCCCTACGCGAAGCGTGGGGAGGGGGATCGCCGCCGAAGGCGGTGGTGGAGGGGAAATACGCAGGTCGTGCCCCTTTCCCCTCCACCAGCCTGCGGCTGGTCCCCCTCCCCATCTACCGATGGGGAGGAATAGGATTCACAATCCGAAACCCACACCCCCAGCCGATCCCGGCAATTTCCCGTCAGATGTTCCATCAGAGGGCAAATCCCTCTACGCAACGGCCATGACCTCCCCTGTCTGGCACCCTTTCTTCCAGCACGGCCTGAACGAGCCAATCCCCCATGTCGAACGGGCGGAGGGGGCCTTGCTGCATCTGGCGGACGGCGGCACGCTCATCGACTGCATCGCCAGTTGGTGGGTGACGACCCACGGCCATTGCCATCCCCGGATCGCGGCGGCCATCGCCGATCAGGCGGGCAAGCTCGACCAGCTCATCTTCGCGGGCTACACCCACGGCCCTGCCGAAGAAGTGGCGCAAGGGCTTGTCGACATCGCCCCCCGCGCCGCGAACCGAGACCCGCTCGCCCATGTCTTCTTCTCCGACAGCGGCTCCACGGCGGTCGAGGTCGCGCTGAAAATGGCGCTCGGCTATTGGCATAATCGGGCGCTGGACGGCCTGTCCGAACCGCGCCACCGCATCCTCGTCCTCCAGCACAGCTATCATGGCGACACCATCGGCGCGATGTCGGTGGGCGAGCGCGGCGTCTATAACGCCGCCTGGTCGCCCCTGCTGTTCGACGTCGGCACCATCCCCTTCCCCCATGCGGACCAGGAACAGGCGACCCTCGACGCGCTGGAGGCCGCCTGCGCGCAAAAGCCAGCCGCCTTCATCGTCGAACCGCTGATCCTGGGGGCGGGGGGGATGCTGATCTATCCGGCGCATGTCCTGCGGGAGATGGCGGCGATCTGCGCCCGCCACGACGTCCTCTTCATCGCGGACGAGGTGATGACCGGCTGGGGCCGCACCGGCACGCTCTTCGCCTGCGAACAGGCGGGCGTCGTCCCGGACATCATGGCGGTGGCGAAGGGCATCACCGGCGGCGCGATCCCGCTCGCCGCGACGCTGGCCAGCCCGCGCATCTTCGAAGCGCACAGATCCGCCGACCGCGCCCGCCTCTTCTACCATTCGAGCAGCTACACCGCGAACGCCATCGCCTGCGCCGCCGCCGCCGCCAACCTCGCCATCTGGCGGGAGGAGGATGTGCTGGGCCGCATCGCCGCTCTCGGCCAGGGCATGGCGCAGCGACTCGCAAAACTGGCGCAGCATCCCGCCTTCGCCAACCCCCGCCAACTGGGCGTCATCGCCGCGATAGACCTGATCGCGCCCGACGCCGGATATCTTTCCGACCTGGCCCCGCGCCTGCGCGCCTTCGCCGAAGAAAGGGGCCTCTTGCTGCGCCCGCTCGGCAACACCATCTATCTCATGCCGCCCTATTGCCTCGATGCGGATCAACTGGATCGCGTCTTCGCGGTGCTCCAAAAAGCCGGCGATGCATTCGGCGCGTCAGCCTGACTTTCTTTTTCGGCATTTTGGCGCTATGGCGGCGCGATTTTTCGGTTTCCCAGGATATTATGGCAAAAGAAGAACTGCTTGAAATGCGCGGACAGGTTGTGGAGCTTCTCCCCAACGCCATGTTCCGCGTGCGGCTTGAAAATGATCACGAGATCCTCGGCCACACTGCCGGCAAGATGCGCAAGAACCGCATCCGCGTGCTGGTGGGCGACGAAGTGCTGGTCGAACTCACCCCCTACGACCTGACCAAGGGTCGGATCACCTACCGCTTCAAATAAGCCGCCTCACGCATGCGGCTCATCCTAGCTTCTGCTTCTCCCAGACGGTGTGAACTTCTGGGTCAGATCGGCGCGTCTCCGGACGCGGTGGACCCGGCCGACCTCGACGAAACGCCCCTGAAGGGCGAACTTCCCGCCGCCTACGCCGCCCGCGTGGCCGCCGAAAAGGGCGCGTTGGTCGCGGCTCGCCATCCCGGCGCGCTGGTCCTTTCCGGCGACACGGTGGTCGCCGCGGGCCGCCGCATCCTGCCCAAGACGGAGAGCGAGGCCGAAGCGCGCCAATGCCTCCAGCTCCTTTCCGGCCGCCGCCACCGCGTGCTGAGCGCGATCACCCTGATCGACGCGGAGGGCAGGGCGCGCCACCGCCTCTCGACCAATATCGTGACCTTCAAACGCCTGGATCGCGCCGAGATCGACGCCTATCTCGCGTCGCAGGAATGGCAGGGCAAGGCAGGCGGCTATGCGATCCAGGGCCGCGCCGCGGGCCTCATCCGCGCCATCCAGGGCAGCCACAGCGCCATCATGGGCCTGCCCCTCTACGAAACCCGCGCGCTGCTCCGGGCAGCGGGCTATCCGTTGGATTGACCGAACATGGCCGAATGGCTCTATGAAGAAGGCATTGGCGAAGCCCGCGCCGCGCTGATCGAAAAGGGCCGCCTGGTCGAAGCACAGATCGAACGCGAAAGCGATGCCGCCCGCGCAGGCGCGGTCGTCCAGGGCAAACTCGTCCGCACCGTCATCCCGAAGAAGCGCGGCATCGCCCGTCTGATCTCCGGCGAGGAAGTGCTGGTCGAACCCATCCCGCCGAAAATCGCGGAGGGCGCGACCGTCCTGCTCGAAATCCTGCGCGAGGCGATCCCGGAGGAAGGCCGCGCCAAGCTCGCCAAGGCCCGCATCGCCCAGCCCGGCTCGAAGGCGCATCCCGCGCCCAGCCTGCTCCAGCGCCTGCGCGCCACCGGCCTGCCCGTCATCCCCTGTCCGGCGCATGAGGAAGACCGCTTCGAAGCCCATGGCTGGAGCGAATTGATGGAAGAGGCGATTTCCGGCGAGATCGGCACGGAGGAAGCCGCGCTGCGCATCTTTCCCACGCCCGCGATGATCCTGATCGACGTCGACGGTTCGCTCCCGCCCGCCAAGCTCGGTCCCAAGGGGGCGAAGCTGGCCGCGCAGGCGATCCGCCGCCTGGGGCTGACCGGCTCCATCGGCATCGACCTGCCGACGATGAACAACAAGGACGAGCGCGCCGTCGCCTCCGCCCAGATCGACAAATATCTGCCGCTCCCCTTCGAACGCACGGCGGTCAACGGCTTCGGCTTCGTCCAGATCATCCGCCGCCGGGAACGCATGAACCTCATGGAGCTGCTCCGCGCCGACCCGGTCGAGACGGCGGCGCTCGCCCTGCTGCGCCGCGCCGAACGCCACGGCAATGGCGGCCCGGCGACGATCGCCGCCGCCCCCGCGATCATCGACCGCCTGCACAAGGCGACCGGCTGGATCGAAACCCTGGCCCGCCGCCGCGGCGGCGCCATTGGGTTGAAGGCGGACGCGGCGCTGACCATATCGGCGGGCCATGTCTCCTAAAGCCACCTCCTGCCCCGTCTGCGGCCAGCCCTCGGCTCGCGAAACCCGCCCTTTCTGCGGAAAGGCCTGCCGCGACCGCGACCTGCTGCAATGGCTGGGTGAGGGTTATCGCGTCCCCGGCGCGCCCGCTTCGGACGAGATGAAAAAAAGTGGCGACGATGGGGTAGACAGCACCCCGGCCTGATGCCTATAGGCACGCCTCACCAAGCGACCGGTGGTCCTCGCCGGTGCCCGTGCCCGGGTAGCTCAGTTGGTAGAGCATGCGACTGAAAATCGCAGTGTCGGCGGTTCGACTCCGTCCCCGGGCACCATTTGTTCTTTTTTCTGCATCCAGCAGCATCTAGAGCCATCCAGAAAACGGCGGAAAACGTGGGTTTTTGAAAAACCCATCGTCCCCCTACATCCCCGGGGGTACGCTGGCAGCCACCCCTCGGTGACGGTATTTTGATGGTATTCCGAAAAATACTAGAGCAGAATCCGATCACTCTGGTTCATACCCGGTGGCAGTGAAGTAGTTCGCACATTCTTCCGGAGTGAAGCGTGGCAATGCGTCGCGGATTGCATCCCATAGCTCGGGGACGGTTCGGGCGGCGGCCTTTCGTAGGATGGCCTTGAGTTTTGAGAAGGCGTTTTCGATTGGATTGAAGTCGGGACTGTATGGCGGAAGGAACAACATACGCGCCCCGGCCGCTTCGATGGCTTCACGTGCTGCCATCGTCTTATGAGCTGGGAGATTGTCGAGGATGACGATGTCGCCGGGACGCAGCGTTGGCGCCAAAACCTGCGCGGCATAGGCAGCGAACCATTCGCCAGTCATGGGACCGTCCAGGACCATTGGCGCGGTCATGCCCGTCAAGCGCAACGCGCCGGTGAAGGTGGTGGTTTTCCAATGGCCGTGCGGGATCGGAGACCGACATCGCATGCCGCGCTGGGCCCGTCCCCGCAGACGCGCCATTTTCGTCGATGCGCCGGTTTCATCGATAAATACCAACCGTTCGGGATCGAGATCAGGTTGAGCCTTGAACCATGCGCGCCGCCGCGCGAGCACGTCGGGCCGATCCTGCTCGCTGGCGTGCGCCGTTTTTTTTCACGGTCATTGAGTGACGATCGAGGAAACGCCAGATGGTGCTCGGTGCGAATACGACCCCATGCTCCGATCGAAGCATCTCGGCCAGTTCAACAAGCGTGATGTCCACCTGCTCCTCGATCGCACCTAGAATGACATCGCGATGGCCTTCAATCCGGCGGGACCGCATGTCGCCGCCTTGGAACTTGGCACGCGTCGATCCGGTCTCCCGCCATTCGCGGACCCATCGGATCACACTTGCCGCCGCAACTCCAAAACGCTCCGCAGCCGCGCGCCGCGAAAGGCCGCCATCAACCGCTGCAATCACCCGCGTGCGCAGATCCTCTGAAATGGACTTCGTCATGCCAGGCTGGCCTCCTCGTCCAGCTGACATCTTGAATCAGATTTCCCAACGAAAGGGAATCCTCCCCGATTCAGTCAGGTCCGATTATGCTCTATCATGGAGATACCATCATGGCGCTCACCGCAATGGCAATAAATGCGGCAAAACCAAGGGATATCCGCTCATTGGCAGCCGGCCTACCGCAGACTTTACTGCACCCGAACTGCTGGAAGTCCTCCGCGCTGTTGAGGTTCGCGGGCGGTATGAGACGGCAAACCGCCTCCGCAGCACCTTCGGCACGATCTTTCGCTACGCGATCGTCACCGGGCGGGCGCAGCGAGACGTAGCCGTTGATCTTCGCGGTGCGCTGATAATACCGAAGCCGGTCTGCAGAGCTGCATAGACCATCGCGCGGGGAGCAATATCGTATTCGAGCCCCACCTTGTAGTCGAACCGGCGATAAGTTCCGCTAAAATCGTATCGCGAGCCTACCCCAGAGGCGTCGAAATACGGACCTTCGCCAACACGGTTATCCACGCCGTATCTGCCGCCAACGGTAAGTCTCATTGGGTCGCTAATGTTAATGGTAGCCTGTCCGAATACGGCGAGGCCCTTGATGCGATTGCGATCGACGAGAGTTACGGGAATGCCAGTCGTGTCGTAGGACCCGACATAGAACTGGCCAGAGCTCACAAGGCGATAGCCATAACCACCGATGAGCCAGTCGCCCCAACCAGCGTTGCCCGAAAGCCGCAGCTCATGCGTGGTCTGGTTATAGTTAGTCGTCTGAATATTGGGAAGGCCGCTCAGCGTGAAAGCAACAGCCGAGTGATACTCGATATACGACGGAATATATGTTAGAGTGACGCTGTCCGAGAGACCGATCTCGACTTCACCGCCGAAGATCTTTTTCTCGTCCTTGACTGGCTTGGCTGCCAGCTGACCGAAAGGGGATTGGGCTAGGACGGACGGTGGGAGCAGATCGTTCCAGGGGTCGTCCTGTAGGAATGAGCCAGCCTTCACCGTACCGTCAGGACGTATCCCTATCGCTACCGCGTTCGACGCAATACCTTTTTCATCGCCGACCATCCCCCAAGCGTAGATGCTCACTCGGTCCGTCGGCGTGTAAAGCAGGGAGCCGCCCATTGAAACCATTCTTGCTCTGCGCGCCAGACTCCAAATAGCCGGTATGCCGGGCAAAATCGAAAGCCGCGCGCATCGCCAGCGTGTCGGTCAGCGACAGGTTTTGCACTGCCGTCAGATGCAGGAGAGCGTAATTGCCCGCCTCAAGGTTGAAGCTTGTCTCGTTTTTATGTGTGGGACGATTGAAGTTGATATTCACCACACCACCAAGCGAACTGCGTCCATAAAGCGTTCCCTGTGGTCCAGGAAGCACCTCGATCTGATTCACATCAAAGAACGCTGCACTCGTGACTTCGCGAGGCATATAGATCCCGTTGAAGTTTACAGAGGTCGGCGGATCGATCTGCGCTTGATCCAGAGTGGCTCCAATGCCGCGAATGTAAACCTCAGTAGATGTGGCTTGCTGCTGAAAACGCACGGAAGGAACGAACGCCTGTGCAGCGCGCAAGTCGGTGACCCCTTTCTGCACGATCAACTCACTGTCCAAAGCCGTTACGGCCGCAGGTGTTTTTTGAAGGCTCTGGGCTTTTTTGTTCGCCGTCACAACGATGTCGCCCAAGTCCTGCCCTTGAGAGGCCGCGACATCACCGGATTGCTCCCTCTCAGACATGGATACATCCCCAGGCTGTGCAACTTGTTGAGCACCAGCAGTTTGCGCCGAAAAAATCGATACTACGACAGAAGATACGGAGACTATCGTTCGAATAGTCATTTTCTTCCTTCTCCCTTTTTTATTTACTTTATCTATGGCTTAAAGATGGCCCGCTTCTGGCAGGCTTAGAGATGCTGCGCGGTTACCCGGCAGTTGCCCGAAGGTCTCTTCTAGGTGGCAAAGGGTCACTGGCTGACTTGTGCGGGGCTACCACTTAAGCCAGGGACGCACGGGGCACATGTAAGCGCCCTTCACTTTACTCTCTCCATATCCGGGCCAACGAGCCTCGACGTGCGCTTGCGCCCATACGCTCCACCCATATTCGGCTCTGCAACCAATAACCTTGACCGCTGGAGTCAGCTTGGAGAGAAAAACCGCCGTGAGCTAGTACGATGATCGGCAGTTCACTCGTGCCAAGAAGTCTCGATTGAAAGGTCCGTTCTGGGTGATTCCCGTCAGTGTGAGCAGTAATTGGCCAAGAGAATAGTGCAGAACTCACAAGAGATGCGCCAGCCCTCGGCATTGTCGAGTTCCTCGTCCGAGCCGTAAACGTCCTTGGCCTAAGCCGGAATTCTCCTTGAGATCTTCGTCCTGCTTGGGCCCTGCGATGCCTTGCTTCCTTAAGGTCATGACTGTGATCTCGCGCGGCGATATTTCTGTACGCCGCCCGGCCAGAGTTCCTCATGCGGCGAGTAGAAGATCAGCCTGCGCGCCCAGACGAACGCCATCCTAATTCATGTGATTCATCGGTGTGGATAATCACAAAGGCGGCACGGTTCGGCTGTAATTGGTCTGTCCGAACCGCTCCCGCCGGAACTGCGCCGTTCAAAAGGTGCTCTTCTACTGAGCGTCCAAGGAGTACCACGCGATGAGCGATAAAGCGTCCGAAGCCGTAAAGCCGCCTCTCCCGGAGCAGCAACAGCAGGTTCCCGGCAAGACGGAAGACATGGATCCGCGTCCCGACCATGGTGAAGAGACGTACCGGGGGTCGGGTCGCCTCGAGGGGAAAAAGGCAATCATCACCGGCGGCGACAGCGGCATCGGCCGCGCAGTGGCGATCGCTTACGCCCGCGAAGGTGCCGACGTGCTCATCGCTTATCTCAGTGAAGACGACGATGCACAGGAGACCGCGCGCTGGATCGAGAAGGCGGGGCGCCAGGCGGTGCTCGTTTCCGGCGACATCAGCAGCGCCGACCATTGCCGCACCATCATCGACAAAGCGGTCGAAGCGTTCGGGCGTATTGACATTCTCGTGAACAACGCCGCTCACCAGATGACATATGAGCAGCTTGAGGATATCCCGGACGAGGAGTGGGACAAGACCTTCGCGACCAACATCCACGCGATGTTCTATCTGGCCAAGGCCGCGTTGCCGCATATGCGCGAGGGTAGCGCCATCATCAACACGACGTCGGTCAACGCCGACACGCCCAAGCCGACCCTGCTTCCCTATGCCACGACCAAGGGCGCGATCCAGAACTTCACCGGCGGGCTGGCGCAGCTGCTCGGCGAGAAGAAAATCCGTGTGAACTGCGTTGCACCCGGGCCGGTCTGGACCCCGCTCATTCCGTCCACCATGCCGCCAGACCAGGTGAAGGAGTTCGGCAAGAACACGCCGCTCGGGCGACCGGCGCAGCCCAAGGAACTCGCGCCGGCCTATGTAATGCTCGCTACCGACGAGGCGAGCTATGTGTCCGGGGCCACCATCGCCGTCACCGGCGGCAAGCCGATCATCTAGGAGACCGCCATGTCCATTCACAAGATGATCGCGCTTCACCCCGACGTGGGTGAGAACTTCAACGAAACGCTGGCGACCGCGTCTCGCCATGCGATGTTCTGCGCGGAGATGTGCACCTCTTGCGCCGACGCCTGCATCGCCGAGAAGATGGATATGGCGCAGTGCATCCGCTCGTGCCTCGACTGCGCGGATGTGTGTGCCGCGACAGGCCGGCTCGCAATCCGGCGGACGGCGCAGAATATCGAGACGTTGCGGCTGATGCTCGAGACCTGCGCGAGGGTGTGCGAGCTGTGTGCGGAAGAATGCGCACGCCATGAGCATGAGCATTGCCGGCTCTGCGCCGAGATGTGCCGGGAGTGCGCGGCCGACTGCCGCAAGGCGCGCCCGACCGTTCAGTAATCGAAAATGGAGAGAGAGGATGCGCGAAAATAGCGGACAGGGTGATGCGGAGAACAATCTGCGCGACCCGACTTTGAAGGAGCATGAGGCTGAGGGCGCCCATCGCCAGCCCACCCGCGAGCCCGGCGAAGAAGCGGAGATCGGCGGCAACGCCCGCGCGGCGGGCGAGGACCCGTCGCCCGACGATCGTGCTCGCGGCGAGACCTCCCGCGCGGACAAGGCGCCGCCGGCCGATCCTTATCCGAAGTCCTGAACGATGCCGGTCACGGGCTGGAAACTCGATCGGAACGTGCGGGCACAGCTACTCGAACGCTTTCCGCCGACTTGGCCCGACGTGATCGCCGATCATGTCACGCTCCAGGCGGGTGCGTCCGCCAATGAGCCTCTGCCCGCACAAGAGGCTGCCGAGATCGTCGGGAAGGTCGATGATGGCGAAGGCCTGCAGGCGTTGATCGTCTCGATCGACGGCAGCACGGACCGGCCCGACGGCAGCACCTACCACATCACCTGGTCGCTGGACCGAAGCCGGGGCCGCAAGGCCGTCCAGAGCAATGACGTGATCGCCGAACGGGGTTGGGAGCCATTGTCCACGCCGGTTCCGATTCATATCCAACCGGCAAGGTTTTAGCTGATGCAGCTCTATCTCGACTGCGACGGCGTACTGGCCGACTTCGATCGCGGCGCGACCGAGTTGCTCGGCATGCCGCCGCGTGTCTTCGAGAAGCGCCGCGGCCTCCCGGCCTTCTGGCGCGAGATCGCCCGCCATCCCGACTTCTATGGCACCCTGCCGCTGATGCCGGATGCGATGATCCTGTTTGAGGGGGTGCGGCACCTGGATCCCATCATCCTGACTGGCCTCCCGCGCGGCAAATGGGCCGCCCCGCAGAAGGTGCGCTGGGCGGCCGAGCATTTTCCCGGCACCCGCATCCTGACGGTGATGGCGGTCGACAAGCGCAATCACTGCCGGTCCGGCGACATCCTCGTCGACGATCAGCTGAAGCACGCCCATCTCTGGCAGGACGCCGGCGGCACCTTCGTACATCACCGCAGCGCCAAGCAGACCCTCGCCGAACTGAACGCGCTCGGCGTATCAGTGAGAGCCGCTGCCGCGGAGACTGCTCATGGCTGATTTGGCTGAGCAGCGGGACCGGATGGTCGATGTCCAGCTCGCCCGTCGCGGGATCCGCGACGAAGCGGTGCTTGCCGCCATGCGCGAGGTCCCACGCGAGCGTTTCGTGCCGGAAGGCATGGAGGAGTTCGCCTACGAGGACGCGCCGCTTCCGATCGAGGAAGGGCAGACGATCTCCCAGCCTTACATCGTTGCGGAAATGATCGAAGCGGCGGAGGTCGGGGCGGACGACCGAGTGCTCGAGGTCGGCGCGGGTTCGGGTTATGCGGCTGCGGTCATCAGTCGCATCGCGGGACACGTGTTCGCCATCGAGCGGCACGAGGCGCTTGGGCAGGCGGCGCGCGAGCGGCTGGAGGCGCTCGAATACCGCAATGTCGAACTGCGCATCGGCGATGGCACGCTCGGGCTGCCCGATCAGGCGCCCTTCGACGCGATTCTGGTTTCAGCCGGTGGTCCCGAGGTGCCGCGGGCGCTCAAGGAGCAGCTTAAGGTCGGCGGCGTCCTCGTGGTGCCGGTGGGCGATGCGGGCGAACAATCGCTGTGCAAGATCACGCGCACGAGCACTGGCAGCTATGCGGAGGAGGATCTCGGCACGGTCCGGTTCGTACCACTGATCGGCGCGCAGGGTTGGTCCGAGGACGGGCGCCGCTCGGCGGCGAACCACCTGCCGGGTGTCACGCGCAAACTGAGCCTGCCCGAGATGATCGGTCAGGCAGCCGAGCCGCTCCCCGACTTCGACGATCCGGCGTTCGGGGCGCTGTTCGATCGCTTCGCGGACCGCCGCGTCGTGCTGCTGGGCGAGGCCAGCCATGGCACGGCCGAGTTCTATCGCGCCCGCGCTGCGATCACCCGGCACCTCATCGAACATCATGGCTTCACGATCGTAGCGGTCGAGGCCGATTGGCCCGATGCCGAGGCAGTGGACCGCTACGTGCGGCATCGCCCGCGCAGGACGTCCGCAGAACCGCCGTTCCAGCGCTTTCCGACCTGGATGTGGCGCAACACCGAAATCGCGGTCCTTACGGAGTGGATGCGCGGGCATAATGAAGCCATCGCCGACATGGATCGCCGCGCGGGCTTTTACGGACTCGACATGTACAACATGCGCGGCTCGATCGCGGCCGTGCTCGACTATCTCGATCGGGTCGATCCCGACGCCGCGGCCACCGCCCGCGAGCGTTACGGCTGCCTCACCCCCTGGCAGAAGGACCCGGCCACCTATGGCCGCTCCGCCCTCCGGCGCGGCTATGCCGAATGCGAATCCGCCGTGATCGAGCAATGCCGCGCGCTGCTGGCCAGACAGGCTGACTATGCCAAGGCCAATGGCGACAGCTTCCTCGACGCTGCGCAGAACGCACGGCTGGTCGCCTCGGCCGAGCGCTATTACCGTATCATGTATTATGGCGGCGCCGAAAGCTGGAACCTGCGCGACACGCACATGTTCGAGACGCTCGAGAACATCCTCGAAGCCAAGGGCCGCGATGCCAGGGCAATCGTCTGGGCGCACAACAGCCACATCGGCGATGCCCGCCATACCGACATGGGCGCCGTTCGCGACGAACTCAACATCGGCCAGCTTTGCCGCCAACGGTTCGGCCGCGCCGCGGCGCTGATCGGCTTCGGCACGCACAGCGGCACGGTCGCCGCCGCGACCGACTGGGACGGCGACATGGAGGTGAAGCGCGTGCTTCCCTCGCGCCGCGACAGCTATGAGCGGCTATGCCACGATGCGGGCAAGCCGCGCTTTCTGCTCGACCTCTCGCCCGGCAAACACGATGCATTGAGACGCCGGCTGGCCGAGCCGTGCCTGGAGCGTTTCATCGGTGTCATCTATCGCCCGGATACCGAACTCTGGAGCCATTATTCGCAGGCAGTCCTATCCGAGCAGTTCGACGCCTATGTCTGGTTCGACGAGACGGAGGCGCTGACGCCGCTCGGGACGGAGCACCACGGACCGGGCGTTCCGGACACCTACCCGTTCGGCGAGTAGCGGCCCACCGCGGTTGTAGAACTAACGGCGCGAGCAGACGAGCCTTACGAAGCGCAGTCTCTGACAGCAGCGGTCACGGGTCCGGCTTTCCAAAACGGCAGTTAATCCGAGGCTTGCTGTTCCCTGCCGATTACCGCCAAACAGGTGAAAGCCGTTATGCCAGCTTCCCACCAAATCCGGTCGTTCATGCGTCAGCGCCGCAATGACGTAAGTTGGTCGGCAGGTGTTTCATCGTCGCCGGAACCATAGCGGCTGACCAACCCAGACACCGGCAGCCAGCAAGTATATCTCGCAGGGTCCACCGCCGAAAGCCTATGTAGGAAATCGGATAATATTATATTATGCAGATTAACACATAAACTATTTTATGCTGAAAATAGATCGCGACATTCGGCGCGCGCAAGGTGCTGGTGGTCGAGCGCTTTGATCGTCGTTGGAGGAGCCCGACCGAACTGCTTCGATTGCCCCAGGAGGATTTCTGCCAGGCCTTGGGCGTCCCTTCTGCCCAGAAATATCAGAGCCACGGGGGTCCTGGCGCCGTCACAATCCTCAAGCTGCTCGGGAGCAGCGACAACCCCTTGGAGGATCAGGCCGCCTTCCTGAAAAGCCAGATCATATTCTGGCTCATCGGCGCAACGGACGGTCACGCCAAGAATTTCAGTATCTTTCTTCGCCCCGGCGGGCGTTTCGGGATGACTCCATTCTATGACGTCCTCAGCGCCCAACCTGCGTTCGACGCGCGGCAGATCCCGAACAACAAGTACCAGCTCGCAATGTCCGTAGGCAACAGCCGGAAATATCAAATTCTGAACCTTAGCGGACGGCATTTCGTGGAGACCGCGAAAGAGGCGGGATTGGGGCCTACCCTCATCGACAAGGTGCTTCGGGACGTCATCCAAATGGCAGCAAAAGCCCCCGAGCAGGCATTGTTCATGATACCCGATAGGCTTGCCACAGCCCCACACACAAGCATCATGAATGCCATGGAAGTCAGGCTCAGGTCACTGGAGCTTGGCCTCGCAGAGATTTGAATCTTGTTTCGAGTATGCGCCACGGCAAGCGGCAGATCGGATTTATCGAAACCCACCGGCGAGCAATGAATTGCCATTTGGCAGCTTATCATCTATTTTGTCACAGATGGCTATATTGCAACCCGTTGAGACAGCCCCTGCTCCCTTCCGGCAGGAACCGATCACTCAGGAAGAAGGTCGCGCGATGTTTCGCGCCGCCCTCAACCTGTTCGCCAAATGGGGCCTCACCGATGAGCAGGCGGCGGTCCTTACCGACATGCCCGTTCGCAGCTTTCGTCGCTGGAAGGCGGAGGGGCCGGGGCGCATTTCGCGCGATGGGCTTGCCCGTCTATCCAATCTCATGGGCATCCATAAGGCTCTCCGCATCATCTTTCAGGAGCCGCAGCGGGGCTACGATTGGATCAAGGCGTCCAATGTGGCCTTCGGGAGCGCGAGTGCGCTGGCGGTCATGCTGGGCGGCGAACTGACGGACTTGATGCGTGTGCGGCGTTATCTTGATGCGGAACGCGGCGGCTGGTGACCCTGGCTAACGAACCGCCAGTCTGCAGAGTTGAATGGGACGGCGCAGTGCGGATCATCCGCAGCGTCTACCCGCCCATCGACCTGTTCGAGGATATCGCGGATCCAGAGGATTGGCCCCTGTTGCTGTCGGCCGAGCAGAAGACCAACCCGCGCATCAGGGCATCGATCGGGAATCTCGATCTTGTGCCTCCCGAACGACGGGTGGGCGGCAACGGCGCTTCCTATTTGATGGCGTCCTTCACCCATGTCAGTGTTGACCGTCCCAGTCGGTTTTCCGATGGGAGCTATGGCGTCCTCTACGTCGCCGATCGCTATGAGACTGCCCTGTTCGAGACGATCCATCATCATGCCCGGTTCATGGCGCGCACAGCTGAATCGCCCGGTTGGACCTCCCAGTTTCGGGAAATCATCCTGACGGTTTGCGCGAACCTTCATGATCTGCGGGGTCAGGACGATCCGTTCGCTGCTTGCCTCGATCCGGATGATTATGCGGCCGCCCAGTTGCTGGGGGCTGCCCTGCGCAAGGCTGGTTCTGATGGGATAGCCTATCCGAGCGTGCGGCAAGCTGGAGGAGAATGTGTAGGGCTCTTTTATCCCGACTGTGCCTCCAGCCCGGTCCAGGGCAGGCATCTCGACTATCATTGGGACGGTAAGAGGGTCGATCTGGTCAGGGATGCCGGCAGCGGCGTGGTTTTCCGGGTGGTAGAAGAATGACAAAGGGACCGTTGGCATCATGACGTTCTCTGCCGACGGTCGTCACGAGCGCGCAGCTGAGGCGCTAAACAGTCATCCTGATTATCGAGTCCTGTGCCGGTTGATGCCTGTAACGGCTTTCCATGATGCTGATCCACGGACGCCGAGCAGGATTGGCGTTGCGGTTGACGTCGAAACGACCGGCCTCGATCGAGAAACTGATAGGATTATCGAACTGGCGGTCCAGCGTTTTCGGTTTGATGCTCTGGGGCACGTTATTCAGGTCGGCGTGCCCCGGGTCTGGCGTGAGGATCCGGGCATCGAGCTCGACCCCAGGATCACCAAATTGACGGGGCTCGCGGCGGATGACCTTGCTGGTCAGGTCATAGACGAGGCGGCGGCCGTCGAGAGCCTTTCGTCCGCCGACATCATTGTCGCGCACAATGCGGCGTTCGACAGGCCGTTCATTGACCGCCGCCTGCCTGCCATCGCCGGCAAACCCTGGGCCTGCTCCATGGCGGAATTGGATTGGCTGGAGCTCGGATTTGACGGCCGCGCCCTTGCCCACCTCGTGTCGCAATGCGGCTGGTTCTATCCTCGCGCTCATCTATCTGCTGGCTCACGGTCTGCCGGACGGTGAAACCATCCTTGCCAAGCTCATCGCCTGTTCGGAAAAGCCCACCTATCGTGCCAATGCTATCGATGCGCCCTTTGAGGCGAAGGAGCGGTTGAAGGCGCGGGGATATCGGTGGGATTCGGTCCTGCGCTTCTGGTGGAAGGCGATTGCCGAAGCCGACAAGGAGGCCGAGGAGGCCCGGCTGCTGAGCGACGTCTATGTCGGTCATGGCAGCCCGGCCTTCCTTACCGTCACCGCGATGGAGCGCCACCGTTAGCCAATTTCCAGCGCTCTTCGATTTCAGGCACGCGCATGAGGACGGCGTGCATGCTTCATCTGCTGGTCAAGCGCTGGAGGCTGTCATAGCGCACAGGGTCGCTCTTCCGACCTTCACGATCTCGATATCGCCCGCCTGAATCAGTTCATAGATGCGAGACCGACTGAGACCGGTAAGACGTACAGCCGTCGCCACGCGCACGGTGATGGGAGCAAGGTCCTGGTCTGGATCCGGCGGAACCATTGTGGTCGGCAGCGCTGGTACCTCGGCGGCATGGTCGCCGGCCTTTGTCTGGAAAAGGATCCCGGACTGCCGGGCGGCCTTCAGTTCCGCCATCTTGTTAGCCTCTCAGCTTCTGCGGCGTCCGCAATCGGCCGATTGTCGCCCGGTGAGTCGGCGCCCAGATGCTGTTGCTGGGCGCGCAGGATCGGTCGCCCGAGATCACCCGGTAATGATGGTCCCAGTCTCGGAGCATCCCCATAGCCTGCCGGCAGGCCGGCCAATGCGTCGCTGGGGTTCGTCGATGGTTTTGAAAGCTCGCTCTCCTGCACCACTTACTGGAAGACCTGGGGCTTAAGGGCCATCCACGCGACACCCATGAGGCTTGCCGACCTAGGGCGGCGATGCGTTGGCATCGCGGCTCTTTTTCCTTGATCCGCCGGGCCCTAGGGCCTGGGGCGGCGGTGGCGGCGGCTGCGTGATCAGCCGCGCGCCGCGCTGATAGGTGAAATAGCGCCAGAGCCACTGGATGCTGACCAGCAGCCGCTTTTCGAAGCCGACCAGCAGATAGACATGGACAATGGCCCAGAGCAGCCAAGCCAGCCGTCCCTTCAGGCGGCGCTTGCCGAAATCGAAGATGGCGGCGTTGCGACCGATGATCGCGGTGTTGCCGCGGTCGCGAAAGCGGAAAGGGGGAAGCGGTGCGCGGCCGGTGAATTCGCGAGAGAGGGATTGCCCAAGATAGCGGCCCTGCTGCTGGGCTACCTGAGCCAGTGCAGGCAGCGGTTGTCCGGCTTCGTCATTCATTGCGGCGCTATCACCCAGCACATGAATGTGGGGATGGCTTGGAACCGAAAAATCGGCGGCAACCCTTACCCGGCCGCTGCGGTCGCATTCTGCCTGCAGCCAGAACGCGGCGGGCGACGCCTTGATCCCCGCAGCCCAGATGATCGTGCCGGCCCGCAACCTTTGGCCGCCAATGACGAGCGTGTCACCGTCAATGTCTTCGAGCGACTTTCCCAGCATGATCTCCACTCCCATGGCTTCCAGCCGGCGTCGGGCATAGGTGCTCAATCTGTCGGGGAAGCTGGCGAGGATTTGCTTGCCCGCCTCCACCAGCAGGATGCGGACCGCGCCGGGGTCGATATGCCGAAAGTCGCGGGCGAGCGTGTAATGCGCAAGTTCCGCGATTGCTCCGGCCATTTCAACGCCGGTAGGTCCCGCGCCCACGATGACGATCGTCATCAGTTCGGCCCTTCGGTGGGGATCGGGCTGTCGCTCCGCTAACTCGAAGCTGCGCAGGATGCGGCTGCGAAGAAGGCGGGCATCCTCAATGCTGCGCAGGCCGGGCGCCAGCGGTTCCCATTCCGGATGAGCGAAATAATTATATCGGCTGCCGGTTGCGATCACCAGCCTGTCGAAATGGAGTGACGAGCCATCGGCCAGGGATAGGCGGCGCGATTGTGGATCCACGCCCACCGCTTCGCCAAGCACAACCTCGATATTGTCGTGGCGGCGCAGGATGCGGCGGATGGGCTGCGCTATGTCGGCGGGCGAGAGCGCGGCGGTCGCCACCTGGTAGAGCAACGGCACGAAGAGATGATAATTGTTGCGATCGATAATCGTCACCCGAATGGGCTTGCCGCCCAATTCCCGCGCGCAGGCGAGACCGGCGAACCCGCCACCCAATATAATGATATGGGGGGGCCGACTTGTGCCCATTCCCCTCCAGGGGTGGCTATCCACGTTCAATCTCACAGCCTCTTGAGAGTAGAGGGAGCATGGTCTGCGTCACCAGCTCGACTTGATCACGCCTGGCAACTGTCCTCTCGTGGCAAGGTGCCTCAGCATCACCCGAGCCAATTTGAACTTGCGATAATAGGCGCGCGGGCGTCCCGTCAGTTCGCACCGGTTCCTGATCCGCGTGGGATTGCCGTTGCGGGGGATTTCCGCCATCTTCAGCCTTGCGATCAGGCGCTCTTCCTGGCTGAGACTTTCATCATTAGCTGTCGCCTTAAGCTTTGCATATTTCGGCGCATATTTCTTGGCGAGCTTGCGGCGACGCTCGTTCTTGTTGATCGCGCTCTTCTTGGCCATTGGGGTTTTCCTCTGCTTCTCCGGATTTGGGTTCATGCTCGCGACGCGGCGCGGGAGGAACGCGGCGGCCATGGGCATGATCCGAGCATGCCGCTTACCTGAGTTAGGCGGCAGCGGCTTTCAGGGAACGGCCGTGCCGGGGGCACTGTTCATTCCTGATCTTTTGGGTCCTGGGCATTGGGAGAGACGCTATGTCATGGGTGGGATTGACCGCCATCATCGTCCTTGTCGCCGCCGCCTTGATCGGAGCGGTGGTCTTTGCAAGGCGCCGCGGACGGATCAGCGGCAGCGTTGCCCTTGCGCTGATGCTCGTCGTCCTTGCCGGCGCCTCGATCGTCTTCATCTATCCTTCCGCGCTTACGGCCGAAGGGGGTGAGGCGCAGCACATTGGCGCGGCGCGATAATGCGTGTCCGGTATCTGAAATGCGGGACGGATTGCCCACTTGGCGGTCCGTTCTTCGATGGCTTCAGCAAGAGCCTGTTCGGCCTTATTCCCTGCGCGGCACAGTTGGTCGAAACCAACGAGGGACTGGTGCTGATTGACACCGGTTACGGCAGCGAAGACGTGCGCCATCCCCATCCGCGCCTCAGCCGCTTCTTTCGTACGCTGCTCAATATCCATTTCAGGGCGGAGGAGACGGCGCTGCACCAGATCAAGGCAATGGGCTATTCGCCATCGGACGTCCGCCATGTCGTGCTGACGCATCTGGATTTCGATCATGCGGGCGGACTGGACGATTTCCCCAATGCGCGCGTCCATGTGATGGAAGCCGAGCGCGAAGCCGCCGAGCGCAAGCGGCGGGGCTTCATTGCAGAGCGCCGATACCGGCCCGCGCAGTGGGAGCAGGTGCGGGACTGGCGCACTTACGCCGGCAGCGGCGAATGTTGGTTTGGGCTTGAGCGCGTCCGCCAGTTAGACGGCCTGCCGCCCGAAATCCTGATGGTCCCTTTGCCAGGTCATACATGGGGCCACGCCGGGATCGCGATCAGATCAGACGATGGATGGGTTCTAAATGCTGGGGACGCTTATTTCTACCGGCGTGAACTGGATGGAGACAGGCGGCGCTGCACGCCCGGCCTGCGTCTTTACCAGAATCTGATGGAGGTGGACCGGGAACTGCGTTTCGCCAACCAGCAGCGCCTGCGGGAATTGAAGCGCGAGAGGAGCGGCGAGGTGACCATCTTCTGTTCGCATGACGAGATTGAGCTTGAGGCGATGCAGCGCCGTAATGGAGATACCAGCACCACGAGGGCAATGCCCCCAATTGGCCAGGGCGTTGCAACCGGCTTGAGCGGCGCATGACGTTTGCCGGCGAACAGCGCAGCGGGATGCATGCAGATGAGCGATCGGATGACTGACCTGCCGTCGCTTGCGCCTCCGGGGATCATGCTTGGCATTGGCCTTGGAGGGTTTTTCGACGGGATAGTCCTGCACCAGATCTTTCAGGCACATGCCATGCTTTCGGCGGTCATTCCCCTGAACAGCATGATGAACATGAAGGCCAATATGCTCGCTGATGGCCTTTTCCACGCATTTATGTGGATGGCGACGCTGATCGGCGTGACACTGCTCTGGCGGGCGCTGAACGGCAGGCGAGACGCAAGCGCAGCAGGTTGGCGGCTGATCGGTTACATGCTGGCTGGATGGGGATGGTTCAACCTCGTTGAAGGATTGATCGACCACCATCTTCTCGATTTGCACCATGTCGTCGAAGCGCTTGGCCTGTCGATGTGGGACTGGCTGTTCCTTGCCTCCGGCATCGTCCTCATCCTTGTGGGCCACGTCATTGCAAGGAAATCCAGCCAGGCGACTTAAAGCGCAAGGCGCGTTCTTCAGCCCTTCGCTTCTTGCGCGGCGCGTATCGCCCTGCCCACGTTGAGCCATTCCGGCTGGTCCGGCAGACGCGATACAAGAACGCCAGGCCTCTCTGAAAAAGGGGTGACGAGCATCATCTCACAGTGGAACGACGCATCCTGCCAGCAGTTTGGGATGCTACAGCACAGGAGATATTGTGGCGCTCGTCTTTTACCATCAGAACCCAGGCATGGCTCTGGACAGCTCCCGGTGAACGGCCGACCCTATGAAGTTGCGCTGGTGCTTGGCGGCGGGAATGCACTAGGCGCGTATCAAGCTGGAGCCTATGAGGCGCTCCATGATCAGGGACTCGAGCCTTCGTGGATCGCTGGTGCGTCTGCGGGCGCGGTGAACGGCGCGGTGATTTGCGGCAACAAGGATTCCGACCGGGTTAGCCGGCTCCGCGAGTTGTGGAAATGCAGCGGCAATGCCGAGCCGATCGACCTGCCCGCCGTCGTGGAAACGGTGAGGCGCAGCTGGGCGACCGCATTGACCTTGGCTAGCGGGCATCCGGGGTTGTTCGTGCCCCGCAATATTTACGGCCCCTGGTGGAACCCGCTGGGCAATGACGAGCCTGCCAGCCTCTATGATCTGCGGCCGCTAGCCGACACTCTGCAGCGCCTTGTTGATTTTGACAGGCTGAATAGAGGCTCTCCGCGCTTGTCGGTCACGGCCGTGGATATTCAAAGCGGCGAAGATATTGCTTTCGACACTGGTAGCCATTGGATTGGCTGCGACGAGATTCGGGCGAGCGCCGCGCTCATTCCGCTGTTCCCGCCCGTCGCTATCGGCGAGCGGCTGCTGGGAGACGCGGGCATTTCAGTCAACCTGCCTCTCGATATCATCCTGTCCGAAAAGCGGACGCGGCCGTTGCTCTGCATCGCGGTAGATCTGCTGCCTCTATCTGGAAGTCGTCCGCGCACGCTGAGGGAAAGCGCGAAGCGGAGCCAGGATCTCATGTTCGCCACGCAAAGCCGTCGCGCTCTCGCTGCCTGGCAAGCGCTCTTTGATGTCCGGGGCGACCGAGCAGCGACCGTCACGGTGCTGCGCCTTGCCTATGCGGATCAGGCCAAGGAGGTTGCCGGCAAGGCATTCGATTTCTCCAGCCAATCTGCCGAGGCGCGCTGGCGCGCGGGCCATGAAGCTATGACGAGCATGCTGGGTGCTCTTGGGCGTGGTGAAATAGCGATAGGAGGCCGGGGCTTGTCGGTTTACCAGCCCGATCCTCGAACTCGGAAAGGGTTTGACCGTGTTCGTTTCTCCATGCAGCCCATCCAAGGATAAGATTGCGAGCGGTCTCGGAGCGACAAATTCGTTCCGACATCGACAGTAAACTGCGCGGCTGTGACTTGGTGAAGATCAAGATCGGCGACACCGTTTGTGACCGGAAGGTGCGGACGCGGGCGATCGTCGTTCAACAGAAGACCGGGAGGCCGGTTCAGTTCGAACTGATGGACGATGCTCGCCCCAGCTTGCTCCGGTGGTTGGAATTGCGAGGCAGATCACTGGAGGATTATGCCTTCCCGAGCCGCACCGATCGTTCGACCCACATGAGCACCCGTCAATACGCTCGCCTGGTGCATGAGTGGGTAACGGGGATCGGCCTGCCGAGCGAAGATTATGGCACGCATTCTCAGAGGCGGACGGGCCCCTCAGATGTTATCCTGATACAGACCGGCTCTATGGTTGAAATGCTGCGCCGTTGTTGGACACGCCGACGGCTTGATCGAACGCATCGGTGAGTTCGCCGATCACTTTCGCGACCAGCGAACGTAGCCAGCGATGCGCGGGATCATGGCGGTAGCGGACATGCCAAGCCATCTCGACCGGGAAGCTGCCGAGATCGACTGGAGGCGGAAGGATGCGCAGTCGGGCATCGTGCGCCAGACGGCGACAGATGAGACGCGGCAGCGTTGCGACATAGTCGGTGACCGCGATCATCTCGGCAACCGCGAAGAAATTGGTGACGGAGAGCGCCACCTCGCGCTTGAGATTCTGTTGGGCTAACGCTTGGAACAGGCCGGCGCGCATGCGGCCGGGCGGCACAACGTTGACGTGGCGCATGCTCTCGAACTGCTCGCGCGAGATCGCCTCTCCGATTTCAGGATGACTGGCGCGCACGACGCATTCGAGGCCCTCGTTCATCAGATGCTGGACCACGAGATTGTCGGGCGGCTCCATGATGCGGCCGAGCACCATCGCGGTGGTGCCGGAGACGACGCCGGTTTCGATCAAGTCGTTGCCGTAAGGCGTCAGCCTGAGCTTGATGCCCGGAGCGACCTCGGCGAGCCGCGCGACCAGCGCGGGGACGATCACGAACTCGACATAGCCATTGGGCGCGATCGTGAAGAGACGTTCGGCGCTGGTCGGATCGAAGTCCTGCTGCCCGAGTACGGCGTCGTCGAGGCTCGCCAGCGCGTCCGCGATCCCCGGTGCCAGTTCGAGCGCGATCGCCGTCGGCTGGATGCCATAGCGCTCGCGTATGAAGAGCTGATCCTTCAACATCAGCCTCAATCGCGCGAGTGCGTTGGAGAGCGCCGGCTGAGTCATGCCCAGCCGCTCGGCCGCGCGCGTGACGCTCCGTTCCTCCATGAGCGCTACGAAGATGGGAAGGAGGTTGAGATCGTAGCGCATAAGTTATGCTCTCATACGTATATCCAAAATCCAAGAAATAAACTTCTGCAATGAGGGGGGAAGGCGCATCTCCTGGCCGTCCGGAATGCGGACGAGATCGGATGACAGGAGGTTTCCATGGACAAGGGTAAGGTTCTACTGATCGGCTCCAACGCGACCCGCATCGAGGTGCAGGGCAACAAATGGGGCGCGACCGGCCAGTATCTCAACGAGACGGTCGTTCCGGCGATGGCGCTCGAAGCAGCCGGCTATGAGGTCGTGCTCGCCACCCCGAATGGGAGCAAGCCGATCATCGATGCCGCGTCGGATGCTCCAGCGCATTTCGAAAATGACGAAGCCGCGTATCGCGCCGCCCGCAACTATTATGACAACAGCCCGGCGATGAACGCGCCACGCACGCTCCGCGCGGTGATCGACGATGGCCTCGACCAGTATGCCGGCGTTTTCTTCCCCGGCGGCCAGGCCCCGGTGGTCGACCTGATGCAGGACGCGGAAGTCGGCGACATCCTGCGCCACTTCCACGCGGCAGCCAAGCCCACCGCGCTGCTCTGCCACGGTCCGATCGCGCTGACCGCGGCGATGGACGACCCTCGCGCCTTCCGCGCGGCGCTGATCGCCGGTGCTGACGACAAGGCACGCGAATGGGCGAAGAGCTGGCCCTATGCCGGCTATCAGATGACGATCTTCTCCGCGACGGAGGAGAAGGTGGTCGAGGATCACATCCTGCATGCGAAGATGTATTTCGACATGCCGCATGCCCTGACCGCCGCCGGCGGCAAGGTCGAGACGACCTCCGTCGACTTCGAGCCGAACGTGATCGTCGATCGGGAGCTGATCACCGGGCAGAACCCGCGCTCCGATCATCCGATCGCGAAAGCCTTGATCGATGCGCTCGATGCACGTCGGGCCGCATGAGAACGAGAAGTACCGGCGGAGCGTTGCGCAGGCGCTCCGCCCCCCATACCTACTCACCTCAGCCAGGAACGACCATCATGACCAGCCACATCAAGATCATCGCGGTGCTGACAGCGCGTCCGGGCAAGGCCGAGGCGCTGCGCATCCTGCTAGACGGCATGCTCGCCCCCTCGCGCGCCGAGCCCGGCAATCTGCGCTACGACCTGTGGGTCGATCCGGCGCAGCCCGGCCGTTACGTGCTCGACGAGCTGTATGGGAACGCCGACGCTGTCGCTGCGCATCGCGCGAGCCCTCATTTTCAGGCCTATCTGGCCGCCATTAACGACCTCGCGGAGCGGAGCGCGTTCACGCTCGATCCGCTGGCAGTCGCCTGAATCCTCCAGACACAAGGACCGACATCATGGCACTGAAGGACATTCTTCCCTCCCGCCTGGGCTTCGGAGCGGCGCCGCTCGGCAACATGTTTCGCGCGATCCCCGAGGAGGAAGCGCTGGCGACCGTCGAGGCCGCATGGAGCGACGGCATCCGCTATTTCGACAACGCGCCCTTCTACGGCGCTGGCCTCGCCGAAATCCGCATGGGTGAAGCGCTGAAGGGGAAGCCACGCGACGAGTATGTGATCAGCACAAAGGTCGGCCGCATCGTGCTCGACGACATCGAGCAGGCGCCGCGCGACAATGGCGAGAAGGGCGATGTGTTCGCCAATGGCCGTCCCAACAAGGTGATCAACGACTATTCGCACGACGCGACGCTGCGCTCGATCGAGGATAGCCTGAAGCGCCTGCAGACCGATCATATCGACATCGTCTGGGTCCACGACGTGGCGCAGGATTTCTATGGCGACGAATGGCTGGCCAGGTTCGAGGAGGCGCGCACCGGCGCGTTCCGGGCGCTCGACCGGCTGCGCGACGAGGGCACGATCAAGGCCTGGGGCCTCGGCGTCAACCGGGTCGAGGCGGTCGAGCTGCTGCTCGATCTCGACAGGCCGCGGCCAGATGGATCGCTGCTCGCCGGCCGCTACACGCTGCTCGACCATGACCGGGCGTTGGAGCGGCTGATGCCGAAGGTCGCCGAGCGCGGTCTCGGGATCGTCGTTGGCGGCCCTTACAGCTCGGGCGCGCTCGTCGGTGGCCCGAACTTCGAATATGCGCCCGCCACACCCGAGATTCTGGTCAAGGTCGCGGCGATCAAGGCAATTGCCGACCGTCACGGCATCAGCATGAAAGCGGCCGGCCTGCAATTCTCGCTGGCCAATCCGGCGGTCGCGGCGGTGATCCCCGGCGCCAGCCGGCCGCAGCGCATCGCAGAAGACACCGCTGCGTTGAACGAGACGATCCCGGCGGACTTCTGGCGGGAGCTGCGCGAAGCAGGTCTCGTCAACCCGGCGGCACCACTGCCACTCTGATCAGCCGGTCGCCTGAGGCTCAATGTGTCTCAGGCGATCGATCAGTAATTGCGCCGGCTTGGACTAGCTTCGATATCTTTTGCCTACCAATTCCGCCGCCGCCTGGCCACATTCGCCAACAAAGCCGACGTTCGCGATCTCGAAGGAAATCGTCGAAAGCTGCCAGAGGTTCATAATTTGCCGGTGGCGCAATTATTCGAGCTTGCCACGGACTTCAGTGAAAATTTGAGGTCCGATGGCAATTTGCCGGCTTCCCTATGAGCGGCATCAAGCAAACTGCACTTTTGCCAGGTCGAGGGACAGGCTCCACAGGCGAGCGGCGGCAGCGCTATCCAGCGCCTGCCTGGGCGGTTGCTCCTCGGTCGGATATCCGCGCGTGCCGCCGAGCCGGTCGGGACCATAATAGCAACCGTCTCGCGCTGATGGACTGGTCGCCGCGAAGAGCGTCGGCAGGGCGCCTTGCCAGGCCGGCTGAAACAGGAACCAGAGGTAGCGGCGCAACCGTCCATGAAGGCTGGACCGGCCCGAGCCGTTCACGATCAGATCGGTGCGCGTAATACCTGGATGCGCTGCGAGGCTTTCGATGCCCCAGCCCAGCGCCTTGCTGCGCCGGCTCAGCTCGATCGCGAACATGAGGCAGGCGAGCTTGGATTGTGCATAGACCTCCATCGACCGGTAACTGCGCTCTGCCTGCAGATCGTCGAAATCGATCGCGCCCTGGCGCGCTGCGACACTGCTGAGCGTGACGACCCGCGGATCATGCCCTTTCCTGAGCAAGGGCAACAGATGCGCGGTGAGCGCGAAATGCCCGAGATAGTTTGTGCCGAACTGCAGTTCGAAGCCATCGCGCGTTTCGCGACGCTCCGGCGGACGCATGACCGCGGCATTATTGATGAGTAGATCGAGACTGTCCTGTTGCTGCGAGAGCTGCCTGGCGAAGGCGGCGACCGAGCCGAGATCGGCCAGGTCCATCCTGCCGAACCGCACCTGAGAGTCGGGAACGGCGCGCTTGATCGCCGCCACTGCTGCGGCGCCCTTTTCAGGGTTGCGCCCTGCAATCACCACATCGGCGCCCGCCCGGGCCAGCGCCATGGAATCCTCAAAACCCAGACCGCCGGTGCCGGTCACAACGACCGTGCGCCCCTGTTGCGGTGGAATATCATCGCCTGTCCAGTTCGTCATCGATGGTCCTCGCCAATCCGGCAGGGCCGCCCGCCTCGGGACATGTCCTCCCGATCCGCAGCCGTGCCCAACGGCGCAAT
Source organism: Sphingobium indicum B90A (assembly GCF_000264945.2). Taxonomy (NCBI): domain Bacteria; kingdom Pseudomonadati; phylum Pseudomonadota; class Alphaproteobacteria; order Sphingomonadales; family Sphingobiaceae; genus Sphingobium; species Sphingobium indicum. Next base: position 3,122,171 of record NZ_CP013070.1, read on the forward strand.
GATGGCGGCAGACAGCGAAATCACCATGCCGGAACGCGCAAAAAACTAGCCTATTCCTCTGGCACGCCCGCAAGAACGCCAGGCAGGCAACAGACTTGACAGTCGTATGGCACCTGACATATTTGCAAGGTAGCTTACGAAATATAGGAAGCGTTATGTCTCAGCAACAGCGAAGCACCACGCGTGAGGAGGTCGGAGCTTGGGCTAAACGTTGCTATTTTGCTGGTCGTACGGTGATGGATGCCACCCTTCGCCCTCACGGTCTTGGCTCCGTGCAATGGTATGTACTGCACCGGCTGGTTACGGTCGGCCCGACGATTCAGCGCGACCTGGGACGGCTACTGGAGATCGAGCGCGCGACGATGAGCGGCATCGTCGCAACTCTCGTACGCAAAGGGCTCGTCGAGCAGGCACCCGATCCGGCCGACCAGCGTCAGAAGCTGCTGCGCCTCACCGAGGCCGGCGCGAAACTCTGGGCAGCATTGCCCGATCTCTCCTTCATTCGCTCCGTGGCATTCGGCGGGATGGACGAGGCCGATATCGAGACCACGATCACCGTGCTTCGGACGGCGAGCGAACGGCTCGAAAATCTGCTTGAGAAAGGAAACAGAGCATGACGATCCTGGTAACCGGCGCGAGCGGACTGGTCGGCGCCCGGCTTCTTCCGCGTCTTGTGCAGGCGGGGCTGGACTGCCGGGCACTGGCCCGGCCGGGCAGTGGCGTGCCTGCGGGCGTGTCGATAGCCACTGGCGACCTGCTCGATCCCGCATCGCTGGCTTCGGCCGTGCAGGACGTTTCGGCCGTCATCCACCTCGCAGCCGTCTTCCGCACCACCGATGCCGATCTCATCTGGAAGGTGAATCTCGACGGGACGCGCAACCTCATCGCCGCGATGAAGGCCCATGCGCCGGACGCGCGGCTCATCATGGCCAGCACGTCCCACGTCTATGACGCAGACTCCCCGCGACCCGGCGCAGAAGAGGATCGCTGTTCCCCCACGCTCGACTATCCAGCGAGCAAGCTGGCCGCCGAGACGGAACTGCGGGACAGCGGCCTCAACTGGTCGATCCAGCGCTTCGGCTTCGTCTATGGGGATGGCGATGGCCATATCGAGTCGCTCCCCCGGCATCTAGCCCAAGTGAAGCTTCACCCCGCCCAGCGCATGAGCATGGTCCATCACCGCGACATTGCGACCGCCATGATGCTGGCGCTGGATGGCGCGATGGACGGACGGATCGTCAATATCGGCGATGATGCCCCCACATCGATCCATGAACTGGTGCAGCTGGCGGGAGGCGCAATGGAACCCTCCTCCGCGCCGCTGACCAATCCCTGGCGCCTGCATATGGACGGCGCGCTTGCCCGGCGGCTCGGCTTTCAGCCGGTCGTGCGGAGTGTCCACCAGGCGGCGCACGAAGGGCTGCTTTAACGCACGGCCATGTGAAGGCGCGGTTCCCAAGCCGGCGCCACCGCGCCGCGCTTATGCCTCTTGCAGCGTGCGGCTGGCATATCGGCTATATTGGCGGCGCATATCCAGCACGTCCCGCTTGGGCGCGGCACCAAACATCCGCGTATATTCCCGGCTGAACTGCGAAGCGCTTTCATAGCCAACCTGATAAGCGGCCTCACTCACATTGATCCCGTCGACTACCATCAATCGCCTGGCTTCCAGCAAGCGCAGCTGCTTCTGATACTGAAGCGGCGTCATGGACGTTAGCGCCTTGAAATGCTGATGAAACGACGATGGACTCATACGCGCCGTCTCGGCCAGCTGCTCCACCCGCAGCGTCTGCGCAAAGCTGTTCTGCAGCTGGAAAATGGCCCTGCTGACCCGCTCGCTGCTCGATTCCGGCAGGCCAAGGTTGCGCAGCTCGCCGCCATTCGGGCTCGTCAGCAGCCAGTAGCAGAGCTCCCGCATCACGGACGGGTAGAGGATCGGGATCGCCTCGGGCGTATCGGACATCCTGAGCAGGCGCAGCATGCAATCGGCCAGAGGTGCATCGACCTTCCCCACGAACAGGCAGGGCCCTGACCCGCTGGTCGGCACGGGCGGCGTTTCGAGCTGCCCCAGCACCTCGCGCATGATCGTCATGTCGAGATCGATGGTGATGCCGATATAAGGCGCGTCCGCGCTTGCCTCGATGACCCGTCCGCTGGCCGGAAGATCGAGACCGATCGCCAGGCACTCCATCACGCCATAGCGAAAGGTCTCCTCACCGAAGAGGATTTCCTTTGCGCCCTGGATCACGACGCAAAGCCCCGGCCGATAGACCTGCCGCATCGGCATCCGGGCTTCGAAGGACCGCATGATGTGCATGCCGGCAAGCCGCGTGGGAAAACGGCCCTCGCCGCCGCCCTGGGCATCGATATGAGCGGCGACCGCCGCGTGAAGGGCTGAAGGCACGCGTTTCTCCGCCTGGGCGAGCGGCCAGCGCAGGACCTGCCCATCTCTGCTCACCCTATCGGCGCTTGGAGGATTGGGCAAATTTATTGAGGTATTCGGCATTCTGATCATGGGTCGCTCCATCTAACTTGCTGGCACCAACCCAGGCGAGGAGCGTCACGATCATGGCAGAAATTGCCACACGATCAACAAAAATATCCAGCGCTTCTTTCCCGACCAGCGAGGAACGTTCGAATGAACATGCGGATGGATGGCGCTCCAGCGCAATACTCGTTGCCCTATTCCTCGTCAGCCTGATCTCGCAGATCGATCGGATGCTGCCCTTCATCATGGCGGAAGCGATCAAGATTGATCTTTCTCTCAGCGATACGCAGATCGGACTGCTCACAGGACTTGCTTTCGCGGTCTGCTATACGCTTCTTTCCCTGCCGCTTGCCCGCGTTTCAGACCGGGGGTCGCCCCGTTTCGTGCTTGTTTTCTGCGCGCTGGTCTGGAGCGCGATGACGGCGCTCGGAGGCCTTGCCGCGAGTTTCCTGGTCCTGGCGTTCACGCGCCTCGGCGTAGCCTTCGGGGAGGCCGGCGCGATCCCGGCCGGACATGCGATTATCGCCCGGAAAATCCGGCCGGAGCGAAGAGGCCTGGCGATCGGGCTGTTCGCTCTGGGCATCCCTCTTGGCACCATGGTGGGGTTTGCTGCCGGCGGCGCGCTCAGCGACACGGTCGGCTGGCGCACGGCGCTGGTCGGCGCGGGCGCCCTTGGCGGCGTGATCGCCCTCATCGCGTTCGTCGCCATCAGGCCCACGCCACCACTGCAGCGCTTGGCGGCCTCTGCAGAACCCTTCATGCGCACAAGCATGCGCCTGCTGTCGGCACCCGGCTTCCGCTGGCTGTTCATCGGCGCGATCGCCAGTGGCTTTGCCGCGGCGCCTTTTTATGCCTTCGCCGCACCCTTCCTCATCCGCACCCATGGCTTCACCGCCAGCGAAGCCGGCCTCGCCTTCGGGTTGCCGCAGGGCCTGCTGGGCATCATAGGCACGCTGCTGGGCGGTCGCTGGTTTGACCGGGTGGTGCGCTCGGGCACCGGACGCGTGCTGGGTCCCCCTGCTATCCTGTTCATCATGGCCGCAGTGACGACGACGGCGGGCCTGTTCGCCCCCATCGGCTGGCTCTCGATCCTGCTGTTCCTGCCGAGCATGCTGTCCTTCGCGTTCCTGCTGCCATGGGGTTTCGGCGCCGCGCACCTCGTGGCCGGCCAGGGCCGTGAGGCCATGGCGTCGAGCCTGGTCCTGATCGGGTCGGGCCTGCTCGGCCCTGCGCTGGGTCCGCTCATCGTCGGCCTGATCAGCGATGCGGGAAGCGCGGCGCATATGACCAATAGCCTCGGACTCGGCCTGCTGACCGTGCCCGTCGCCAGCATCCTCAGCGGCATCGCAATTCTGATGGCAAACCACAGGATCGCTGCCTTGCTTCGGCAGCGCTGACCCCAAGGGGGTCGCACCCCACCGCCACCCCCAGCCACCGAAGGACGATTTTCCGGCTACGGAGCGCCTTCGGTGGCCCCCTCCACGAAAAGGAATGGGGATGGCGCCGATCATGTCGAAGAGATCTCGCTCCAAGCTTCGGATCACAGTTGTTCGGCAGCTTTTCGCCCATAGCGGACGAAGAGCCGTTGAAATTTGAGAGCGGGTTGCCGACCGTCCGCTTCTCTAATGCCTGCTACCATCGCGTGACAGATGACGCCGTACCAAGCCCCACATGCTAATCTGTGGGAACTCCCGGGGCTGGCGAGCACTTGATAAGAAATGCCTGCTTTTGAGGAGAATGCCTTGAGTGGATCCGGCCGCTGGCCAAACCAGCTGATCATCGTCCGCCATGGGCAGAGCGCCGGGAACGTCGCGCGCGATGCTGCGCATGAGGCGGAGGAGGATCGCATCCTTCTCTCCATCCGCGATGCCGACGTACCACTCAGCGATCTCGGGCGGGAGCAAGCGGCGGCGCTGGGACACTGGTTCGCAGAACAGCCGGAGGAAGACCGACCGGAGGTCATTCTGTCCTCGCCTTACCTCCGCGCCTGCCAGACTGCCGATATCTTCCGGAACGTTGGCGGCGCGCCCCGGGACGTGCCGATCTGCTTCGATGAGCGCCTGCGGGAGAAAGAGTTTGGGATATTGGACGGACTGACCAACACGGGCATCCGCAATCTCCAGCCCGAACAGGCCGCGTTGCGGCAGTTGCTCGGCAAATTCTACCACCGCTCACCGGGCGGGGAGAGCTGGTGCGACGTGATCCTGCGGCTGCGGTCTGTAATGGACACCATCTCGCTCCATTATGCAGGCAAACGGGTAATGATCTTCTCGCATCAGGTCGTGGTACTGTGCTTACGCTACATTATCGAAAATCTGGGCGAGCAGGAGATACTCGCCATTGATGCCGAGGGCGACGTAGCCAACTGCGCGATTACCGATTACCGTTTCGATGCGAAGGCAGGGAAGCTGGTGTTGCAAAGCTACAATGTCACAGCGCCGATGGAGGAAGAAGCGACGCCCGTCACCAAGGCGCCGGATCGCATCGCGGGCGCGCGAGGGTGATTGAAATCGACGAAGCGTGGCTCGCCACTCATCCTTTGCCGGGCTTCGATACCGTGTCCGACAAGGACAGCCGTGGCCGCGTGCTGGTGGTCGGCGGGGCGGAGTTTGTGCCCGGCGCGCTGCGTCTGACGGGCGAGGCAGCGCTGCGTACCGGCGCTGGCAAGCTGCAGATGGCGACGGTGCAGGCAGTGGCGACGGCGCTGGGCGTGCTAATCCCCGAAGCGGCTATGATTGCGTTGCCTTCCGACGAAAAAGGCGAGATCGCGGCGGAGGCGGCGGATGTGCTGCGCGAACGCCTTCTGCGCTGCGATGCCCTGATCCTCGGCCCTGGCATGAGCATCGGGGAGCGGACAGACCAGTTGGTCGCGGACCTCCTCAGCGCGCCCGACGCTTCGCGCACTATTTTGCTGGACGCGGCGGCGCTGACATCGGCGCGAGATCTGGAGGAACTGATCGCGGCGCATGATGGGCATGTCATCCTGACCCCACATCATGGCGAGATGGCCCATCTGTCCGGGCTGGAAGTAGAAGCGGTGAAGGCCGACCTGGAAGGCGTGGCGCGTGATGTCGCAAAGCGGTTTAACGCGGTCATCCTGTTGAAGGGACAGGAAAGCCTGTTGGCAGAGCCTTCAGGCGAAATATTCGTGCATCGGGGCGGGACCGTGGGCCTGGCCACCGGGGGATCAGGCGATGTGCTGGCGGGCATCATCGGCGGGCTGGCGGCGCAGGGCGCGTCGCCACTCACGGCTGCCGGATGGGGAAGCTGGCTGCACGGCCGGGCGGGCGAGGTTCTGTCATGTCAGGTGGCTATGGCGGGTTTTCTAGCGCGAGAACTGTCGCCGTTAATTCCGCGCCTGATCGAAGATGCTACGCTGAACAGAACCAAATTTCGTTGAATCGACCCTTCTTTGCCGTTCAACCGCAAGTTTTGTTTCCTCAGCTGCGGACCGACCGCTTTTCGCTACTCAAGCTCAGACTTGGCTGTGCGAGGCGAAATGCAGGGAATTCCCCGGGCAGCATACCACAGCGGAAGTGCCGCGACGTCGGGAGTTCCCAACGATGTCGACGATGAGGTTGATGTGCGTAGCGCCTGACGCTCAGCTCCTTATTCCAACCCTATTCAACCCGCAATGTAAGGGCATATGACCTCTTTACCTATTAGAAAAGGGGACCGCGCTGCACGGTCCCCTTTCCCTTTGCCGCCCGATTGCGGGATCAGAAGTTGAAGCGGATACCGCCTGTATAACGGCGGCCGAAGCGCTCCCATTCGATCGTCTGGCTGGTGATGCTGCTGGTTGGCGTGCCGGATGCCGTCAACAGGCTTGCCGGATCAGAGAAGCGGCGACCCGGATGGTTGAGCAGGTTCGAGGCGTCGAAATAAATCTCGAAATTCTTCGTGAGCGCATAGCGCGCGGAGAAATCCAGTTCGTCGTCAGAGTCCCAATAGGTGTCACCCGCGTCAGCCAACGTGCCAACCGTATCGAGCCACTTGCTGCGATTCTGATATTGCAGGCGTAGCGACAGGCCATATTTCTCGTAATAGCCGCCGATATTGTAAACAAAGTCAGACGTACCCGGCAGGCGGATCGAACGGCCCGGAAGCGAAACCTTGCTGTTGTTGAGGGTCAGGTTGGCTGATACGCCGAAGCCGCCCATGAAGTTGGGTAGACCGAGGCTTTCCGTCCATGGCTCCAGCTGTAGCTGGGCAGCGGCTTCCAGCCCATAGATGCGGCCCGAACCGCCATTGACCAAACCGCTGAAGGTGTAACCCGAGCGGTCGATGCCGCTGCTGTTGAGCGCGCTCGAACCGAAGGTGCGCGAGGAGGTGTAGAGAAAATCCTCAACTTTCTTATAGAAGGTGCCGATCATCAAATAGCCCTGCGGACGCAGATACCATTCGAAATAGGCGTCCACGCCATAAGCGCGCTCAGGCTTGATTGTCGGATTGCCGCCAGAGATGGTTTCATTTGAGTCGTTGACAACGACATTGGGCCGTAACTGGTCATAATCGGCACGCGCCGCGCCGCTATTGAAGGACAAACGCAGCTTCTTGGTGTCGTCGACATTATAGTTGATGTGCAGACTGGGGAAGGCCAGCGTCTGCGTGGCCTCGGCCGTGATCGGACCGGTGACGGTGCCGATCGTGCCGACTGCGGTGCCGCGATTCTTGATATGCTCCACGCGCACGCCGCCGACCACCGAACCCCAGTCATAACGCATCGTACCCATCAGAAAAGCGGCAAGCACTTCCTCGCGCACGTTATAATTGTTGCTGAGGTTGGGCGCGAAGGCGAAGGCAGCCTGTGCAGCCTTGGACGCCGCGCGCATCCTGTCGGTGTCGAAATAGTGGAAGGTGTAGCCCATCGGGATTTCACCGAGGAACTTCTGATCGGTCGAGAACTGGTTATAGTCCGTGGGCATGATCGTCGCGGCCTGGGCAGCGCTCAACGTAATCTGCTGTTCGTCAGCCACCTTGGTGCGGCGATCATATTGGACGCCAGCCTTCAGGGTGGCATTGTCCAGCTCCCGCGCCAGCACTAGGCGAGCGGTATAGGCATTGGTCGTGTCGACCGCATCGAGCACGGTAAAGCCGGACAGCGGCTTGGCAAAGCTGTCCACATCCGTGACCTGCGCACCGGCCATGTAGCGGGTCGGGTTGGCAAGCTGCAGCGTACGGTAAAGCGTCAGGCGCGACAGGTTCGGGTTGGAGAAGTCATAGGAAACGGTTGGCCGCAGGTTGCGCGTCGACGGGCTGTCCCAGGTCGCCTCACCCACAACTGAGCGATCATCCTTCGACTGGGTATAGTTAGCCAGCCAACTCAGCTTCCAGCCGTGGGCAAATTCATGATCGCCTGCCAGCGTGTTGGTGAAGACCGACTGGCGGAACGCGCGCAGCGTGGAGCGCTGGCGGATGTCAATGCCGTAAACCGTGCCCTGCTGCGGCGTGTTACCAATGCAGACATCAGCGTAGCCCGATGTCGGGGGCGCGCTGTTGGGCGTCACGGTGCAGGCTGCCAAGCTGTTCGACAGATCGGCTTCGCGGTCGTCCAGGTCGAAGCGGTAATTGTCACGCGCCTCGTCGTCGGTGAAAATGGTGTAGATGGACCGCAGCGAGATGCTGTTCCTGTCATCCGGCTTATAGTCCAGTCGGCCTGACACCGACCAGTTCTTGCGCGTCAGGCGATACAGCTTGTTTTCCGCCTCATGCGCCCAGAAACGGGTGCCGTTGCCGGGACGGGCGTCGCGGGTCACGCGTTCATAATCCGTCTCGAAATTGTCGGTGATCATGTTGCGCTCATAATAGCTGCCCGACAGCAGCACCCCGAGTTCGCCTTCTCCCACCTTAAACCGGTTGGAGACGACCAGCGCCCCTTCATATTCCTTCTTGTCGCCCAGTTCGGCCAAGCCCATGCCAGCCTTGCCGGCGATGTGGACGCCGTCAAAGTCGAAGGCCGAACGGGTGATGATGTTCACATTGCCGGCCACCGTTTCCCCGGGCATGTCGGGCGTCACCGCCTTTGACACGATGATCTTGCCGGCGATGGCGGAAGGGATGGAATCGAAACGGGCGTCGCGCCCTTCCGGGCTGACCACATTGATGCCGTCGAAGGACAGGGTGGTCCAGGTCTTGGGCGCGCCGCGCAGATTGATGTAGCGGGCCTGGCCTTGGTCACGCTCGACGCTGACGCCGGGCAGACGGCTGGTGGCCTGGGCGATATTCTGGTCGGGCAGGCGACCTACGGAGTCCGATGCCGCCACAGTGACGAGCGAATCCGACTGTTTCTGAACTTCCAACGCCGACGCCTCCGATTCCGCGATCGGCCGGGTACCGGTGACGATGATTGCGCCAGCGTCCTCCTCGGCGGTGGCTGCCTGCACTTGGGCAGTGCCGATGGCAATGGACGCCGCGCTCACGGCAAGCAGGCACAACAGCAGGCGGCGGCCGCCGCGCCGCGTCGAATGGATGTTCATGATGGTCCCCTGTTTCACCGCATCTTCGCGATTTGCGAGGGGCCGGTTAGAGGGCGGAGCTTACAAGCTCGTGACGGAGTGATTTCAATTTAATGTCATCCTGCCAACAGCCTTTGACAGACCAGTCATCTTTGCCCGCGTCATCAAAATGTCACGCCCAGTCGTCAGCAGAACCGTTCTTTGAGGCAAGGGGGCTCCGTGAATGAAGATCTCAAACATGACGAATGCAGGGCTTTTCCGGCGCCTTCCGGTCGTGGTCATGGTCATGACGCTGGCGAGCTGCGCCGCCGCTGGGAAAAGGGCAGCCCCAATTGGCGTGCGCATCGCCAACGCGACCCACGCCGTCGACGTGACCGCGCGAGGGGAAACCGCGCCAGTCGGCACACCCAATGCCGATGCGGCGGACGATCCGGCGATCTGGCGCAACGCGGCCGACCCCGCGCAAAGCCTGATCGTCGGCACCGACAAGAAGGCGGGCCTCTATGTCTATGGCCTCGACGGCAAGACCCGCGACTTTCTTGACGCGGGGCGGGTCAACAATGTCGACCTGCGCGACGGGGTCACCATCAATGGGCAAAGTGGAATCCTCGTGGTCGCCAGCGACCGCAACGATGCCGCCAATGCGAATATCGCCCTGTTCCGGCTCGACCCCGGCACCGCGAAACTTGCCGCCTTGGGCAAGGTGGATGGTGGCAGGGGCGAGGCTTATGGCATCTGCCTGTATCGCGAGGGCACCGCGACCTACGCCTTCATCGTGCTGAAGGACGGCACGGTAAACCAGATCGCGCTCGATGCCTCAGGCGCCACGCCCACAGGCAGGATGGTACGAACCCTGAAGCTCGGCACCCAATCGGAAGGCTGCGCCGTCGATGACCGTACAGGGATCCTCTATGTCGCGGAGGAAGATGTCGGTCTCTGGCGGTTCGACGCCCGCGCGACGGGATCGACCGGAGCCACCAAGATCGCGGCGGCGGATGGCGGGAATCTGGTCATGGATGCGGAAGGCGTCGCCATCGCGCCTATCGGAACGCGGGACGGCTATGTCCTCGTCTCCAGTCAGGGCGACAATGCCTATGTCGCCTACCGTCTGACCGACGACAGCTATGCGGGCCGCTTCCGTGTGATCAACGGGAAGATTGGCGGATCGGAGGAAACGGACGGCATCGACCTGATGCTGGGCAATTTCGGACCAGACTATCCCGGCGGCCTGTTCGTCGCGCAGGACGGCCACAACGCTACGGCCGCGCAGAATTTCAAGCTGGTGGCGTGGGACGACATTGCGCGGGCGCTGGGCATCGCCCACTGACATAGGGACAACCGCGCGAAGGTTTGTCCGCGCGTCGGAAGGTCTCAAACCCGGATCAATCCGCCCCTTATCGCATAGCCCCGATACAGGACATGGCTGTGCGGAAAACCACCCATGTCCGCCGCCAGTCCCTCAAAGGCCTGACGAAGTTCCGCTCGCGGCGCCACGTGGAACCGCGCCAGCCAGCCGAACAGCGCCTGCTTCCAGAATTTCGGCAACCTATCCTGCTGGCCGAAATCCACCACTTCCAGTTTCCCGCCATCCGCCACGCACCGCGCCGCCTGTCGCAATGCGCCCTGCCAGTCTGGAATCATCGACAGCGCATAGCTGATGAACACCCGCTCGAACGCCTCCCGCCCGAACAGGGCCGCTGCATCGAACTCGCAGCCATCCCCCTGCGCCAGCACCACCCGATCCGCCATGCCTGCCTTCGTCACAGCCTTTCGCGCCGTCTCCAGCATCGCGGCGCTGATATCGACGCCATAGAGCCGCGCTTCCGGCCAGGCCTTGCCCACCGCAATCAGGTTCCGCCCGGTCCCGCAGCCGATCTCCAGCACAGCCCCGCCAGGCGGCGGCGCAAGATCGGCGATCAACCCATCCCGTCCAAGCAGATAGAATTTCCGCGACAGGTCGTAGATATGCCGCTGACGCCGGTAGATGCTGTCCATCAAGCCGCCATGTCCGCCCTTCATCACGCGCGCCTCAGCACATAGAGGTGCACGCCGCCATAAATGGCCGACCGGTCTCGGGCCGTATAATCCCGCGACTCCTCCGCCCGATAATCCCACAGCGACAGCACCGCATCATCGACCCGGCCCGGCAAGATAGTCGGCTCCCCCGCCGTTCGGAACAGCACCCGCGCGCCGGGCTTCGCCGTCCGCGTGATCTGCGCCCAAAGCGCATTCAACTGCGCATCGTCCATCCAGTCCTGCGCATCCAGCAATATATAGCGATCCGCCGACCCGGCCTCCTGAACCGCCAGGAAATCCGTGAAATTCACATGCCGCACGTCCACCCGCCCGGCCCGCTCCACCACGGCGGCATGGTTCGCGGCCTGCAAATAGGGCGGCAACGGCCCCTCCCCCCCGGCATAGCCCCGCCCGAAGGCCTGCACCGCGAAATAATTGTCCTTCAGGTCGAAGTCGCAGGCCAGCTTCTCCAGCCGCGTTTTCAACACGCCGTCCATCCGCTCGTCTCCGGCCAGCGCCTCATATTGCGCCGGCGGAATCCCCAGGCCGAAAAGCGAAGCAGGCTGGCTCGTCAGCCACTTCATGAAGGCACTGTCGAATACCGGCGCCAGTTCCGTCTCGAAGATCGCCCGTTGTTCCTCCCGCGATCTTGCATCCAGCATCCGCCGCGGATTGACGCCATGCAACCGCGCCAGCAGATGCGCAGCCCCGATGAAGCGACCCAACAGCCCGTGCTTATAGATTCCCCGCGCAAAGCCGCCGATCCGCCGCCGCCCGATGAAATCCCGCCTTTCCCAATAACGCCGCGTCGGATCGTCCAGCATCGGCGCCACGAAAGCGCGATATGCCGCCACATTCTCCTTGCAGTCGGCCCTGGCGAAGAACCGATGAAAAGCCTCATGATCCGGCAAGGCCCGCGCCGCTGCCAGCTTCAACCGGTTGAGCGCGATATGCGCGGTATTCAGGTCAACCGCCGTGATCCTCGCCGGATCGGCCGTCAGATAGCTCAGCACGTTGCATCCGCCGGATGCGATAGTGACCACATGGCAATCCGGCGTGATCGCCAGTGCCTCCATATCAACCGCCGGATCTTCCCAGATCTGCGCATAGACCAGCCCTCGAAAGGCAAAGGTAAAGGCCCGCTCCAGCAGCCCCTGCCGCGAAAGATGCCGATGCCGGTGCACCGCGCGGGTAACTTTGCGATGTGCCACAGATGCCATAAAGCGCCTCCTCGCTGCCGGGTCGTCCGGTGCTGCTTAGGACAACCCAAAGTCGGCAGCGTGACGCTCCTGTTACGGCCCTGTGAAACCCTTGCGAAAAGCCCCTTGATCTGGCTTACTAGCGAGCCTAGCATCCTCGGTCGCGGTAGCGCGGATGACCCTTCTTTGCCGTACAGGAGCTAATTTTCAGTCCTCGGGTCCGGACGGTCCGCCATCACATACTATGCCCATCCAGATGACCTTTGGCAGATGCGACCGGAGATCGGCCGATCAGGCGCCGGAATGCCGATGTTCGATCATGTCGGTGATCTTGTTCGCGAGTTCGGTCATCACAAATGGTTTGGTGATAACCTCCATGCCCGCCTCAAGATGACCATTGCCGACAGCGGCATTCTCCGCGAACCCGGTTACGAAAAGCACCTTCAGGTCGGGGCGACCAACGCGGGCCGCGTCGGCGATCTGTCGGCCGTTCATGCCTCCGGGTAGCCCGACATCGGTGATGAGCAGATCGACCCTGACGTCGGACTGAAGGATTTTCAGCCCTGAAGGGCCATCTTCCGCTTCGAGCGCGACATATCCAGCCTCTTCGAGCACCTCTACTATGAGCATGCGAACCGTAGGCTCGTCGTCGATCACGAGCACGGTTTCCCCGGCTCCCGTTTCCGGGATCGGTGATTCCACCGCCACGGTATCGTCCATGACATCGCCGGAGTAGCGGGGCAGATAAAGGCACATCGTCGTTCCCTGCCCCGGCTCGCTGTAGACGCGAACCTGGCCGCCGGACTGCCGCACGAAACCGTGGATCATGGAAAGACCCAGACCCGTGCCCCGGCCGATCGGCTTGGTCGTGAAGAACGGATCGAAGATCCGGTCGGCGATGTCCTTCGATATGCCTGTCCCCGTGTCGGTGACGCATACCGAGATATATTGTCCTGGCGGCAGGTCGCGTTCCCGCCCGGCGCGATTGTCCAGCCACTTGTTCGCGGTCTCGATCGTCAGTTTGCCGCCGTCGGGCATGGCGTCGCGAGCATTGATGGCGAGATTGAGGAGCGCGCTTTCAAGCTGGACGGTGTCGATCCTGGTTGGCCAGAGACCTGCGGCGCCGACAACCTCCACCTTGATGGCCGGGCCGACGGTGCGGGCGATGAGGTCTTCCATACCGAAAACCAGCCGGTTCACGTCGGTCGGCTTGGGATCGAGGGTCTGGCGGCGAGAGAAGGCGAGGAGCCGCTGGGTCAGCGCCGCGGCGCGTTGGGCGGAGGTCTGCGCACCGTTGATGAAGCGCTCTATACCCTCGGTCCGGCCTTCGGAAATGCGCCTTTCGATGATTTCCAGGCTGCCGATGATGCCTGCCAACAGATTATTGAAGTCGTGGGCGATCCCGCCGGTGAGTTGTCCTATCGCCTCCATCTTCTGCGACTGGCGCAGCGCCTCTTCCGCTTCCGCGCGTTTGCGGATCTCGGCCTCGACCCGTTCTTCCAGCCGCTCGTTAAGCTGGTGCAACCTGTCCTCGGTCGCCTTCCGCTCGGTAATGTCGATCACCGTCCCGACAAAGCGCGTTCCCTGATCGGCATCGAAGAGCGCGCGTCCGCTCGCGGAAATCCACCGCTGCCGTCCATCCTCGATGCCGATGGTGCGATATTCTATGTCGTAGCGGCCCGTGCCCTCGGGATCGATCGCTCGCCGGACGGCCTCGTCCGCGCGCTCCCGGTCGTCCGGATGAATTCCCGCGATGAAGGAGCCCGCATAGGTGACTGCCGCCTCCGGGGATAAACCGAAGAGTTGCTTGCACCGAACGTCCCACCGAAGTTCGTTCGAGGCGGGGTGGTAGTCCCAGGTGCCGATTTCAGCCGCTTCAGTGGCCAGTCGCAAGCGCGCTTCGCTGTCGGCCAGTTCGCTCTCCGCCTTTCGCCGTTGTGTGAGTTCGCGTTCGAGCGCCTGAAACAGCCTGGCATTATCGATTGCGACGGCTGCCTCCGCCGCCAGGCCTTCCAGGCCCCGCTCCGACCGAGCGTCGAAGACGCCGATATCGGCATGGCCGAAGAACAGGCCCCCGATCACCTCTCCGCTACGCGAAATGACCGGCACGGCCAGATAGCTGCGAACGGGCAGATGTCCCTCGGGCATGCCTTTGCGTGGCGCATTTTGCCCGTAGCGTGGGTCCCTGGTTATATCGTCGGAGCGAACGATCCCTTCGCCCGAGAAGGTCGGCGCGAACACCGCTGTGTTGCGCGGCATCGGAAATTTGGAAAAGGCTTCGGCTGGCGCCCCGGACAGGGTGTAGAGCATGTAGCTCTCCCCGGCCTCATTCTCGACATTGTAGAAGAAGGCGCCGAATTCGGCCCCGGTCAGCTCGACCCCCGCATCGGTGACGATCTGGACGAGTTCCTGAAGATCGGTCTTGGCCGCCAGGGCGGAGCCGGCCCGATTAAGTATCTCCAGCGCACGGCGTTCTTCGGAGATCGCCTCCTGCGCTTCCCTGCTTTTCGTGCGGTCGTGCAAGATCTTCGTGAATCCGACCACGGCACCGGCCCGATCGCGGATCGGCGACATTTCGCCCACGGCCCATATCTGGGATCCGTCGCGGCAAATGCGCCAACCTTCCGTTCCGCCGCCACGGCCGACGGTCAGCGCGTCGGTCATCTCTTGTCGGAGCGCCGAGGCGCCCTCTCCGGGAGGGAACAGGCGCTCCAGCGTCTCGCCCAGAACATCGGAGGCGGTCCAGCCCAGCATCCGGGATGCGCCCTCGTTCCAACTCGTCACCCGGCCTTCGAGATCGGTGGTGATGATCGCCGTGCCAACCGCGCCATCGACGATCTGGCGCCATTCGTCAGCGCTGATCGCGCGCGACGGTTCCGGCTTTCTCATCGATCCCCCGCGGAAAAATTCTTCTGATGCTGGACGCAAACGCAAAGCGCTTGAACTGGTTGCAGACGGGATGGTCAGGCCCGGCTGATAATCTCGAGTGAAGACTCATGGCAACCAGATCGCCGATGAAGATTTATTGCGATGTTGAAACTGATTTGAGGTAGCCCGTGGCCGACAAGGATGGCGCAGAAGCGCCCGTCACTCCCAACGAAGCGACCGGCGAGCCAGCCGGCGATCTGGAAGACACCAGTTCCTACAGTCCGACGGGCACCCGACCGACGCATCACTGGAAGCGATCGACCGTGGCGGAGCCCGGGCTCGACCAGCGCGGTACGGTGTTCTTTGCTGCCTTGCAGATGACGCGGATGCCGATGATCCTTACCGATCCGCGCCAGGACGACAATCCCATCGTCTTTGCCAACAAAGCGTTTCTCGATCTGACAGGCTATGAGGAAAGCGAAGTCGTCGGCCGCAATTGCCGTTTCCTGCAGGGGACCGACACCGACAGGGAGACCGTCCGCGCCCTTCGCGAAGCCGTTGCGGCGCAGGAAGCGATTTCGACCGAAATCCTGAACTATCGCCGCGACGGCAGTCCCTTCTGGAACGCGGTGTTCGTAGCACCGGTCTATGATGACGACGGCACGCTCATCTATTTCTTCGCCAGCCAGCTTGACGTCACGCGACGGCGTTCCTCTGAACAGGCTTTTCGTCAGGCGCAAAAAATGGAGGCGATCGGACAACTGACCGCCGGCCTGGCGCATGATTTCAACAACCTTCTGCAGGTGGTGACCGGCAATCTCGACATCGTGCTCGGTGACGATCTGAGCGATGCCCAGCGACGAATGCTGAGCAACGCTGCTCGGGCTGCCGAGCGCGGCGCGAGACTGACGCGCCAGTTGCTCGCCTTCGCGCGCAAGACCAGGCTCGAGCCGCGCCGGATCAATATGAACGACCTGATCCACGAATTTGGCGATTTGATCGACAACACCGTGGGCGCGCAGATCAGGCTGGTCACCGCGCTGGAGCGTCGGCTCCCGGCGGTGCAGATCGACCCCACGCATCTAGAGATGGCGGTGCTCAACATCCTGATCAATGCCCGCGATGCGATGCCCGGCGGCGGCACCGTGACGATTGCGACCGAGCTTTGGAAGCTGAACGGCAATGCGGCGGCGCATGGCCTTCCCGAAGGGGATTATGTCGTGCTGAGCATCCGCGACGAAGGCCATGGCATGAGCCCCGAGGTTCGCCAACGCGCCACCGAGCCCTTCTTTAGCACCAAGGGCAAGGAGCGCGGCACCGGCCTTGGCCTGGCAATGGTCCACGGCTTTGTGCAGCAGTCGCTCGGCCGTCTGGAAATCGACTCCGAGCCGGGGCGGGGAACGACGATGCGGCTGCTCTTTCCCGTCGCGCCGCCCGAAGAGGCCGTGTCCGGCCCCGTGCAGCCCATGCCAGCGCCGGCGATTTCGGGCGACGCCGGAGGACAGACGATCCTGCTGGTCGAAGATAGCGACGATGTCCGCGCGCTCGCGAGCGAGCAACTGGCCGCGATCGGTTACAAGGTCATTTCTGCCCCAAGCGGCGAGGAAGCCCTCCTGAAGCTTGAAAATATCAAGGTCGATCTGCTCTTCACCGATATGGTCATGCCGGGTGGCATGAGCGGCCTGGAACTGGTCGAGAAGTTCAACGAATTGCATCCGGAAACGCCAGTCCTCATGACCACGGGCTATAATGAGGATCTGGTCGCCGATATCCCGCGCGGCACGCGGCTCGATGTGATCGGCAAGCCCTATCGTCGCGAGGAACTGGCCGATCGGGTAAGGACGGCTCTGTCACGTCGCACTGTCGTCAGGCGGGAGGAAAGTCCGTTTGGCGCCAAGGAGGGATAACTGCCACTGATATTGGGAGCGGGGTTATCGGAGCTACGCTGTCGAGCCCAACAACACGGCCGCAGACATTCCTGACTGCCGTCGTCATTCGACCCATGCCGGACGCTTAGCGCCCCATCTTTGCTCCCCATCTGCAGACGTTCCGCTTCTGCGGCAGCTGCCGACCAGACCTGGTCCTTCCGATCCGCCATCGCGAATGTCTGCTCTTGGCAGGAACTGCCGATGCAACACTTCGAAGCAGACCGTCAGGAAAGCACCCCATATGCGGCCGTCCGGCTGACGAGCGGCGTAGCTGATAAGCGATCATACAAGGACGGGCTGACCGCCGCGATCCGCGTTTCCAAAAACGCGAAGGTAGCGCTCGATCTCCTTCGGCTCGCCAGTGGCCTTTGCGGGATTATCGGACAGCTTGACCGCAGGGCGGCCATTAGCGCTGACGACCTTGCAGACCAGCGAGATCGGCGCGAGGCCGGCGCCGCCGTCGGGGTCGCAGTCACGGAAATCATTGGTGAGGTTGGTGCCCCAGCCAAAGCTGGTGCGCACGCGACCGTGAAAATGCCGATAGGTCGCCTCAATGGAATCGACGTCCATGCCGTCCGAGAAGATCAGCAGCTTCTTGCGTGGATCGCGGCCGCTGGCGCGCCACCAGTCGAGGATCTGATCGCCGCCCGCGATCGGCGGCGCGCTGTCGGGGCGAAATCCGGTCCAGTCGGCGACCCATTCGGGCGCGTTGTGCAGGAACGCGGTCGTACCGAACGCATCGGGCAATGCGATCAGCAGATTGCCGTCATAGGTGCGGCGCCATTCGTCGAGCACGCGATAGGGCGCTGCGGCCAGCGCGGCATCGTCCTCGGCAAGCGCCGCAGTGACCATCGGCAGCTCGTGAGCGTTGGTACCAATCGCTTCGAGGTCATTGTCCATCGCCAGCAGCACGTTCGAGGTGCCGATGAAGCGGTCTCCCAGCCCTTCCTTGACGGCTTCGACACACCATCGCTGCCACAGGAAGCCGTGTCGCCGGCGCGTGCCGAAGTCCGAAAGCACGAGATCGGGCAGCTGGCGCAGCCGCTCGACCTTATCCCACATCTTGGCCTTGGCGCGGGCGTAGAGAATGTCGAGCGCGAAGCGGTCCTTGCCCGCCATCGCCGCACGGGCGCGCAGCTCGTTGATGATCGACAGTGCCGGGATCTCCCACATCGTGGTGTGCGTCCATGGCCCGGCGAAGTGCAGCTCGAACTGGCCGTCGACAACGCGCAGTTCATATTCGGGGAGCCGAAAATCCTTGAACCAGGAGAGAAATTCGGGGTCGAACATCCGCGCATTGCCATAGAAGCTGTTGCCCGCGAGCCAGATCAGCTCCTTCTTGCCCAGCCGCAGCATGCGCGCATGATCGAGCTGCGCGCGCAGCTCGCCTTCGTCGATCACCTCGGCGAGGTGGACCGAGCGGGTGCGGTTGATCAGTGCGAAGGTCGCCTGGGTGTCGCGGTGGAACCGCCAGATCAACTGAAGCATCAGCAGCTTGTAGAAATCGGTGTCGAGCAGGCTGCGTACGATCGGGTCGAGCCGCCAGCCATGGTTGTAGGTGCGCGTGGCAATATCGGTATAGACCATCGATGCCTCCGGGCTGGTCAGCGGATGCCGCCGAGGGTGAACAGTTCGGCGGGGCGATGCGACGCCTCGTCCTCGCGCGTGCCTGTCGCCACCAGTTGGCCCCGATCGAGCATGCGGCGACGAAAGGCAGGCTTGTTGAGCGGCGTGCCGAGCACCGCCTCGTGCACGTCCTGGAGCGCGCGCAGCGTGAAGCACGGAGGCAGGAACGCGAAGGCCAGGTCCGAATAGTCGATCTTGCCGCGCAGCCGGTCGCGTGCGAGCGTCAGGATCGCCTGGTGATCGAAGGCCAAAGGCAGCGCCGCCTGGTCTTCGCCGATTGCCACCACCGTCTCACCTTCGAGCGCCGCGATGGCGGCCCGGCCGGCGCGCAGGGCCGCATTCATCTGATCCTCGCGGAGCAACGCCAGATAGGCGATGGTGATCACGCGCATGCGCGGATCGCGATCGACAGCGCCGAAGCTGTAGAGCTGCTCGAGATGCGCGCCGTCGAGGCCTACCTTGTCGCGGAGCAGCCGCGCGGCGGCGACGTCGAGGCTCTCGTCGATCGCGACAAATCCGCCTGGCAATGCCCAATGTCCTGCCTGCGGCGGCTGGTCGCGCCGCACCAGCAACGCCGACAGCCGCCGGCGGTGAATGCCGAGCAGCACGAGATCGACAGTGACCGACGGGCGATCATAGGCCGTCGGATCATAGTCGCTGAGGAATTCGGCATCGCCACTTATATCCATATGGCACTTTACTTATATGCATTATGCACATATGCCAAGCTCAACTCATAGGAGGCGATTATGCAACGCCTCGTAGTCGTGGTTGATACACAAGCCGATTTCATGTGGGCGGATGGGGCGCTATCGGTTGCCGGGGCTGAGGCGCTGATCGCCCCGATGCAGCGCTGGCTTTCATCGCTCCGGCCTGCGGAAACCGCGGGGGGTGCTGTTCACCTTCGACACCCATTCGGCCGAGGCCTATCCAGCCTCCGCCGAGGCTGAACAATTTCCCCTTCACTGCGTGCACGGCACGCCGGGCTGGGCGAACATACTCGATTTCGGCGCCGTTGATCCGGGGGTTCGGATCTACCGGTATTATTCTATCGCTCCCAAGCTATTTCATTGAACGTTTTCCCTGGTCATCCGTTACGGGCGAAGGATCAGGAAGATCCCGATAATGGCAAACCGGCGGTGACGCCGGGACGCAAAGCCTCCGGCCTTGGTGGCAAGGTAGCGGGGCTGCCGAAGGACCATGGTTCGATGGAAAAGCGCCCTATCTACAAAAACATTGCGCAACCTTCCGACCCTGCCGCCCCTGGGCAGCCCTCCTGCCGCGCGCCTGTACGCCCGGACAAGTGAGGAGAAAGCCTGTGTTGTCGTTCGATCGGAAATCATCTCATGGCAGGTTGCTGGCCCTGTCGGCCTGTTCGACCATCGCCCTTCTGCTGAGCGCCTGTGAAAGCAGCGGCGGCCTGCGCGTCGCCAGCGTCGGATCGGGCACGCCGGGCGCGGGTAGCGGCAGCGGCGGATCGGGCAGCGGATCAGGCACCGACGGCAGTGGCGGTTCCACCAGCGGCGGCGGCGCGACTGGCGGTGGCACGGGAGGCACCGGCTCAGGCACCGGCTCAGGCACCGGCTCAAGCAGCGGCGGTACTGGCTCCGGCTCCAGCTCTGGCACGGGCACCGGTTCCGGCACCGGTGGCGCCACGACCACGACCGGCCTCCTTCAACAGGTATCGCCGGTGCTCACCACCGCCGGCAATGCGGTGCTGGGCGTCTCCGACGGTCAAGGCAATGTGACGACCCCCATCGCCACCGCGCTTCCCGTGACGCAGCCGGTCACCGGCACGATCACGCGCGTCCTGAACGACACCGGCACCGTGCTGGTGGATGCGGGCGCCGGACGAACCCTCCTCCTTCAGGGCGCGCAGGGCGTCGTGGGGGATCTGGTCTCGATCGATGTCGGCGGCCGGACCGTCACCAACGGGCTTGACGGCACGACGGGCGCGATCGGCGCCGGGGTGCTGGGCGATACGCAGCCGACCGGCACTCTGGCCAGCGTCGGCGTGCTCAACGCCGGCAATACGGCGCTGGCGACGGTCAACGGCATAGCCGATGTGCGCGTGACCAACGTCACCTCCTCGACCGGCGGCATTGCCGACAATCTGCTGAACGTCGCGCTCGGCGGCAACCAGCTTCTGGGCAGCGGCGACCCGGCGTTGGTGAACGCCAACCTGCTGCCCAATGGCATCACCCCCACCGGCACGGGCAGCGCCACGGGCGTGCTCGCCCCCGTGACATCCGCCGTGGAGACGGTCGGCGCTGGCGTCACCTCCGCCGTGCAGGGCGTGACCGGCGGCGCCCTTTCGCCCTTGGGCGTCAGCGCCGGGACGACGGCGACGGCCGGGACGACGGCCACCGCCGATGCGGGAGCCACCGCCACGGCCAATCCGGGCGGAGCGCTCGCGCCAGTGACGGGAACGGTCGGCAACACGGTGAACACGCTGACGGGCGCGCTCAACCTGAGCCGCTGAACCACCGGCCGGGGCGCGCCGACGCTAGCGCGCCCCGCCTTCGCCGCCTTTATCGCAGGAACGCTTCATGCTCCTTGTCCTCGCCGCCCTGCCGGCGCTCGCCGCCGCGCAGCCGCCTTCGACGCTGTCGCCGCCGCTGATCCAACAGAATGAGCAGCCCGCCTCGCCGGACCTTCCGGAAAAGCCGACCGGAGCGCCGGTTCAGCCCGCCATCGCCGTGGACGCGGAGGATAGCGGCGCGGCCATTCGCGGCATCGACTTCGTCGGCGTGGACGCGCCGGAGCGGGTCGCGCAGGCGGCGCGCCGGTTTCTCGGCCGTCCTGCATCGCGCCAGACGCTCGCCGCGCTCGCCACCGCGATCTCCGACGCCTATGCCCGGAGCGGCATAGCCCTCTACACCGTCGCCATCCCGCAGCAGGATCTGTCCACGGGACAAGTCAGGGTGTTGCTGGCGGAGGGCTTTGTCGAGGATATCGTCTATCCCAGGGGCGCGAGCCCGCTGATCCGCGCCTATGCCGAGCGGATGCGGGCGGAAAAGCCGCTCAGCCGCCGCGCGCTGGAGCGTTATCTCTCGCTGATCCGCGACATTCCCGGAGCGAAGGTCGAGGTCGCGCTGGAACGCGGCACGAAGCCTGGTGGCGTCAGGCTGGCGATCACGCCGACGCGCAAGCGCTTCGACGCCAGCTTCGGCGTGGACAACCGCACGCAGAGCGGCCTCGGCAGCGGACAATTGCGCGCCACGGCCCAGGCCAACAGCCTGCTGCGCGACGGCGACCGGGCCGATCTGCTGCTGCTCGGCGCGACGGACCTCAAGCGCTACCAATATGTCGGGCTGAGCCACCAGACGCCGCTGGGGTCCGATGGCCTGATGCTGGGCCTGTCGGGATCGTGGCTGCGCACCCGGCTCAAGAACCTCCCGGTCACGGGCGAGGCGAAGACCGCCGGAGTTTCGCTCAGCTATCCCGTCATTCGCGGCTATAAGCGCAATCTGACGGTCAGCGCCGGGCTGGACGGTCTGGACAGCGACGCGGCGCTGCTCGGTGCGGTCCTCTCTTCCGACCATATCCGCGCAGCGCGGGCAGCGGTCGGCTATTCCATGATGGGCGAGAAGGATGTGCTGACGGCAGGCCTCACCGTCAGCCGGGGCCTCGACATATTGGACGCGCGCGGGACGCCGGGCTTTACCGACACGGTCTTCACCAAGGTCACGGCCCGCGCAGGCTATGACCGGATGCTGGGCAGGCGCTTCGTCGGCCGCTTGCGCATGACGGGGCAATATAGCGCGGACCGGCTGTCGGGTAATGAGCGGCTGGCGGTGGGCGGGCCGGACTATGGACGCGCCTTCGACACCGCGCTGCTCAGCGGCGACCGGGGTCTTGCCGGTTCCTTCGAACTCGCCTTCCGCCCGGAACTGACGCCACGGCTCAAGGGCACGGAAATCTATGGCTTCATCGACGGGGCCAGGGTCCGGATCAACAGCCGCTCCGCTTTCGCGGCCAGCGACTATGGCCTCGCTTCGGCAGGCGGCGGCGTCAGGCTGGCCTATGCGTCGAAGGCGTCGCTGGGCTTGGAAGGCGCGCGGGTCATCGACGCTCCCTTCGCCGGCGTGGGCGACTGGCGCTTCAACATCAGTTGGCATTGGAAGCTGAACCGATAGGAAGAAGGCGAAGCCTCACCTAAGCCTTGTCATGCTTACTTGTACCGACGCCTCCGATCCGGCAATGTCGACCAGCTTGTCCTCCAGCGGCGATATGGGAAAGGCGAAGTAGTCCAGGCTCAGGCCAACTACCGATCGGCAACGTCGTTCCTGTGTAACCACAGATCAATGCGGAATAGCACATGGAGCAGTGCAACTTTGCGCTGAGCACCAAGCGTGGTTTAGACCAAGACCTGCCGGGCTATCCGGCCGTGTTTTTGAGGACGTGCCCGTCCTGTTCGCGCAGCCAGTTATGGGCGTTCGTCGCGGTCTGCGCGCCATGGCCCATCGCGACGCTTATCTGGTCTAGACCATCAAGCACATCTCCGGCACCAAAGAGGCCTTCGACGCCATCTTGAAGCCACTCCGATCTTCTTTGATGTCCGTGATCAGCGCCGTCTGGATGATCGCTCCGAATTCACGAGCATGCTTCGACATACGGTCGATCAGCTCAGGTCCCGAAATGCCCTCGGGAAACCCCGGAGCATTATGCGTTTTCGGAATGCGCAGTGCGCGACTGTTCTCGTCATGCACGACGAGAACGCTCCGCTTGTAGCGCCCAAGATATAGCGCCGATCAGGCCTGCCGGGCCTGCGCCGATCACAATTGCATCGTATCGCATCGGAACCCTCTCCTTTTTTGGCACCGCTGAGGCTCGTACGCACCAGAAAGCGGACGAACTTCCCAATTGCGACAGTTTTACCTTCGGCGCTGCAGTCAATCGCATATGCGTAAGGCGGCAGCGAGGCTTGTGGCCTGCCGCCACAGAGCAGATCCGCCAGCAATGCACGAATGGCCGCTTTCAGGGGAACGCTGATCGCTCAGCCACCACTATGTTGGCGGAACTGACCTCGCCACTTTGAGGCAGGAATGTCCGCCACCATATTGTCGTTACCAGAGGGGACCGTCGCGAAAGTCCCAGTGTCAGTCATCCCATCGGAGGTAGATGCTTTCAAATCTGCTATGTTGGTGTTATTGTTGGTGTCGGCGAACGGACGGTTAAAATTTGCTGTCTCATTCGAAGTGCTTGACTGAACCTTCCTGTTCTCTTCTGACCATTTTCTTCCAATCCATTATATTGGTTGGAAACCCCTGAAAATTAAGGCTTTCGCCAGTCGGGTGCTACAAGCAGTCGTCCATTCAGTTCGATTCATGCAACTCCCTGGAAACCGATCGGCATTCAAAAACCGGCGAGGGCCAGGACCGAACCCAGGCCGCACGCCAGCACAAGCGCGCGCTTGAGCAGCTTGGCAATCTGTCCGGGCGCCGCAAAGAACCATGCGGCGACCAGTATGGCGGCAAGGCCTCCCCAGAAGATCGCGACCAGCGGCAGGTCGTTGCCCAGCGTCTTGCGCAGGACAAATGCCAGGGCAAGGATCAGCGGCGAGCCCCAGACCACGGCATCCCACGCGGCGCGGATGCGCGGCGCCCCGATGCCACGCCGCTCGCGCTTGCCCAGCCAGATATAGGTGCCCGTCGCGCAGATGGCCGTGAGCGCCATGCCAAGGATGAAATAGGCCATCTTGACCGGCAGGCCGCCGAAATTGCCGAAGTGCAGATTATAGTTGGAGGCGGCCATCTGCCGGCCTGCGGGACCGTCGGAGATGCCGGCTCTGCCGATGAAGCGACCGGCCGCGTCGAAATCATAATATTCGCCGAACACCAGCCTGCGTTCGAAGGTGCCGACGATCTGAACATGCTGCCCGGCGGTCAGAGGGTCGTGCAGCGTCACATAGGTGAGGCGTTGGCCGGGATAATGTGCGGCCATATAGTCGAGCGCCGCCGCGATATTGGGCGCTGGCGCCGCCTTGGTATCGGGCTTGCCCTCGGGGCCGAAGATGGACGCATAGACTGCCTCCATATCGCCCTTGTAGCCCGTTGCGCCAATGCCATAGGCGGTGAGGCCTGCCGTGCCGATGAGCGCGCCGGTGAGCGAGATGGCGAGGATGAAGGGCAGCGTCCAGACGCTCATCCGGTTGTGCCAGTCGGCAAGGCCAAGGCCCCCCTTGTCGCGGGCGCGCAGGCGGAAAGCGTCGCGGAAGATGCGCGGATGGGCGATCACGCCGGAGAGCGAGAGCGTCAGCATCATGACGCCCAGAATGCCGACCAGGATGAAGCCGAACAGGCCCGGAATGTTGAGCATATAGTGAAGCTGGGCGAGGAAGTCGGACCAGGCGATCTCCTCCTTGCCCGCGATCTTGCCGGTCCTGTCGATATGCACGGCCTGCGTGTCGGTGGTGATGACCGTGCGCGGCAGCCCTTCCACGGGAAGGTGGACATAGAGATGGGTGGCAAGCGGCTTGCCTTTCTCGCGGGCGAGCACCGCCTCGACGCCGCGTTGCACCGCCTGCGGATCGATCGACGCCATTTCCGGCGCCCTGGGCTGCTCAATGCGCTGAAACTCCTGGTAGAAGACAGCGAGCGTGCCGGAGAGGCTGACGATATAGAGCAGCGCGCCGGCGAGCAGGCCGATGGCGGCATGCGCCGAAAGAGCGCGCTTCACTGTCGAGCTTTCAGGGGCGATGGTCGTCATGCGGACAATCCAAATATCAGAGCCAGCGCCCCCGGCACGGCCAAGATGCCGAGCGTCGCCCATTGGCGGATGCGGCGCTCCTCCATCAGGAGCGCATAGGCGAGGATCGACCAGGCAAGCGGCGTCACGAAGAAGCCCGTCACGACGGAATTGGCCTCGGCCGCGCCGGTCAGCGCCATGAGGCCATAGGCGGCGATGCCAAGCCCTGTCGAGACGATCATCGCCAAGATGACGACGATCAGGAAGGTCATCAGCCGCCGCCGGAGATGGAGCGGCTCGCCGCGTTCGGGCAGCATGCCGACACGCCTGTTGGAGGCCTTGGCACTGTCGGCGGCGGGCGACGTGATGGCGGCATGGCTGAGGATCAGCAGCGCCGCGCTCATGCCGACAAGCGACGCGACCGAGACGCCCCACGCGCCCGCGCCCCACCAGCCGGCGACGACGCCGAGCAGGAACAAGCCCCAGCCCGCGGCATTCCACAGGCTGGAGCGCCGGTGCAGGGACCATGCATGGCGCAGCGCGGCACTCCCGCATGCCGCGCTGACGCCTGCGAGGATCAGAAGCGTGTCAGCCATCAGAAGCGATAGGTCGCGCCGACCGTGAAGTTCCGCGGGGCGCCATAGCGATATTGGCTATAGAAGCCGACCTGGCTGAAATAGGTCTTGTCGAGCAGGTTCTCGACATTGGCCTGGATCTCGACCTGGTCGGTGATGTTGTAGCGCGCCATCACGCTCACCAGCGTATAGGCGCCCTGCGTGAACCGGAAGGGCGCAAGCGTGACCGGGTTGGCGCCGGTCGAATAAGCCACGCCGCGATAGTTGACGCCGCCGCCAAGCGTCAGGTCGCGGCCGAGCACCGGGAAGCTGTAGGTGGTGAAGACCTTGAGCAATTTGCGCGGCTGGTCCGTGTTCGCCGGAGCGCCATTGCTGTAGTCCGCCCAGAACCGGCTATAGCTTGCGTTGACGTTCCAGCCGGGCAGCAGCTGGCCGGTCGCTTCAAGTTCGACGCCCTTGCTGGTGATGCCCTCGGCCGCGACATAGGTCTGCTGCGGCAGGCCGCCGCCGGGCGGCGTGACCATGATATCGGGCTGGCCGACATTGTCTTGCTTGATCTGGAACAGCGCGATGGAGGTCTGGAGCTTGTCGCCGAAGAAGCTGCTTTTCAGGCCGATCTCGAAGGCATTGCCGTTCAGCGGGTCGAGTTGTCGCAGGTTGCGGTCGAGCAGGTTCTGCGGCTGGAAGATCCTGGTGTAGCTTGCATAGAGGCGGTGGTTCGGTGTCACGTCCAGCAAGGCGCCGACATAGGGAATGAACACATCGTCATTGCCGTAGTCGCTGGGACCGCTCCAGGCGAAGCCGGTCTGATGCCAGCTTGCCAGACGGCCGCCGACGATGACCTTGAACGGATGAGCGATATTCAGGCGGACCGCGGCATAATAGCCGGTCTGTTTGATGCGCTCCTGCTCGTTGCGGACGGGCGTGGTGCCCCAGACCGGCTCTGGGAAGGGCACGCCGACCTCGCCCACGAGCGGAACATTGTTCGCCCAGTCGTTCAATCCTGCGCCCCAGGCCGGGTTGTTCCGAGTGTAGGGCGCCACAAAATTGTCGGTATGGCGATTGAGGATGCTGTGCAGCGCCCCCAGCACGACTTCATGATCGCGGCCGAACAGCGAGACCTCGCCCTTGAGCTGTCCGTCGAAGCTCTCCTGGACGCTTTCGCCGGTCGACTTGTAGGGATTGGAGGAATCGATCGTCCCCGTCGCCTTGTTCACATTGCCGTAGAGATACAGAAGCTGCGTGTCGCCGCTATTCTTCAGGCGATTGTAATTGACGGTCAGGCTCCAGCGCTCCCCGAACGCCTGGCGCACGGTCGCAAAGATATTCTGGTTGGTCGTGTTCCAGTAGGTCCAGTCCGCGGCCGTGGTCTGCGAGCGGGGCAGAAATGTCGTCGTGCCGTCGCTGTAGAAGGTCGGCAGAGCGCCCCAGGTCGCGCCGCTCGGCTTGGTGTCCTGATGGGAAATGCCCGTGCGGACAAGCGTGGAATCGGTCACATCGGCTTCGACGACGCCGTAGAGCACCCACTTCTTCCTGTCCTGGATGTCGATATAGCTCTTCCCCCGCTCGTAGCGGCCGACGACGCGGGCGCGGACGCGGCCGTCCGGGGTGAGCGCGCCGCCCAGGTCGGCCGATAGGCGGCAGCTGTCCCAACTGCCGACGCCCGCATTGAGATAGCCCTTGAAGTCCGCGAAATCGGCATGCTTGCGGACGAGGTTGACCGACGCGGACGGATCGCCCGCGCCCGAGAGGAGGCCGGTCGCGCCGCGCACGATCTCGACCCGCTCGTAGATCGACACGTCGGCGCTCGTCTCGCCATTGGCGCCGGCCAGCGTCCAGGCCGCCGGCACGCCGTCGATCTGCGTATTGCGGATTTCGAAGCCGCGCGCATAGAAGCTGTTGCGCACGTCATCGACTTCGTTGACCGCCACGCCGACGCCGTTCTGGATCACGTCCTTCACGGTAATCAGGTTCTGGTCGAGGATGCGCTGGGCGGTCATGACGCTGACCGACTGCGGCGTCTCGCGCAGGGCAAGGCCAAGGCCGGTCGCCGTATCGATGCTATGATCGAGCGTGTAGGTGCCAGTGACGACGATGGCGCCCTGGTCATCGCTGCCCGGCGCAGCCTCCTGGGCCTGCGCGGCTGCGCAAAAGCTCATGGCGACGCTGCCCAGCAGCAACGACTTGATCGACTTCAACGGAATACCCTTTCGTCTGCTTGTCTCTTTCGAAGGGCTGCCGCGAGATGATCCTGTCAGCACATGCGCAGGCGACCGAGTTCGAACGATCGGCTCTCTAAAATAAACGCGAATAACTCGCAATAGCATTTTTACGGTTGGATGCGGCGTCTGTTGAACCCGCAGCCTGCCGCCGCGGTTCTCCGCTCGATGATGAACCCATCCAGTTCATCTGCGTTACTGATGAGCAACAATCCTCCCGGAGTTACGGGACCACTTGCCAGCGAGGAGCCTGTTTGATGAAGCGCTACGCCTATGGCTGGATTACAGCCCTGTTCTTCCTTGTCTCGATCGCCGCTCACTGGATTTTCGGTTGGTACGCGTTCGTCGACGAGGCTCGAGAGCACGGCCAGCTAGTCGAGGTAGGCAGCTATCTGGTCGAGATGGGCCGCGACACATTCGAGAACTGGCAGTCGGAATTCCTCCAACTGATCTGGCAGGTCGTTGGCCTGGCCTATTTCCTGTATGTTGGATCGCCGGCCTCAAAGGAAAATGACGATCGTCTGGAGGCGAAGGTCGATGAGCTGATGAAGCTCGTCGGCGGCGAAAAGGCCGAGGCCATGATCGCCGCCATCGACGAACGCTATCTCCGGACCCATGGCCATGCCCAACCGCATGCACATGACATCGGGCACGAGTGAATTGCGCTTTCGCCTGTTGCGGCGCAGGCGAATTCATTGCATCCGGCGCTGCCCGCATCCAGCGGTGAAAACGCCTTTCACGCTATCAACTGAAAGTTGGAGAGGTCCAGCCGGATGAGCAGCCGATCGCGCAGAACCTCATATTTCTTGTTGGACATATAGGCCCGGCGCTTCGAGGCGAACTTTAGGCCATCCACGCTCACAATATCCAGGGCATAGTTCGCAATTCTATGACCGCCGGCGATGTCGAGCGTATAGTCTTGGCGCCGGATGAGCATATCGTCGCCGAAATAGAATTCCTGCGCCCGGCTATGGGTCGCGATTTCGTCCGGCATGACGACACGAACGCCCTGCCAGAGCTCCCCATCCTCTTCAAGCGGATCAATGTCCCACACCTGCACTCCCGGCATCGTGAGGGAGAAGGGCACGGTCAAATAGCTCCACATCGCATAGCAGCCGAAATAGGTGCGATGCAGCGGATCCCAGGGCGTATCCAGTTCATGACCGTTGAAGGCCGCGCGCGGGTCGTGCCGCTCTGCGACCAACGTCCCCTCCGCGGTTTCAATCGCTACCCGGCCCGGTTCCAGAATCGTGATCATGTCACCGTCGATCGGACCCATGCGGCATTCCTGGCGCTGCGTCTTGGCCGTTATCCGCAGCGTGCCGGAACCGGGAGCCGTTTTCCGGTCAAGCAATTCGCCGCCGGTCACCACATCGACCTGCACCGATTTGAGCGCTTCCCATCGCTCCCACCCTCCATGGGCGTCGATGGCATTCGCGATCAGCTTGTTCATATCGGCTTCCTTTCGTGGGCATTTGCCAGGCCCCTAACCATCGGCGGCGGCCGATTGGAGGGCGGGCACCCGAGACAGTTCATGGTTCGATTGCTCCATACCCGCGACCGGCACCATTTCGCCCGCGCGCTCGCGGATGCGATCGATGCCGGCGAGTATCCGTTCGGGCGCATGGGCGTCGGCACCCACATAAAGGCCCTGGGTGAGCGTAATATGCGCGCATTCGAAGCTGCCGGCGCCTGCGCACAGGATCATGCCGTTAGGCGCATCGTCGCATACCAGGGCAAGCATTCCGGGGGCGACGAGAGCCGGGTCCAATGCAGCGAGCGCCTGTTCCTCAAGAATTCCCTCTGTCATGCCGGTCGCGGCCGTGGGCGCCAGGCAGTTGACGCGGACATCGTTCCTGCGCCCTTCCAGGGATAGCGTCTTCATCAATCCTACAAGGCCCATCTTGGCCGCGCCATATTGGGATTGACCGAAATTGCCGTAGAGCCCGGACGAAGAGGTCGTCATCACGATACGGCCATAGCCCTGCTCGATCATTTCACCCCAGACAGCCTTGGTGCAATTGACCGAGCCCATGAGATGCACTTCGATGACAAGGCGAAAATCGTCCAAACTCTGCTTGGCGAAGGTTCGGTCGCGCAAAATTCCCGCATTGTTCACCAAAATATCGATCCGGCCCCACGCCGCCTTGGCCTGCTCGACCATCGCGGCCACCTGGTCGACGTCCGTGACATCGGCACCGTTCGAGATTGCCTCGCCACCGTTGCGGCGAATCTCCTCCGCCACTGCTTCGGCCGCGGCGGACCGCCCGTCGCTGGCGCCGCCCAAGTCGTTGACCAAGACCCGGGCGCCACGCTTTGCCAACAGCAACGCATGTTCCCTGCCCAGTCCGCCACCGGCGCCGGTGACGATCGCAACGCGGCCTCGAAGATCAATTGCCATTCAAACCTCTGTCCATATGTTTGCGCCCAACGCTTTTTGCCCCGGACCAGCCCTGCCCCGATCATGGAGGACGGGCGTGAACCCTCGCCTTTCACCGCAGGGCCGATATTCCATCCTCACCGCCGCCACCGGACGGGAAATCACCGGCCAACTTGCAAATCGGGCTCTATGTCCCTCAGATGGCCACTCCGATTTCCGCCTTTGGCATCAGGTGCCTGCGCCGCCGCTCCCGCTGGATGCGAGATGCTCGCGCACGATCCCCCACGCATCGATATTCTTCTTCAAAACCTTGCCGT
The DNA here is from genome assembly GCF_000264945.2 of Sphingobium indicum B90A. Taxonomy (NCBI): domain Bacteria; kingdom Pseudomonadati; phylum Pseudomonadota; class Alphaproteobacteria; order Sphingomonadales; family Sphingobiaceae; genus Sphingobium; species Sphingobium indicum. The sequence goes on from NZ_CP013070.1 coordinate 3,152,932, forward strand.
TCGGCGCCAGCGGCAATGCTTCCAGCTCCACGACATGCCTTGGATATTTATAGGGTGCGACCCGGCCCTGCACGAATTCCCGAAGGGCCAGCGTGTCGATGGGCTCTTTGCTCTTGCGGACGACGAAGGCAACCACTTCCTCGCCCAGACGGCTATCCGGAATGCCCATGACGGCGGCGGTCTTCACATCGGGATGCTCGTAAAGAACCGCCTCCACCTCGCCGGGCGAAACATTGAATCCACCTCTTATGATGAGTTCCTTCTTGCGATCCTTGAAGAAATACTGCCCATCAGGCGTGCGCAGTCCCAGATCTCCGGTATAAAGCCAGCCGTCCTTGAGCGCTGCGGCGGTAGCTTCCGGATTCTGGTAATAGCCGGTCATTACCGCGGGGCCGCGGACCACGATCTCCCCCACTTCGCCATCCGGGAGAGGATCGCCGCGATCATCGACGATCCCCAGTTCGATGTTGAACATGGGCGTGCCGACTTCGCCCAGGGCAAGCTCCGTCTTGTGGGCGGTGAATGTGGCGGCGGTGCCGCATTCGGTCATGCCATATCCCTGCCCCATGGGACAGCCGAAAGTCGCAACCGCCCGGCTCACGATATCAGGAGGGATGGAGGCTGCTCCGCCGCCAGCCAGCCTCATCGCGGGGAATTCCAGCGCCGGCGTACGATTCTCCGCGACATCCAGCAGGGCGCCGAACATCGTCGTGACCGCCGTCAGCACCGTGATCTTGTGCTCGGAAATCGCCTCAAGCGCCGGCTCCGGCAGAAATCTGGGAATGATGACCAAGCTGCCGCCGACCGACATCGTCGTGTTCAGGACAACGATGAAGCCGAAAGAATGGAACATCGGCAGCATGGCGATCTGCCGGTCGTCGGAGGTGAGGGCGAATTTCTCGACCCAGGCCCGGATCGCCGCCGCGAGAGCGCCATGAGACAGCATCGTCGCCTTGGGGTCGCCCGTCGTACCCGAAGTATAGAGAAAGGCCGCTATGTCGTCTTTCCGCGCCTGCGGCCAGTCATTCGCGGGCGTACTGCGCTCCAGAGCCGTCTCGAACTCGACGAAGCCTTCGGCCACGCCCCCCGCGACGAAGGCCGCTGCAGCCAGGCCGTCCGGGCGCGCCTGTTGCAGTTCCCGCGCGGAATCGGGCGCCAGAATGGCGACCTTCGCCTGCGAATGGTCGACCAGCATCGCCAGTTCGCGACCCTTCAGCAGGGGATTAGCCGGCACGATGGTCGCCCCTATGCGCAGGATACCATAGAGGATGATCGGGAACAATACGCTGTTCGGAAGGGCAACCAATATCCTGTCGCCTGCAGCGACATCCTGCTCGCGAAGGAAGCCGACGACCTTGCGAGCGAGATCATCGACCTCTCCATAGCTCAGCCAATTTCCCCGATCATGCAGGAACTTCTTGCCGCGATGCTCGCGAACGGCCTTGTCGAACATGCCAAGCAGCGTGTCCTCATCCATCTCCCGTTCCTTTTCCTTACGCGAGGCGAACCAGCTGCTTGCCCAGATTGCCGCCGCTGAGCATGCTGATGAAGGCTTCCGGGGCCGCGTCCAGACCCTCGGCCACGCTTTCGTTGAAGATGATCTTGCCCTGCGCGATCAGTTCGACAAGCTCCTCCACCGCGCTATTCCAGAGGTCCATTCTGTCGGTGCAGATGAAACCCTGCAGGCGGGCGCGGGTGATGATCGCCTGCGTCAGATTGTAGATCGGCGCCGGCTTGGACTGATATTCGGAAATTGCGCCGCATAGCGGCACGCGGGCGAAGTTGTTGAGCCTGGCGAAGACCGCGTCGCTCACCGGGCCGCCGACATTGTCGAAATAAACGTCGACGCCATCGCCCGTAGCTGCAGCGAGCTGATCCGCGAAGTCATCCGCGCGATAGTCGACCGCTGCGTCCGCGCCCAACTTGTCGACGATATAGGCGCATTTGGCCGCGCCGCCGGCGATGCCCACGGTGCGCGCGCCGGCATTCTTCGCCAGTTGGAGCGCGACGCTCCCCACCGCACCCGCGGCCGCCGAGACCACGACCGTCTCGCCCGGCTTGGGTTCGCCGATCAGCCGCAATCCCATCCAGGCGGTCACGCCAGGCAGGCCGGCGGCGCCGAGATATGCCGATGGGGACACGCCGCCGGTCGCCGGAATCATTTGCAGGTGCTTGGCCCGCGCAATGGCCTTCTCCTGCCACCCGAGATAGCCCGCGACCATCGTTCCCACCGGGAGCGCGTCGCTCTGCGATTCCAGCACTTCGCCCACGGTGGCAGCCACGATGACATCGCCGATGTCCATGGGCTTGGCGTAGCTCTTGCCCGTCTTCATGCGGCCGCGCTGATAGGGGTCGATGGAGATATAGTGATTCTTTACAAGAACCTCGCCGTCCTTCAGTTCCGGGAGGGTCTCCTCCACGAAATTGAAGGCGCTTCTCGTGACTTCTCCGGTGGGGCGCTCCGCGAATATTATTTTTCTGTTCGAATAGGTCATGTCGAATCCTTGTTAGAACCAGGAATCCTGCATTTCGAGTGCGGTGGAATCCAATCGTTCGAGTATAGCGAGCCAGTGGTTGATCTTGGGCAATTCCCAATCGAAGAAATATCGGGCCGCCTGGCGCTTCCCGAGGATGAAGTCCTCTGAGACGTCGGTCGCGCGATCGAGGGCGTCGACCTGTTCGAGCCATATCCAGGCGATGATGACGTGACCGAATGCGTCGAGATACAGGCCGGCATTGGCCAGCCGACGTTCGACATCCTGTTCCCGGCTCAGCCCTTCAGTGACGCGCTGGATATCCTGCCAGGCGCTGCGCAGGCGCTTCGCCCACTCCTGCGTGTCCGGATTGGCACTGCGGGCCGCAGAAGTGCAGCGGTCATCGATCACGGAATCCAGATAAGCTATCGCCTCGCCGTTCAGGACCTTCCGCCCGAGCAGGTCAAGCGCCTGGATACCGTGCGTGCCCTCATGGATCGCGTTGATGCGGTTGTCGCGATAGAATTGCTCGACCGGGAAGTCATGGGTGTAACCGGCGCCGCCATGCACCTGGATCGCCAGATTATTGGCCTCCAGACACCATTTCGCGGGCCAGGATTTGCCGATGGGAGTAAGCAGGTCGAGAAGCAGATACGCCCGGCGAGCGGTCTCCTCGTCGCCTGTCGACTGATCGTCCAGCAGCTTTGCCAGGTAGAGGCACAGAGCAAGCCCGCCCTCAACATAGGCCTTTTGCGTAAGCAGCATCTGGCGGACGTCCGCATGCTGGATGATCGCCACCGGATCGCCGCCCTTCTGGGTCAGCGCGCGGCCTTGCGGACGATCGCGCGCATATTGCACGGCATGCAGATAGCCGGTGTAGCCGAGCATCACCGCGCCCAGGCCAACGACGATGCGCGCCTCGTTCATCATATGGAACATGTAGGAGAGGCCACGATTTTCCTCGCCGATGCGATAGCCCACCGCTCCCGCCTGGCCGTCGACGGCAAATTGTCCGTCGCCAAGGCTCAGGACGCAGTTGGTCGTCGCCCGGTTGCCCATCTTGTGATTGAGCCCGACCAACGCGATGTCGTTGCGCTCCGCCGGATTTCCATCCCGCACGATGTGCTTGGGTACGATGAACAGCGACAGTCCGCGCACGCCATGTTCGGCCGGACCCGTCCGGGCCAGCACGAGATGCACGATTGTCTCGCTGAGTTCGTGATCCCCGCCCGAAATCCACATCTTCGTGCCGAAGAGCCTGTAGCTGCCGTCAGGCTGAAGTTCGGCGCGGGTGCGGATGTCGCCGAGCGACGAGCCTGCCTGCGGTTCCGACATGCACATGGTGCCGGTGAAGCGCCCGGCCAGCATCGGCAGGGCGAAGCGGTCGATCTGTTCGGGCGTGCCATGGGCCAGCAGAAGATTGGCCGCGGCGCATGTAAGGAAGGCGTAGCCCGATGTCGCGATATTGGCCGCCAGGAAATAGGCGATGCACGCCCGGTCGATGACGAAGGGCAATTGGAGTCCGCCATATTGCGCGTCATTGGTCGTCGCCAGGAACCCGGCATCGCGGAAGGCGCCATAGGCCTTCGCGATCTCCGGGATCAGCACGACCTTTCCATCTTCCATATAGGGCTCGTGCTTGTCGCCCTTGGCATTGTGATTGGCGAACCAGTCGGTGGCGATCTTTTCAGCCGTATCGATCATCGTGCTGAAGGTCGCGCGATCGTGATCCGCGAAACGCTCCCGTTCGGTCATGGCTTCAGCTTCGAGCCAATCATAGAGAAGGAAGTCGAGATTCGTCCTTGAGAGCAGTTTCGAGTTCAGGGTTGTCATAAATTCTCCATGGCGGACCGATTGGTCCAATCCGCAAAGTTGGAATGGGTTGAAACGAGGTGCTGAAGCAGGGGCGCGGGCCGCCAGAAAGCCGGGTCACGCGTCTGGAGCCGTTCGAAGACGGTCATGCGTTCGACGACCTTGTCGAGGCCGACGCTGTCGGCATGGAACATCGGTCCGCCGCGGAAGTCCGGGAAGCCGTATCCAGCGAGGTAGACGACATCGATATCGCTCGCTCGCTGGGCGATCCCTTCCTCCAGGATCTTCGCGCCTTCGTTGACGAGAGCAAGGACGCAACGGTCGACGATTTCGGATTTTGAAATCTCGCGCCGCGCTATATTTTGAGACTGCGAGAAGGCGGCAATCGACCGTTCAACCTCCGGATCCCGCACGGCCGTGCGGCCATCGGCATAGAGATAGACTCCCGCCTTGGTCTTCTGGCCGAATCTTCCCTGCTCGCAAAGCCCGTCGAGCACGGGCGAATAGGGCATGTCGGGCCGTTCCTGCGCGCGCCGTTTCCTGATCGACCAGCCGATATCCAGCCCGGCAAGGTCGGCGACCTTGAACGGCCCCATGGAGAAGCCGAATTCCTCCAGCGCCTCGTCGACTTCAAAAGGCAGCGCCCCCTCTTCGACCAGGAACATCGCCTGGCGGAAATATTCCTCGACCATGCGATTGCCGATGAAGCCGTCGCAGACGCCGGACAGGACGCTGACCTTGCCGATCCGGCGGCCGAATTGCATCGCTGTCTTGACCACATCGGGCGCCGTCCGGTCGCCGCGGACGACCTCCAGCAGGCGCATCACGTTCGCGGGACTGAAGAAATGCGTTCCCACGACATCGGCCGGCCGCTGCGTGAACGCGGCAATCGCGTTGAGATCCAGGGTCGAGGTATTCGAAGCCAGGATCGCGCCAGGACGCAGATTCCTGTCCAGCTCCTCGAAAACCGCGCGCTTTGCTTCGAGCGATTCAAAGACGGCCTCGATAGCGATATCGACATTGCGCAGATCGCCATAATCCGTGGTCCAGCGGATGAGCGCCTTCTGCGCTTCCGCCTGCTTCGCGGTCAGGCGCCCCTTGGCCACCGCACGGCCAAGGACGTCATCGACGCTCTTTTCCGAACGGACCGTGGCCTGCTCGCTGGTTTCGAGCAGGGTGACCTCGATACCCGCAGCCGCCAGGCATTGGGCGATACCCGTCCCCATAAGGCCCGCGCCAATGACGGCGGCGGTGTCCAGGCGGCGAACGCCCACGTCCGCGCCAATCGCCCGGACGTGCGAGGCACGCCGTTCGGCGAGGAAGCCGTGGCGCAGGGCCTTGGAGACGTCGGTCTCGATAAGCCGCTTGAACGCGGACTTCTCGACCTCCATCCCGGCCGCGAAATCCAGGACGGTTGCCGCCTCGACGGCGGCGATGATCTCAGGCAAAGCGGGATATCGTTCACCCGATCGGCTCAACCGAGCGCGGGCGGCATCGAAGATTTCGGGTCGCGGCTGCGCTGGCGGCAGGCTGGAGATGGATGGCAGATCGCCGGAACGCGCGACCGAGCGGGCGATGGAAGACGCCACTTCGAGCAGATCCTCGTCCGGCTCGACGAGCGCAGCGAACATGCCCTTGAGTTCCGCCGCGCCGGCCGGCAGCAGCCGGCCGCTGGTAATGAGATCCAGTGCGGTCTCGACGCCGACAAGCCGTGGGAGGCGCTGGGTGCCGCCCGCGCCCGGAAGAAGTCCGAGCTTCACCTCAGGCAATCCGACGCGGGCGTTGCGAAGGGCGACGCGCGCGTGACATCCCAATGCCAGTTCGAGTCCGCCGCCAAGCGCCACCCCGGCGATGGCGGCCACCACAGGCTTCGCCGAGGCTTCAACCGCCTCTATGACCGCTACGAGATCGGGCTGTTCCCAGCTTTTCGGCGTACCGAATTCGGTGATGTCCGCCCCTCCAGAAAAGGGGAGCGCAGCCCCGATAAGGACGGCTGCCACGATATTTTCATTGAGGTTGACCTCGGCAACGGCGTCCACAATGGAGCATCGCAGCGCGTGCGAAAGGCCATTTACAGGCGGATTGTCCAAGGCAATGACGGCAACGCCGTCATGTATTGCAAGCGCACTGGTCATCAGATGTTCCACATTGAGATTGTGCAGGAGGGCGACACGGCCGCCCTCCTGAACCGCACAGATCGAGGGGACTTAGTTGCCCTCGAATTTCGCCTTGCCGATCATGTTGCGCGAGCCGTGCTCAAGCAGGACGCGCACGCCATGCTGCATGTCCTTGGTCTCGAACAACGGCGCGGCGATATCGCCGATCAGGCGGTCCGCGCCGCGCACGCCATCGTCCAGCGCCGCCCGGACAAGGCGCTTGCTGACCGCATGGGCCCGGGTCGGACCGCTCGCGATCCGACGAGCATATTTCATGGTTTTTTCGGCAAGCTGCTCATCCTCGACCACGCGATTGACGATGTTCCAGCGTTCGAACTGCTCGGCCGAATAGCGATCGCCGCCAAAAACGATCTCACGGGCCCGATTGGCGCCGCAAAGGGTGGCAAGGCGTTCGATGCCGCCCAGGAAGGTGGAAGCGCCGATATGCACTTCGACCTGGGCGAATTCCGCGCTTTTGCCCGCGACGATGATGTCGCAGGCCATGGCAATTTCCAGACCGGCGGCCAAGCAGAAGCCCTGAACCTGTGCAATGACGGGAACGGGGAGCTCCTCCAGGCGCTGAATGATCAGCGGGAGCGCGCGGCTGAACTGGTGGCGGGCATAGGCCTCCGACCGATCGAGGAACATCTTGACGTCGGCGCCGGCGCAGAAGTGAGGGCCCTCGCTCCGCACGATAAGGGCGCGCATGTCCGACAGAGCCGCCTGGTTCAGCGCTTCGTCAAACAGGTCCATCAGCGGAAAGGTGATGAGGTTGAGTGGGGCGTTGGCGAAGGTAAGCACGCCGACATTCCCATCGAGCTCAAAAGTACAAAACTCAGACATGTCGTCTCTCCCGATTTCAATATATCTGTATATACAGATAAAATGCCTGTAGGTGCATGCATCTGCCCGCCGATCAAGTCAAGCCGATTTCTGGGAGGGTTGAACCGGCTCTCGGATTTGATGGAATCGGACTTTTGCGCAGGTCGCATCAGATCAGCGCGCAGACTCCCAAGGCGGTGCAAATTGCAGCTATGGCCGGGCCATGCTTCACGAAATCAACGGGGACGGAAACCGTAAAATGGTCAAGTCCCGCGCGCAAGCTCCATACCCTAGGCAGCGTGGACAAATTCAAGACTTGCCGGACTGAGTGATTTGAGTGGAGAGCGGACGCCCCCCTATTCGTCACCCCGGACTTGATCCGGGGTCCCGCTTTCTTCCAAGTGCACGCCTATCCCAAGGCAGCGGGACCCCGGATCAAGTCCGGGGTGACGGAAACTGATGTCCGCCATTGGCCTTTTCCCGACATTCCGAATTTGTCCACGCGGCCTAGCATTGCCTTGGAATCCGGCGAAGACTTGGCCGGAACGCTTCACAACTCGTCCCTGCGTTGAAGATGCTTCGGCGACTCGACGCAACTCCCGCCACAGTCTGGAACGAGCCGCGCTCAGTCAAAGAGCGGACGCGGTAGACGGTCCAGCGCCGCGGGGACAAAGCGGGCGAACACTGGAAACACAGGAAAAGCCATTGGCAGCCCGAGAGGGCCGAATGTCGATCAATTCTGGGCGATCACAGCCTCTTCGGGCAGATCGAGCTTGCTTGCATGCAACAACACCGAATGGAGTTGGTCGCTCGTCTCCCTGCTCAGCGCCTTCCGTATGGCAGCCTGCGCCGCCTTCCAGTACGGGACCGCCTGCTTGTAGAGATCGCGACCGGCAGGGGTTGCCTTGAGGCAACGTTCCCGCCGGTCACGTTCGCCGGGCGCGCTCTCAATAAGACCGCGCTCCTGGAGATATCGCAGATTGCGATTGAGCGTCGTGGGGTCGATGACCATCCAGTCCGCCAGTTCCCCGATGGTAAACTCCTTCAAGGTGAGGTGTGCAAGCAGCGTGAACTGGGTGTTCTTGAGATCCAGTTCGCCCAGATAACTGTCGTAGATCTGGGATACGCGGCGCGTTGCCTGCCGCAACCTGAAGCAAGTGCAGTCAAGCCCATGTTGGGCGGAGAGAAGCGAAGCATCTACATCACGCATAATTGCATGTATATACAGCTAAAAATCAGGCAGTCAACCGTCCCGTTGTCTTTACAGCACTTCGAACAGTCCGGCCGCCCCCATGCCGCCTCCGACGCACATGGTGATGACGACATATTTCTCGCCGCGCCGCCGCCCTTCGAGCAGCGCATGACCCACTAACCGGGCACCCGTCATACCATAAGGATGGCCGATGGAGATGCCCCCTCCATTCACGTTGAGGCGGTCATTGGGCAGGCCCAGCGCGTCGCGGCAGTAGAGGACCTGGCTTGCAAAGGCCTCGTTCAATTCCCAAAGGCCGATGTCGCCGATGCCGAGGCCGAAGCGATCGAGGAGTTTGGGAATGGCGAACACGGGCCCTATCCCCATTTCATCGGGCTCAGTGCCTGCAACGGCCATTCCGAGATAGCGTCCAAGCGGTTGCAGTCCCCGCTCCTCGGCGACCTGGCGCTCCATCAGCACCGATGCGGACGCACCGTCCGACAACTGGCTGGCATTGCCGGCGGTGATGAAGGCGTCGGGCCCGCGGACCGGCTTCAGACCGGCAAGCCCCTCAAGAGTGGTGTCGGCGCGATTTCCTTCATCCTGCGTGAGAGTGACGATCCTGGACGTCTTTTCTCCAGTCGCCTTGTCCGTCACGATCATTGTCGCGGTCACGGGCACGATCTCGTCCTGGAACAGACCAGCGGCCTGTGCCGCGGCGGTGCGCTGTTGCGACTGGAGCGAATATTCGTCCTGGGCCGCGCGGCTGACGCCATAGCGCCGTGCGACATTTTCCGCCGTGTCGATCATGGCGATGTAGGCATCGCCATGAAGCGCGACCAATTCCGGGTCTTCGTCGACGCGAAGGGCGTCGGTCTGGACCAATGAGATCGACTCCACGCCCCCTGCCACCACGATGTCCATGCGATCGACGATGATCTGCTTGGCGGCGGTCGCAATCGCCATCAGGCCGGATGCGCACTGCCGGTCTATCGACATGCCCGCGACCGTGACCGGAAGGCCAGCGCGCAGCGCCGCGTTCCGACCGATCGTGGCCTGGCTCCCCTGCTGCAATGCACTGCCCATGATGCAGTCGTCGATGTCCGCGGGATCCAACTTTGCCCTGCTGACCGCTGCGCTGATCGCATGGCTGGCAAGCGTCGGAGCGGGAAGATTGTTGAAAGCGCCGCGATATGCCTTCCCAATCGGCGTGCGGGCGGTGGAGACGATTACTGCGTCGCGCATGTCTGTTCCTTCAAATGCTCAACGAATTTGGTGCCGGGCTTGATTGAGGCGCTGCCTCACCGGGTGGTGGAGAAGCCGCCGTCCAGCGGAATGACTGCGCCGGTGATGTAGGAGGATGCGGGAGAGGCGAGGAATATGGTGGTCCCTGCCGCATCGCCGGGCGTGCCGGTGCGTCGACGCGGGATCATCGAATTGATTTCCTCCCCATGTTCCTGGAGCAGCCACTCGGTCATTTTGGTCGGGAACGGTCCGGGGGCGATGGCATTGACGTTGATATGGGATTCGGCGAGGAACCGGGCCAAGTGGCGGGTGAGATGATGCACCGCCGCCTTGCTGGCGGAATAGGGATAATTTTCGACCGCCGGCGCGGTCAGGCCGTCGACCGAACCGATGTTGATGACCCGCGCCGGATCATCTGATGTCGCGGCGTTCCGCAGCAACGGAGCGAGCTTCTGCGTCAAGAAGAAGACCGCGCCGAGGTTCAGATGCATGACCTTGTCCCAGCCCGATTGCGGAAACTGGTCGAACGGCTCGCCCCAGGAGGTACCCGCATTGTTGACCAGGATGTGCAGCTTGTCCTCGCGCCGGGAGAATTCCGCGGCCAGGGCAGCGACCTGATCCGCATCGGCGACGTCGGCGGGTATGGCGTAGGCTTCGCCAATCTTGCGAAGCTCCGCCTCGGCTTCCTCACAGGTTTCGGCCTTTCGCGACGTGACATAGGTCTTGACCCCAACTTGAACGAGACCCTGGGCGATCATGAACCCGATTCCACGCGTCCCTCCGGTAATGAGGGCGGTTTTTCCTTCAAGATTGAACAGTTTTCGAGCGTCCATTGTAATTCCTTTTTGGATTATTTTGTTCAGAACTTTGCGTTCAATTGAATGGCCAGCGTCCGACCCTGTGAAAGGATGGCGTAGTTCGACTTGGCCTGCGCAACGGTGGCCGCGATTGCAGTATCCCCGACAAACTGGAAAACCTGCTTGTCGGTAAGGTTCCTGCCGACGAAAGCCAATTCCCAGGACCCGTTCTCCGGACCGACTCCGACGCGCATGTTGAGCAAGGCATATTTGGCCTGCCGACCGGCAGGGTCGTAATTGGCCGCCGCGTCATAGGCGCTCGCATAGAAGACCTCGGCCGTCGTGCCGATCTGGTAGCCATCGAATATCGGAAAGACCGATGTCAGGCTGGCATTGGCTGTAACCTTTGACGTCAACTGGCTGGATTTTCCTTTATAGTCGCAAAATTCCGGCACCCCGTCGCCATTGCCGTCCACGGTGGGCGTCTGTCCGAAATAGCATTGGCCATTGGGGAAGCGGAGATATTTGAAATCCGTATAGTTGACGCCGGTCGACAGCGTAAAGTGCCGTCCCAACTGCATCCGCCCATTGGCCTCGATCCCCTGCGCCCGCGCGCTTGCGGCATTGCCGACATTGAAACCCAAACGGCCGTCGAAGATGGAGATCTGCAGGTTCGTGAGCTTGGTGTAGTAAGCTGCGAGATTGAGTTCGGCACGTCCTCCGAGCAGCGACATCTTGCTGCCGACCTCGAAATTCTGTGCCTTTTCGTCGTCAAATTCGAAGGCATCGCGCGCGGTCGGATAAGTCAACCTGTTGTTGGCGGCGAAATCGAACCCGCCGCTCTTTTGACCACGCGCATAGCCCGCATAAAGCATGACTTGCGGAGTCGGCCGGTACAGGATCTTCACGTCGGGCGTGAATCGCGTTTCCCGCCTCGTCCCGGCGACGGGGAATTCGCCGAGGCGGTTGATCATCGCATTCCCGGCCGCTCCCAGCCCGGCGAGATTGGAGGACGACGCCGCCAGAACCTGCGCATAGACCAGGGGCGCATTGACCTGGGCGGCCGGAAGCGCTCCGCCGCCTATCGGTTCGACAGTGAGGATCTTCGAGCCCTGGATCTTGCTGTAGCTCAGACGGCCGCCGAGCTGGACCGTAACATCGGATATCGGCCTCCAGTTCAACTGGCCGAAGGCGGAGAAAGTGTCCGCCTCCACCCTCACCCGCCGGTTGATCCAGGTATTGGCCACCAGCGTGCCGGCACCCGGCTGGCGCGCATTCACGATCGTGACGAACGTCGAATCCGAGGGGAACCCGACGGCCTGACGATAACGCTGCAGGCCATTGGCGTAATAGGCGCCCGCGATAAAGTCGAAACTGTCGAATTTGGGCGAAATCAGCCGGAGCTCCTGGCTGAACTGCGTGTACTTGTCGTGGATATGGCCGGTGATGATCCGTGCCCCCAGCAGATCCGGATTGATCGCGTCATCGTCCGCGAGGGCGGTCGTGTAGGCCGTGGTCGAACGCAGGGTGTATCCGCCCGTCTGCCAGTTCAGCGTCAGGACGTTGGCGGTGGCGTGGGCCCGGCTTTTCTCGCCGTCGGACGTCCGGCGGCCGTCGATCCGGTTGTCGAGAAGCGTAGGATCGAGGTGGAACACGTTGACGAGCACCTGGGCATAAGTGAGCCCGGCAAAAGGCCCCGCTTTTGCAGGTTCCTCGCCATATATCTCCATGGCTTTGCCATCTGTATTGAACTGGTTGTATTCGCTCTTGAAGGAAAGCTGGAGGTCTTGGGTGACGTCGATGTCCGCTGTCACGCGAATGGCAGCTTCGTCTCTCGCCGGTTCGAGCCGGTTGAGAGTCAGGTTCCTGATATAGCCGTCGCTGCTGCGATATTTGCCGGCCACGCGGACGCGAATCGTATCCGTGATGGGGCCGGAGACAGCCCCCTCCAGACCCAATTCATTGGCGTTGAACTCGTAAGACGAGGTGAGGCGGCCGAAAAAATCCTGCGTGGGTTTGGCCGTCGTCACGTTCAAGGCCCCGGCAATGGCGTTCTTGCCGAGCAGGATGGATTGCGGTCCCCTCAACACTTCGACCCGGTCCACGTCCAGGAACGGTATGCGGGTCTGGAGCGACCGCGGCAGATGGACGCCATCGACATAGAGGCCGACCGACTGCTCGAACCCGGCATTCAGGCCGGAACCGATGCCGCGGATGAAGAATTGCGTCGCGAACGCCGTCTCCGTGGCGGTGAAGCCGGGCGCGGCGATCTGAAGATCGATCGGGCGAATGACGGCTTTCGTCGCAAGATCGGTACCCTGCACGGCCACCACGGAGATCGGAACCTCCTGCAGCTTCTGCGCGCGGGTCTGCGCCGTGACGATGATTTCCTGCAGCCCCCCCTCATTCTGGCCGTCCTGAGCAGGCGCCTCCTGGCTCACTGCGTCAGGAATTTGGGCGGCCGCATGCCCCCCTGCCGTAAGCAGGGCCAGGCAAAATGCGGACCCATGCAGCAGCTTGCGTTTTACGTCAGCAATCATGATATCTCTCTCCCCTCGTCTTTCATCAAATTCTTATATTGTCGTACATAAATTACATGTATATACAGGTAATTTATGTAGAAAGGCGGCGCCTACCAGGTCGCTTGGCCGCGGTCAGCGCGTTCCCCTTCTCCAGCTCTCGCCAGCGTTGCGGTACAAATGCCGCCATGAAGTTGGACTTTGACGAATTCTGTCATGGAATCACCCAAGCTTTGAATGGACGGGGCAGCGAAACATCTGCACGCCCGGAACAGCCATGCTTTTGCACACGGCCCTGCTATGTCAGCCTGCTGCCCGCACATCTGCCAGGACCGAAAGCATTGCGATGAGCCATCATCTCAGAGGAACTTCCGATCCGCGCCCTGCTTCAGCAACGACAGCCACAGCGGCATGAGTCCCCAGCTTGGGTTACCTTTGTTCACCGCCTCTCCCTTGGCCATATCGATTTCCGGCAACGTCCAGCATCGCCTACCCCTCCTTTTATCTGTATATACAGATATAGTCGCAGTCCGATAGCGTCAAGCTGCTATTTTAAGGATCTTGCACCTACGGCAACCTGGAGCGCGTGACGCGGAACGGCATCCTCACGGGCAATATCGCGCCGGAGGGCTTGCAGATTGGCGATACTCTCGGATCGGCAGCGTCAGTGCCGTCGATCGGTCCTGGGCCGTATCGACATTCAGAAGATGTCGAGCCGAAAATGGCTGCTTTCGCGAGCCGGAGCGGAGCGTAGCTAGACAGCGTGGACAAATTCGAAAATGTTGTGAAATGGCCAATTTCGGTCATTGCCCCACCGTCACCCCGGACTTGATCCGGGGTCCCGCTTTCTTGTCTGAGTGCCCGCCTCGTCCAAGGCAGCGGGACCCCGGATCAAGTCCGGGGTGACGAATAGAGGAAGCGTCCGCTAGGCACCCAAGTCACTCAGTCCGGCAAGTCTTGAATTCGTCCACACGACCTAAGCCGTAAACTCATAAATGGCGCGTTCGAGGCGCCATTTATGAGTTTACGGCCTAAGCATGTGGATCAGCCGGCGGCGTCCTTTTCAGAGTTTCCCCGGGTGGAGAGGCGTTCGCCTTTTCAAATCATAGCCGTCGCCATCGCTGAGGCCATGCAGCCGCACATCATGAATGGACAATGTGCGTTCCGGGCTCGCCTCGGCGATGTTGGAATGGGTGATGCCCGCGCCGTCGACGACATAGACGGCGCCCGATCCGTGCACCCTGAAGCTGCCGCCTTCCAGGATGATTGCCGTGTCCTCGTCGATGCCGATGCCCAGGACCCGCGGGTTTTGGGCGACGGCGCCAAGCAGTCGGCCGATGCGACCGCGCTCGGCGAAATGCTGGTCGATGATGACGTCGCGGATCAGGCCAAGGCCCGGCGCCATGTGAAGATCGCCAATGCGGTGCGATTCCTGGCTCGATCCGCGCACCAGCATGGTCTCGCTCATGACGGAAGCGCCTGCGGACGTACCCGCCACCACGCCGCCGCGCAGGTGGAGGCGGCGGACCATCCTTTCCACCGGCGTGTCACCGATCTGACTGGCTATGCGCAACTGATCCCCGCCGGTGAAGAAGATGCCGGCGGCGTCTTCCAGCATGTCGGCGGCTTTGGCCTCCAGCGTCTCGCTCCGTTCATGGACATAGAGTTCGGCGAGATCGTGGACGCCCAGATCCCCGAACGCCTTTACATAGGCGTCGAAATAGCCTTCGGGCTGATGGCTGGCGACGGTGGCGATGACGAGCTTGCCGTCCCCCACGCGGTCGGCGACCTCGCGCAGGATCAGCTTCTCGCCCTCCTTATCCTCTCGGCCGCCTATGATGATGAGCGGTCCCGCGCGGTCATTCGTCAAGTAACGTCTCCACTTCGTTGCGATGGATCGCGCCTGTTCCTTCGCTCCAGCCGCTGCGGTGCAGCGCTATGGCGAAGTGGTCGCTGTTATGGGCGATGCCGAAACGGCCTCTGGCGTCGATGACGATTGCGCCGGCCTCTCCGCCGACGCGCCTAACCTGGCTCAAGGCCATTTCCGCCGCGATGCCGGCCGGACAGGTTGTGAGCGCCTGCATGACATGGGCGGCAAGCATGGTGCGCAGGATGCTTTCGCCATCGCCCGAAAAGGCGACGCCGCCCAACCGATCGTCGGCATAGAGGCCGCAGCCCGGAACAGGGGAGTCTCCGATTCGGCCTGGATGCTTGCCGGGAAGTCCTCCGGTGGAGGTGGCGGCGACGACATGGCCGTGCAGGTCGAGCGCGACGCAGCCGACCGTGTCATGGGCTTTGGCATATTCGGAGGCCAGCCGATCGCTGGCGATCATCTCGCGAGGGTCGCAGAGATCGATCCCCCGCGAGCTTGCAAAGCGTTCCGCGCCTTCCGCGCCGAGAAAAGCCGGTCTTTCAGGCAGAAGGGCCGCTGCCAGCGAGACGGGGTTGCGAATGCGCCGCACTCCGGCGACGGCGCCCAGGGCCAGGTCCGCGCCGCTCATGACGGCCGCGTCCATCTCCACCTCGCCATCGGCGTTGAGCACGGAGCCGAAACCGGCATTGAACAGCGGATTGTCTTCCAACACCCTAACCGCCGCTTCGGCAGCCGCGAGTGCGCTGCCGCCCTGTTGCAGCAAGGCAGCGCCGGCTTCGGCTGCCGCGAGGCAGCCGTCGCGGTTGCGCTGGTGCAGCGCGCTCTTGATCGTCTTTGCCCCACCATGGACGATGATGGCCCAGCTTGCTTCAGACATGGGCGGGCTTCCGGGCGGGCGCCGTGGGGATGTCGTCGGGGGCGTAGTCCAGCACCTGCTGCCAGACCTGACCGACAGAGGTCGGCAGGATGACGAGAAGGTCGCCCGGCCGGCCCAGCTTGAGCGTGGCCTGCACCGCCTCCAACTCGTCGACAATGCGGTGGACCCGCTCGGCCGGAGCGCCTGCGCGCAACGCTCCCTCGGACATCAGGCCGTTGGTTTCTCCCGGCGGCCGTCCCCGACCGTCGGGGGCTTCGCGGAAGATGATCTCGTCGAAGATCGCCGCTGCAATCCCGCCCATGTCGATGATGTCGCTGTCGCGCCGGTCTCCAGGGATGCTGACCATGCCGATGACGCGGCGGTGGCGGCCCCGAAGGGCATCGACGACCTGGCCGAGGGCGGTGAGGCCTGCGGGATTATGAGCATAGTCGAGGATGAAGCGGCGACCGTGCGCGTCGCGGATGTTGAGGCGTCCCGGAGAGTCTGAAAAGGAATTGGTGAACGTCGCCAGGCTTTCCCGAATGGTGTCGACCGGAACGCCATGGACAAAGCACATCGCGGCGGCGGCGAGAGCGTTGGCGATGTTGAAATCGGCAATGCCGTTCAGGGTCACGGGAATATGAGCGGCGGGTATAAGGTCAATGCGTTCGCCCTGATGGTGGATGACGAGCATGCCGCCATCCGGTCCTGGCTCCCGCATGAGGGCGATGCTGCCTGCCTCGATATGTCGGCGCAGCGGTTCCGGCATGCGGTCGCCGCCATGGAGCGAGAACCAGACGAGCGTGCCCCGTGCGTGCCGGGCGATCCGCACGCACATGGGATCGTCGGCATTGAGGACCGAGTAGCCGCGCCGGGCGACGCTTTCGACGACGACCGCCTTGACGTTCGCCAGATCCTCCAGCGTGTCGATGCCCTTGAGGCCAAGATGATCGGGAGTCACGTTGAGAACCGCTCCCACATCCGCCCCGTCAAAGCCCAGCCCTTCGCGGAGGATGCCGCCGCGCGCGGTTTCCAGGACGGCGGCATCCACGGTCGGGTTGCGCAGGATCGAGCGGGCGCTGCGCGGGCCGCTGGCGTCGGAGGCCTTCAGCAGTTGGCCGCCGACATGGATGCCGGAGGTCGTTGTCATGCCGACGTTCAGGCCATGGCGGCTCAGCACGCGCTCGACCATGCGGACGGTGGTCGACTTGCCGTTGGTGCCGGTGATGGCGAAGATCGGAATCCGGCTGCGGCGACCGGGGGGAAAGAGCGCGTCGATGACGGGAGCGGCGACATCGCGCGGCGGGCCCGATGAGGGTTCAAGATGCATGCGGAAGCCGGGCGCGGCGTTTACCTCGACAATGCCGCCGCCGGTTTCGCTGACCGGCCGGCTGATGTCGGGCGAGAGGAAGTCGATGCCGCAGACGTCCAGTCCGACCGTTGCCGCCGCCTGCTCGGCGATCAGGCGGTTGAGGGGGTGGATGTCGTCGGTGCGGTCAACGGCAGTGCCGCCAGTGGAGAGATTGGCGGTGTCGCGTAGCTGGACCGTTTCTCCACGCGCGGGAACCGTGTCGAGATTACGGCCGGCGCGGGCGAGCAGCGCCGCCATCGCGTCATCGGGCACAATGCGGGTGAGCATATCCTCATGCCCCGTTCCCCGGCGCGGATCGCGGTTCACTTCCTCGATCAGTTGAGCAATGGTGAGGCTGCCGTCGCCCACGACATGGGCGGGACGGCGCTCCGCGACCGCGACCAGCTTGCCGCCGATCACCAGCAGGCGGTGGTCCTGGCCGGGAAGCTGCTGTTCGACGATGACGCGCCGGCCATGCCGCAGGGCGCGATCGAAGGCAGCACGGAAGGCGACCTCATCGCGGATGCCGGTGGTGACGCCCCGGCCGTGGTTGCCGTCGAGCGGCTTGATGACGAGAGGCCAGCCCAGGCGTTTCGTTTCGGCGAGCGCTGCGTCCACGTCGCGGAACAGGCCGCCGCGGGGGACGGGCAGGCCGGCTTCGTCCAACAGCCGCTTGGTGAGGTTCTTGTCCCCGGCGATGTCCACCGCGACCTGCGAGGTGTCGCCGGTAATGCTGGCCCTGATCCGCTTTTGGCGGCTGCCGAGGCCAAGCTGTATGAGGCTCTGGTCGTTGAGGCGCACCACGGGGATGCCGCGCCGTTCTGCCGCTCGCACCAGAGCGGCGGTCGTGGGTCCAAGGCCGTTGCGGCGCATAATGGCGCGAAGCGTCTCCACCATGGCCCCGACATTCCGCGGATCGGGGGGAAGGGAGGTTCCCAGGCGCCGGACGCCCGCGATGCCGCGCAGCCCCTCCGGCACGAGCGAGAGGACAAGCGCGATGGCGCACGCACCCGCCTCAAGCCCTGCCTCCTCATCCTGATAGGCATAGAGGATATTATACACCCCAGGCCGGCCCTTCACCGAGCGGGTCTTGCCACGCGTCACCCTGGCGCCGGCGAGGCACTGAAGTTCCAGCGCGACATGTTCGATGACATGGCCAAGCCATGTTCCCGATTGCAGGCGGCGGACAAGGCCGCCAGGCTCCTGGTAGCTGCATCCATGCGCGGCAAGGCCCGGAAGCAAAGTCATCAGATGGTCCGCGAACAAGGGCAGCCGATCGGTGGGCCATTCTTCGAGCGTGCCGAGATCGACCTGGATCCGGATCATCGGCCGATTGCTGAAGAAATGCGGGCCGCGATAGATGCTGCGCTCCAATATGGTCAGCGCACGAACATGGCCGGCCTCCTCACGAGGCGCGGCCTGCGGCAGTTCGATCTCCTTCATGATGTCTCCAGTTCTTGCGCGTCGCGAGGCGACCGCGTCGGGCTGGCTTAAACTTCCCTGATCGCAAACTGTTCCAGTCAACATAGGTTATTCTCAAGTAGAAATAAGAAATACGATGTAACACTGAAATAAATTTCTCTTCAAACAAGTGCAGTATAAATATAAATTTTGATTTATGTTTACGAGGGTCCAGGCGGATGGCCGGTCGAGAGTATCTGGCGGCCGTCGCTTACGGCCGAAGGGGCGAGCGGCAGCACAGTGGCGCGGCGCAGTTGGTCGAAACCAATGAGGGGCTGGGACTGATTAGGCAGCGTGGACAAATTCGGAATGTCGGGAAATGGCCATGAGCGGACCAAAGAAACCCGTTCGGGCTGAGCTTGTCGAAGCCCTTTACTTTTCTTTTGGGGCCACGGTTCTGAAGAAGAAGTGAAGCCCTTCGACAAGCTCAGGGCGAACGGGTGAAAGAAAACCGGACTGTCCGCGCCCCACCCAAATCACTCAGTCCGGCAAGTCTTGAATTTGTCCACGCTGCCTAACACTGGCAGCGAGGACGTGCGCCATCCCGGTCAGCCTGTTCCGGTTTTCAGCTGGATGGGTCCGGCTCTGTTGCGATCGTCCTGAACCCGATATGGGACGTGCCAAGGTCCAGTTCCTGGGCCTGGAAAGCGGCGGGCCTGAAATTGGCGCAATAGTTCATCGCGCAGAGATAGGAGCCGCCCTTGATCAGTCCGTTGCCGCCGCGCATTTCGCTGGTCCATTCCCAGACATTGCCGACCATGTCGTGCAGGCCGAAGCCGTTACCATCAAAGCAGCCCACCGGCGCCAAGCCGACATGGCCGTCCTGGCCGGTATCGCGGACCGGGAACACGCCCTGCCAGCTATTGGCGGTCGGATGCCCTTCGCCATCATAGGCCCAGCTACGCGGATCGCGCGGGCCGGACTGATCGCCCCGCGCCGCCCTTTCCCATTGCGCTTCATCCGGCAGGGCCGCCCCGGCCCAACGGGCATAGGCGGCGGCATCCTGGTAATTGACGTGGACGACGGGCCAGTCCTCCCGGCCCGCAATGTCGCTGCCGGGGCCGTCGGGATGGCGCCAGTCCGCCCGCTGCCGATAGCGCCACCAATTGCCGGCATTGTTGAGGTCAACCGGACCGGTCGGCTGGACGAAGACGGCCGACCCCCCTTCCTGCTCAGCGGCGGTGCGATAGCCGGTGGCGGCGACGAAGGCGGCGAACTGGCGATTGGTCACTTCATGCCGGTCGATCCAGAAGGCGGGGACGGCAACCGCCTGGCCCGGCCGCCCATCTCCATCCTCGCCCAGCAGCACCGTCCCGGCCGGCACCAGCACGCGGCCGTCCTGCGCGTCGCAGCGTGGACCCGGACCGGCGGCAGGCGGCGGCGCGGCGCCCAGCAGCGCAATCGCGCAGGCCGCGAATGCTCCCGCACGCCGCCGTCCATGGCTCATGGCTTTGCCGCGCCTTCCGGCTTGGCGGCTTCGGGCGGTGGCAGGACCACGCCCTTGTCCTTGGCATAGCTGTCCCAGTCGGCGACCAGCTCCTTGAGTTTCGCTGGTTCGGCCGCTGCCAGATCATGGGCTTCGGCCGGATCCTGGGCGACGTTGAACAATTGCCAGACGCCGGTGCCGACGCTGTTGCGCGGATAGGCGCTGCTCGACGTCGGCAGATAGACCGCCTTCCAGTCGCCCTTGCGCAGCGCGCGGCGGTAGAAAAGTTCGGTCCCGACCGCTTCGGTCGGCTGGCGCACTTCCGCCTGCCCGCCGGTCAGCACCGGCACCAGGCTATGCCCCTGGAAGGGCAGGATCGCATGGCCGGCGAAGGTCGCGGGCTGTTGCAGCCCGGCGAGGTCCAGCAGGGTCGGCGCGACGTCGGTGACGCTGAACAGGCCGCCCGCGATCCGCCGCCCTGCGACGCCGCGCCCGGCGGCGAAAGCGGTGACGCGGGTGCCGCCCTCGGTCGGATAGCTCTTCACCAGCCAGGACGGCGAACTGTTCGCCTGCGCCCAGCCGGGGCCGTAGCCGACATAGGAGGAAGCCTTTCCGATATTGTCGAGGCTGTTGTCGATCTTGAGCGCGGGCAGCTTGTCGGGCTTCAGCGCCGCCTGGAAGGGTGCCTCGATCACATTGCCCTCCGGCCCGTTGTCGGCGAGGAAGATGATGACCGTATCGTCATAGCGGCCCAGCTTCTTGAGCACCTCCACCACGCGGCCGACATTCTGGTCCATGCGATCGACCATTGCGGCATAGACTTCCATCTTGCGCGCTTCGATGGCCTTTTCGTCGGCGCTGAGCGAGGCCCAGGGCTTCACGCCCTCCCAGTCGTGCGGCTTCAGGTCGACGGGGACGAGGCCCAATTGCTTCTGCCGCGCCAGCCGCGCGTCGCGCAATGCTTCATAGCCCGCGTCATAGCGGCCCTTATATTTGGCGATCGTTTCCGCCGGCGCCTGCATCGGCCAGTGCGGCGTGGTGTAGGGCAGATAGGCGAAGAAGGGCCGCTGGTCCTTCGCGCCTTCCTCCAGGAAGCCGATCAGCCGGTCGGTGAAATAATCGGCCGAATAACGTCCCTTGGGATATTTCACGATCCTGCCATTGTCGCGATAGGTGGATGCGCCGCCGATCGCCGCCCATGCCTTGTTCTGGTCGGCGCCGAAATGATTGCCCAGCCCCTGGAGCAACGCATAGGAACGCTCGAACCCGCGCGCGGCCGGGCCGCGCTCGGGCGTCAGGCCCAGATGCCATTTGCCGGACATGAGCGTGCGATAGCCGCCCTGATGCAGCAGTTCGGCGATAGAGGCGACCCGGTCGTTGAGATAGCCTTCATAGCCGGGCTGGCCGATCTGGTTGGGCTGGAGGGTTTCGGCCATCGAACCCACGCCGGCCTGATGATTGTCGACGCCGCTCAGCAGCATGGAGCGGGTGGGCGAGCAGGTCGGCGCGGTGTGAAAGCCGGTGAAGCGCACCCCGGCATTGGCGATGGCGTCCAGATTGGGGGTCTGAATCTCGCCGCCAAAGGCTCCCAGATCGGACCAGCCAAGGTCGTCGGCGACGATGACAAGGAAGTTGGGCTGACGCTGAGTCGCACCCGGCGCAGCGACGGGATCGGCCGCCGGCGCCGCCCGCACCACCGGCGCAGCGACGACGGCAAGCGCGGTCGCCGTCAGAAAGGCGGATAATTTCAACATCTTATTCATAGCCGATCTCCGGAACCGAAAGAGAAATTGCCCGCCGGACCTAAGCGGACATCGCGCGATTCCGAAACAATCTATTGTCTACTGCATCGATAGAAAAACTGTCTCGCCATATGTCCAGATAATTCTCTAGTCGTTCCGTTGAGAAAGACTCAACCGTCATCGTCGTCATGAAAAAAGGGGTTTCATGTCTATCCGTCACACTGCATCTCCGCTTGCCCTCGCCATCATTCTCGCCGCAACGTCGCCGCAGACCCAGGCGGCGGAGCGCGAAGCCGCCGCCGACATGGCAGCCGTCGACGCTGTCGATTCCGCTGATGCCGGCAGCGCAATCATCATCACTGCCCGGCGCCGGAACGAGAAAATCCAGGACGTGCCCGTCGCCGCGAACAGCTATGGCGGCGAGCAGATCGAAGCTACGCGGACCTACAATCTGCGCGATCTTCAGGCCCTCAGCCCCAGCCTCGTGGTGACGGTGACCAATCCGCGCAACACCAGCATCAACATCCGCGGCCTCGGCAACAACGTCTCCGTTTACAATGACGGGCTGGAGCCGGCGGTCGGCGTCTACATGGACCAGGTCTATCTCGCCCGGCCCGGCCAGGCGGTCTTCGATCTCGCCGACATTGAGCGGATCGAGGTTCTGCGTGGCCCGCAGGGCACCCTCTTCGGCAAGAATACATCGGCGGGCGCGGTCGTCATCACCACCAAATCACCGACTTTCGAGCCGGAGATCGGCGGCGATCTGACCTATGGCAATTATGATTTCCGTCAGTTGCACGCCTATGCGAGCGGCGCGCTGGTCGACGACAAGCTCGCGGCCCGCATCTATGTCTCCAAGACGGATCGGGACGGCTATGTCACCAATCGCTATGACGACAGCAGGACACAGGATTATCATGATTTCGGCCTGCGCGGACAGTTGCTGTTCACGCCGACCGACAATTTCAAGCTGCGGCTGATCGGCGATTATGGCTTCCAGAAACAGCAGACTGCGGCGGCCGTCTTGACCGGCGTCATCCGCACCTATGACAATGGCGTCAATTTCGCGAACAACTATACCGATCGGACTGCCCGGCTCGGCGTGCCGGTCGTTGCAGATGCGCCGGGCGAGCGCATCGTCGATATGGATGGCAATCCCCGATACAAGATGCGCCAGCGCGGCGTGTCCGCCATCGCGGACCTCGCCTTGCAGGGACATTCCCTGACCTCCGTCACTTCCTGGCGTCGGTGGGACTGGTATCCGCACAATGATGGCGACAGCACCCGTCTGGATGCTGGCCGGGATTTTCACCAGAGCAACAACCAGCAGCAGTTCAGTCAGGAGTTGCGCATCGCTTCCGAGGGTGAGCGCAAAGTCGACTATATCGCCGGCCTCTATTATCTGTGGCAGTCGATCAAGGCGGAAGCGCTCAATGCCTATGGCGCGAACGCGGCGCCCTGGTTCCTGGCGCCCACGGTCGATCCGGCTGTCGGGGCGGCGGCACTCAACAATTATACCGTTCTCAGCCATTCGAAGCCCGTGACGAACAGCTACGCCGCATTCGGCCAGACGATCTGGCACGTCACGCCGACGATCGACCTCACCACCGGCCTGCGCTACACCTATGAAACCAAGAGCGGCTGGTTCGATCAGGAGGCGACGGGCGCCGATCTGAGCGGTTTGACGACCGCGCAGCAGGCTGCCGCGCAGGCGATCCGCGCGCGATACGGCGTCGCCAACCATTATGAGGCGAAGACGAAGGAAGGCCGCTTGTCGGGTCAGGCGACGCTGTCCTGGAAAATGACGCCGGACGCATTGCTCTACGCCACCTATGGACGTGGAAACAAGTTCGGCGGGCTGAACCTTGCCAATATCGTCACGACCGGCCAGTTCGCCGTCGATCCTGTCATCAAGCCGGAAACCATCGACAGCTATGAACTGGGACTGAAGACCAGTTGGTCGGGCGGCAAGCTGACGGTGAACCTCGCCGGCTTCTGGACCGACGTCAGCGATTATCAGACGACGATCGTCGATACCGCTCCGGATCGCAACAACATCTCCTACTTCACCAATGTGGGCAAGGTGCGCACGCGCGGGTTCGAGGGAGACATTCGCCTCGTCCCCGCCGCATGGCTGTCGCTCTATGGCTCGGGCACCTATACCGACGCGCAATATGTGAGCTATCCCAACGCACCTTGTCCGATCGAGACGACGGGCATCGTGTCCTGCAATCTGTCGGGCGACAGATTGCCGGGCGTATCGAAATGGGCCTTCTCCGCCGGCGGCGAGGCCAAGGCTGCAATCGGCAATCGCCTGGGACATGACGCGGAGGTCTATGCCGGCGCTGATTTCAGCTATCGCTCCAACTTCTACACGACGGCGAGCCTGTCGCGCTATTCGCTGATTCCCGGCTACAGCCTGCTCAACGCGCGCATCGGCGTACGAGCTTTGGATGGAGCGCTGGACCTGCAGTTGTGGGGCCGCAACCTCTTCGACAAGGATTATTTCCAGAGCCTGTCAGCCGCCAATATCGGGGCGATCACCGGCACATTGGGGGATCCGCGAACCTATGGCGTGACTCTCCGGACGCGTTTCTAGGACCGGTCGATATTCGCCGCCCCATGGCAGGATAACTGGTGATCATTATGTGTATTATTCAATCAAGACCAAGGAAAACTCGTTCGCGGCCAGCCGGATCTTTGCGTAGCGCATGTCCGAAGGAGACTTTCCCATGGGCGTGAAAAACGGTTTGAAGCTGGGCTTTATCTTGCATGGCGTGGGGCGCGGCTGGGACAGTTGGAGGCACCCCGAGGCGGTAATCGACGGCAGCACCAACATCGATCTTTACGTGAAGCAAGCGAAGATCGCCGAAAAAGGGAAATTCGATTTCGTTTTCGTCGCCGACAGCCTGCATATCGACGAACGCTCCATGCCGCATTATCTCAGCCGCTTCGAGCCGGCGACGATCCTGTCTGCGCTGGCCATGGTGACGCAGCATATCGGCCTGGTCGGCACCTTTTCCGTCAGTTATACCGAACCGTTCAATCTGGCCCGGCAATTCGCCTCGCTGGATAAGCTGAGCCGGGGACGGGCAGGTTGGAATGTAGTGACGTCCTGGCTGGAGGGCACCGCCGCCAATTTCAGCCGCGACCATCATATCGGCCATGGCGAGCGATATCGGTTGGCCAATGAATATGTGCAGGTCGTAAAGGGATTGTGGGACAGCTATGAGCCGGGCGCGATCGTCGGCGACAAGCAGGGCGGCGTGTTCCTGAAGCCTGGAACCCTCCATCAACTCAATCACAAGGGCGAATTCTTCAGTGTTCGCGGTCCCCTGAATCTCGATCGCATGCCGCAGGGGCACCCGGTCCTGTTCCAGGCCGGAAATTCCGACGATGGCCGGGCCTTTGCGGCGGCCAATGCGGACGCCATCTTCAGCCTGCCCCGGAACAAGGAATCCGCCTTCGCCTATCGCGCCGATCTTCGCGAACGGACGGCCGCCGCCGGGCGGGATCCGGACTTGCTGTTCGTATTCGGCGGGATCAGCACGATCGTCGGTTCGACCAGGGAAGAGGTCCAGCGCCTCAGCGCCGAACGCAACAGCTATGCTTCGATCGAGGGCGCGCTGTTGTCGCTGGGGCAATCCTTCAACGACTATGACTTTTCGCAGCATGATCTGGATGCGCCATTCCCGGCGGTGAAGGAAGAATGGCTGAGCAGCAGCCAGGGCAATGTGAAGACCGTGCTGGCGGCGGTCGAGCAGGACAAGCTGACCCTGCGGGAGACGGCGCTGCGTTTCGGCAAGCCGATGGACAGTTTCGAAGGATCGCCGGAGGAAGTGGCCGACCAGCTTCAGGACTGGTTCGAAAGCGGCGCCGTTGATGGCTTCATGCTGGGTGAATCCCTCCCCGGACAATTTGAGGTTTTCGTGGAGCAGGTCGTTCCGATCCTTCAGGCGCGCGGCTTGTTCCGGTCCGACTATGGCAGCGATACGCTACGCGGCCATCTGGGGTTGCCCGTGCCCGAGAATCGCTATGTCGCGCAGCGCCGTAGCGCGGCCGAGACCGACGCGGCCCGCAAGGAGCCTGCAAACGCCTGACTGCGAAACCGCAAGCAAAGGCCCGCCGGATTTCTCTGGAGGGCTTTGGCGCATAGGGGCGCTTGGCGTCAGTCCGGCTTGCCCTTTGCGGTGGGATCGGTGTTCAGCGATGCGTCGAAGCCCCGCGCGATATCGAAATTCTGCGCAGGCCCGCCCGTGCCGAAATCCCTGGCGGCAACGCGCTGGGACTCGATCACCTGCGCGTCGATCGGCACCGGCCACCAGCGCATATGTTCGGCGGTATAGTTCGCGACATCGAGCGGCAGTCCCGTTTCCTTGGCGAGAATTTCTCCCCACTGGCGGGGATGGCTGTTGGCCCAGGACTGTGCCCGGCCATAGCGGCGGGAAAAATCCTCCAGCAAGGCCCGCTTGTCCTTGATCGAACTCTCGCTCGTGACCTGGAACAAATAGGATGAGGTGCCCCTGTGCGCATAGGTGAGCACGCGGGCGTCATGACGGAGAACCGCCGTCGCGAGATAGGGCACCCAGATCGCCAGCGCATCCAGATCGCCGCTGGCAAACGCCGCGACGGCTTCCGTCGGCGCCACGAAGCTGATCCTGACGTCCGACGGCTTCATGCCGCTCTGCCGAAGTGCCTGAAGGAGAAGCGAATGCCCCACCGATCCGCGCGTCGTGCCGATGGCTTTGCCACGCAGATCCCGCATGCTGGCGA
Organism: Sphingobium indicum B90A; assembly: GCF_000264945.2. Classification (NCBI taxonomy): domain Bacteria; kingdom Pseudomonadati; phylum Pseudomonadota; class Alphaproteobacteria; order Sphingomonadales; family Sphingobiaceae; genus Sphingobium; species Sphingobium indicum. The sequence continues at coordinate 3,179,431 of NZ_CP013070.1, forward strand.
AGGACGCGTTCTTGTGCACGAGCACGCCGGCCACTTCCTGCTTCGTCCCGCCGCTCAGCGCCTGAATAGCGCGGAGGCGTTGGTCGTTCTTGTAAGCGAACAGGAAGGATGGCCCGCCCACCAAACCCAGGTCGAGCGCATTGGTGGCGATGGCTTCGATCAACGGCTGGGCGTTGGGGAATTCGGCCCATTCGATCTTGTAAGGCACATCCTTGAGCTGCCCCGCCGCAAGCATCAGCGCATGCGTGCCGCCACGCTGGTTGCCGACGCGCAGCACTTGCGCCGCGTCGGGTTGTTTACCGCCGCAGCCGGCCAGTGAGGCTGCGGCGGAAAGCAGCGCCAGGACGACGCTGGCGCCCCGCCAGATCGGACGCTTGCGGGGATGACCGGCCATATTTCGCTCCATGAGAATGCCAGCCCAGCGCCAGCGGCCCTGACCGGCGAATTTGGAAAAATCATGCCTTGCCTAGCCGGGGGACACGAAGCTGATAAATTTATAATATTAATCTATATATTAGGAAGGATAATTTGGGCGCTTATTCTTATAATAAAATATCGTTTCCATATATATTGGTAACCAATAATATAAATAATAAGAAAAGATCATTGTTCCGGTTCAATAATCAATATTTATACCTGGACTTCATTCCCTATGCCTTCGCGTGCTCGATAGCCTGTCCGGCTGCCTGATGGCCGGAAAATTGGCGATGTCGACCGTGATCAAATGGGGACGAAAATGCCGAAGAAAAAAAGATATGTAGCGCTGCTGGCTCGACTCATGGCTACCGGCGCAGCGCTCTCCATTGGCGGGATCGGCATGGCGGCGCATGCGCAAATCGCCGCTGCATCCGCCGAAGCGGACGATGGTGAAGCCATCGTCGTCACCGGATTGCGGGGTCTGTCGTCAAAGACGGCGGTGGAGAGTCCGGCGCCGATCGATATCGTCCCGGCTGACCGACTGACCGGAACCGGCCGACAGGAAATTGGCGAGGCGCTGGCGCGGACGCTGCCGTCCATCAATTTCGGGCGCACGGGCGCGGGTGTGGCGTCGATCGTTCGGCCGATCTTCAACCGCAGCCTGCCGCCTGCCTATACGCTGATCCTTGTCGACGGAAAGCGGCGCCACAACAGTGCGCTGTTGACCAACGGGGGCGGCGATACCAGCGGCTTCGGCCCGGTCGACCTCGATTTCATTCCGATCGCAGGGGTTCGTTCGGTCGAGGTGCTCAAGGACAGCGCCGCCGCCCAATATGGGTCCGACGCCGTGGCCGGCGTCATCAACTTCGTGCTGAATGACCGGCCCCAGCCGAACCATGTCTCAGTGACCTATGGCGACCATTATAAGAGCTATGGCGATCCGTGGAGCGCAAAGGCCGAAGGCGGCCTGGGCTTCGGGCTGGGGGATGGCGGCTATGTCAACCTGAGCGGCGATCTGCGCGGACGCGGCATGTCATGGCGCGGTTTCCGGGCGACCAACCGCCTGCTGTACGCACCGGCTTCCAATCCGAAGAACGCCGCCTGGGACGGAATCGGCGCGCATAATGGCGACCCGCGCATCCGCGCCTTCAACCTGGGGCTGGATGCCGCGCTGCCGGCCGGGGAGGTCACTCTCTACACCCAGGCGACATTCGGACGCCGCAAGGCCGAGATCGGCAACATGATCCGCCGTCCCAGCGGCACCGCATCCTTTTCCACGGTCTTTCCCGATGGCTATTTCCCGGTCAACAACACCAGCGAGACGGACTTTCAGTTTCTGGGCGGCATCAGGGGCGATCTGTCGGGCTGGCAATGGGATTTCAGTTCCAGCTACGGGCGCAATCAGGTGCGCATGTACAGCGACCTGACTCTCAATCCGTCGCTCGGGCCGACCGGGCCTACCAGCTTCGACAATCTCGCGCGGTTCCGTTTTTCGCAGTGGACCAACAATCTCGATGTGTCCCGCGATATCGATATCGGCCTGGCGAAGCCACTGCACGTCCAGTGGGGGCTTGAGGCGCGGCGCGAGGTTTTCCAGACCTTTGCCGGCGATCCGCTGGGCTATGCCAATGGCGGATATGTCATCAAGCCCGGCGACCAGGAAGGCGACCCCAATGTCGGAAGCATCGCGTCGATCGGCGCGCAGGGGGCGATCACCATTTCCCCCGCGACGGCCGCCCATGTCTCGCGCAACGTCTTTGCGGGCTATATCGACCTGGGCCTGACGATCACGCCGCGCTGGTATGTCGACATCGCCGGACGCGCCGAACATTATGGGCTGGGCGCGGGATCGACGGTCGGCGGCAAGGTCAACAGCCGGTATGAATTATCGTCCTGGCTCGCTGTTCGCGGCACGGTGGGCACCGGCTTCCGCGCGCCCTCGCTCTCGCAAATCGGCTATGCCCAGACTGACAACCGCACGGCGATCAGCCCAGCGACCGGCCTCCTGGTCGCGGCGACGACCCAAACCGCGCCGACCACCTCGGCATTGGCGACCGCTTTGGGCGCCGCCACCCTGAAGCCTGAAAAAACCTGGAATGCCGGGCTCGGCATCGCCCTTCAGCCAACGCGCAACCTGTCGCTGACGATTGACGGATACCAGATCGACATCGATGATCGGATCGCCCGCACCGCCAGCCTGAGCGGCCCTGCTCTCAACGCCATCTTCGCGGCGAACGGTCTCCCGCCCGGCACATTCGTCCAATATTTCGCCAACGCCGCCGACACCCGCACGAGGGGCGTCGATATCGTCGGCAATTATACCGCCGACCTGTCGACCCTGGGGCAATTGTCGCTGTCGGCCGCCTATTCCTATAGCCGCACGAAGATCCGGCATGTGGCGGCGACTCCGGCGGCGCTCGTCGGCCTCGGCCCCAACCCCGGCGGAAGCCTGGTGGCGTTCGGGAACGTATTTCGGGGCGAAATCGCCGACAATCAGCCACGATCCAAGCTCGCGCTCGCCAGCAAATGGTCGCTCGACCCGGTGTCGGTCGATCTGCGGGTGACGCGCTATGGCCGATATCGTTATCTGCGAACGGAAAATCCGGCGCAGAATCTCAGCTATGGCGGACGCTGGATCACCGATCTCGAAGTCTCCCTCGCGCTGACATCGCGCCTGGGCGTCGCCGTGGGCGCCGCCAACCTGTTCAGCGTGCGCCCCGACAATAGCGGGGTGAATGAGCCAACGAGCGGCGTGACGCTGTTCAACTACGGCAGCCCGCCGTTCGATTCTTCGGGCGGCTTCTATTACGGGCGGATCAACTGGACGTTCTGAAACGGAATGGGACCACCGCTCCCCGAAGCAGGGGGAGCGGTGGTCGCTATCGCACGCTCAGAGCAGAAAGTCGGGTTCCTGCTGAACCAGCATGTCCCATTCCGGCTGGAAGCACATCCATGCGACGGCTTCGCTGCCGACCATGCGCGCCGTTTGCGCCGCCACCTCCGCCGGGATGATCCGTGGCTTTCCGAGCGCTTCCGCCACGATCTGCCCGTGCGCCGCGCGTTCGAGCGCCAGATACCAGAAGGCCGTCGCCTCGATCGAGCGGCCCGCCGTCAGCAGCCCGTGATTTTGCAGGATCAGCGCCTTACGGCCGCGGAGTGCGGCAGCGATCCTGTCGCCTTCGGTCTGGTCCAGTACGACACCGCCATAATCGTCGAACAAGCCATGGTCGTCATGGAACATGCAGGCGTCCTGGCTGATGGGGTCGAGCAGCCTTCCCGTTGTGGACCAGGCCTTGCCATAGAAGGAATGAGTATGCGCGGCCGCATTGACGCCGGGGTGCGCGCGATGGATCGCGGCATGAATGGCATAGGCCGCTTCGTTCAGCGCGCCGCCGCCTTCGACGACCCGGCCGCCATCATCCACCAGCAGCAAGTCCGATACCCGGATATGGCAGAAATTTACGCCCTGCGGATTGACCCAGAAATGATCGGTCAGTTCCGGATCGCGCACGGTGACATGACCCGCGATGCCGCTCGACAGGTTGTAGCGCGCGAACAGGCGGAACGTTGCGGCGAGACGCTGTTTGCGGTGCAGCCGCTCCTCCGCCGGATCGGCGCGATCGGGCGGCACCTCGAAACGCAGGCGTTGCCCGTCGCGCAGCGCCTGGTCGATCCCCCGGCTCGGCGGATTCCAGGGCCGGTCTTGTGGCCGGCCCCTTGGCGCTTCGCCAGGCTGGCTCGCCATCACGCCGCCTGCTTCAGCCATGCGTCGCCGCGAAAGCCGCTCGCCCCAATCCGGTGAGGACAATATCGTCCTGCGGCATATGGACCCGGCTGCAAAGGACATTGCGCAGATGCCGCTCCAGCGGATGGGCGCGGGTAAGCGCCGGATTGCCGATCGCATCGATTGCCAGTTGAACGGCCTGCACCGCATTGTTGGTCACGATATATTTGACCGTACCGGCGGCCGCCGGATCGGGCATGTGGATCGACCGTTCCAGCAACAGCCTGTTTGCGTAGAGAAGGGCCTCGATCCTGCCCACCAATTCCTGAAAGCGCGGCAATGTTGACAGGGGCGCCCCCAACGCTGTGGGAACCCGCTGTTGCAGCCAGGAAACGAACCAGTCGCGGGCGGCATGGGCCACGCTGTCATAGACGATCGAGATCAGGAGGGCGTTGCGCAACTGGAATTCGGCATCCAGCAGGAGATGCTGGTCCTGCAGGCGCACGAGCGCAGACAATTGATCGTCCGGGATGCGGACATCTTCGAACACCACGTCATGGCTGCCAGTCGCCCGCATGCCCAGATGGTTCCATGTCGGCTCGATGCGGACGCCGGGCGTAGCGGAATCGACAAGTACTCCGCCGATGCGCGGTTCATCCTCGTCCGTGGCCGCCCATACGGACATCCATTTCAGGCCCGGCGCCCCGGTGGAATAGATTTTGCGGCCATTCAGCACCCATCCCGCCGCGGTACGGCGCACGACCGTGGCGGGCACGCCGCCCCGCCCCGGCGTGCCCAGGTCAGGCTCGACGCGCAGGCCATTGACGAGCGCCCCATCGTCGATGACGCTGCGCAGGACTCTCTCCCGCAGGCCAGGCGCCCAGTTCCGGCCGCGCGCGAACTGGGCGGTGAACAGATATTGCATCACCAGCACCAGGCCGGTCGATGGATCGCCATAAGACACTGCGCGCACGATCTTTGCGAGCCGGGCCAGATCGGCGCCGCCTCCGCCCAGATCGGCCGGCAGGGCCGCAGACAGCAATCCATGCTTGTGCAGGATAGCGAAATTCTCGAACGGGAAGGATCCATCGATATCGTGATCCGCCGCGCGGCTGGCGAAATCGTCGCGAATCCAGTCGAGCACGCGAGGCTCCACCGTCGCGCCCGTCGCGCGTGGGCCGGTTGCATCATCAGCGGCGGATATCGCCCTTGTCGCCATCATTAACTCCTGCGGCCAACCAGTGGATGCCAGCTTTCCCCAAGACCGATGCAGGAAGCGGGGGTGACATTATTCATGCCGACCCTACACCGCCTCGACGGGCGGCCGAAATTGAGAAATGCAAACCGAAAGTCTTGTCTTTCTCATTTGAACCATTTGCGGAGCCGTGAGAGGCGATGGGTCCAATGGACTGGCGAGGCGGCTTTCGAGCGCTCTAGGAATGGGACTTGGCAATATGGTCGGACAAGCGGGTGGCGATGCGACAGGCGTAGCGGTTGTAACCGGCGCCTCTTCGGGAATAGGAGCGGTCTATGCCGATCGGCTGGCGGCGCGCGGCCATGACCTGCTGCTCGTGGCGCGCCGCGCCGACCGGCTGAGGCAGTTAGCGCAGGAATTGAGCGACCGCCACGGCGTGCAGGTCCAGACGGCGACGGCGGACCTGGCGGAGCCGGAAAGCCTTGCCCGGGTCGAGGCGCTGGTCCGCGAATCAAACGCCGTCCTGCTGGTCAACAATGCCGGAGCCGGCGGGCTGGGGCCGACGGCCGCCATATCCGCCGACCGGGTGGAGAATGTCGTGCGGCTGAACATCACGGCGCTCTCGCGCCTGTCGCATGCGGTGCTGGAGGGCTTCCGTTCGCGCGGCGCGGGCACGCTGGTCAATATCGGATCGATCATCGCGCTGAGCCCGTCTCCAAGCGCCGCCGCCTATAGCGGATCGAAGGCCTATGTGCTTAATTTCACCCGATCGCTTCAGGCCGAATATGCCGACACAGCAATTCGGATACAGTTGGTCCAGCCTGGTCCTATCCGCACCGAATTCTTTACGGCCGCCGGCGTCAGCGAAAGCGTATTTCCCGAAGATTCCTATCTGACCGCCGAACAACTGGTCGATGCAGCACTTGCCGGTCTGGATGCGGGCGAACTGGTCACCACGCCGACGGTCGCGGAGACCGGCATATGGGAGGCGCTTGAGGCGGCCCGGCTCGCATTCATGGAAGCCGCGCGGTCCGGGCAGGTCGCGGAACGCTATAGAGTGGGCGAGGAAAGTCTGGCTTAAAACCGCTTCAGCGTCGCAGGTGAGCGGCATCTGATGTCAAACAGCTTCCGCATCTGTCCGAACTCGTCAAATTCTTCTTCGCCTCTCCGTTCCGCGATGAGGGCAGGATAGCCGCCCTGGCGGCGAGTTCGGCGAGCGCCCCATCGCTCCCCCGCAGATTGACAACGCAATGGCGCAAAGCGATTGCGTCGCTGCAGTACCTCAGGAGGCTATAAAAATGCCTGCTTGATGAAGGGGTTATGCCGATGCGAGGTGAAGGGCGGCGCGGAGCAATTGCGCAATCGGTATCGAAGGTAGGACGACTGGCGAGCGACAGCATCGCGGCGCTGGTCGTGGGCGGATTGATGGTGCTGCCCGACAGTGCCGAAGCGCAACCGGCGCTGCGCTTCTGGGATGGCGGCGATCCGGCCGAGCGCGAGAATGGCGTCATCGACGGCGGTTCGGGCGTCTGGAGCGCCACCGACCCGAACTGGACCGACAGCAGCGGCACGGTGAATGGTCCGATGCGGCCCGTGCCCGCCTTCACCGTTTTTCAGGGCCAGGCGGGCACGATAACGATCGACGACGGGAGCGGCATGCCGGCGGTCACCGGCATGCATTTTCTGACGGACGGCTATCGCCTCGTCGGCGGGCAACTGAAACTCGATGGCGGCGCCTATAGCTCGATCCGTTCGACGGCAGGGGCGACCACGCGGATCGACGCCGAACTGACCGGCAACGGCGGCGTGTTCTTCAATGATTTCGGCACGGTCATCCTGACCGGCGCGAACAGCTATCAGGGCAATACCCGCGTCGATGGCGGCACGATGATCGGCAACACGGATTCGATCCGCGGCAATCTGGAAAATGGCGGCACCGTCATTTTTGATCAGAATAAGGACGGAATCTTTGCCGGGGGCGTCAGCGGCCTGTTCAGCTTCTGGGGCTTCATGATCAAACGGGGGGAGGGCGCGCTTACCCTTGGCGGCAGCAACAATCTGGACTGGCGGGTGGAGGAAGGCGCGCTTGTGGCCCGCGCGGCCGGCTTTGGCGGCAATGTCGAGATAGGCGCGGCGGGACGGCTGACCTTCGACGCGGGCGAGGGGACGGGAACGGAAACCATCTATCCCTACGCTCTTTCGGGCAATGGCCGTTTCGACGTCAAGGGAACCAACATGCTCGTCCTGACCGGCCAGTCCACATTCTCCGGGCGAACCGAGGTTGCCGACAGCGCGCTGCGGGTCGATGGCGCACTGGGCGGCACGCTCCATGTCGGCGCGAACGGCATGTTGAGCGGCGACGGGCAGGTCGGCGCCGTGGAGATCGCCACGGGCGGGCGCCTGACAGGCAGGGCCGGTGCGACGCTTCATATGGGAAGTCTTGCACTTGGCGCCGGTTCGATCACAGAGGCCAGTTTCGGAACGACGCAAGATCCGGCGCTGTTCGATGTGGCGGGCGATCTGACGCTGGACGGCACGCTGCATGTCGCCAACGGCGCGCCGCTGGGTGAAGGGCTTTATCGGCTCATCAGCTATGGCGGCCAGCTCACCGACAGGGGGCTGGAGATCGGTGCCCTGCCGCCCGGTCAAGCCGCCGACAGCCTTTCGATCCAGACCGCAACCGTGGGGCAGGTTAATCTTCTTTCCGGTACGGCGGCGCACCCCTTGCAATTCTGGGACGGCGGCGACCCGACCCGCTATGGCAATGGCCGGGTGGACGGCGGCCCCGGCGTCTGGCGCAACGGCACGCTCAGTTGGACCAGGCAGGACGGGACGGTAAACGAGGCCGGAAAGGCCAATGGCTTTGCGATCTTCACCGGCAATAGCGGACAGGTGCTGATCGATAATAGCGCCGGGGCGGTAAAAACCGGCGGATTGCAATTCGCGACCGGCGGCTATGTCCTGTCGGGAGGCACGCTGACACTGGCGGGAGGGGATCGCACGGTCATCCGCGTCGGCGCGGGCAGCGTCTGGGATTCCAGCCTGACCGCCGAAATCGCCGCGCCCCTGTCGGGAGCCACAACCCTAGTCAAGCGCGATGCGGGCACGCTCATCCTGTCCGGCGCCAACAGCTATGCGGGCGATACCGAGGTCGAGGCGGGCACGCTGGTCGGCAACGCCCGCGCGCTTCGCGGCAATGTCCGCAATGCGGCGACGCTGGTGTTCGACCAGCGGGAGAATGGCAGTTTCTCCGGCTCGATCCGGGCGCTCGACGGGAATGCCGGGACGATGGTGAAAAGGGGCAGCGGCGTGCTGACGCTCACCGGCCCCAGCACGCTCGACTGGCGATTGGAAGAGGGGCGGCTGGCGACCGCCGCGAGCCGCTTTACCGGCAATGCCGACCTGCGGCCGGGCACGGAACTCCAGTTCGCGGAGACCATCAGCAGCCGCTATTCCGGCCGGATCGGCGGCAGCGGGCGGTTCATCAAGGCGGGCGGCGGCGCGTTGACCCTCGATGGCGATTCTTCCGGCTTCACCGGCGGCACCCAGCTTCAGTCCGGACGGCTGATCGTCGACGGAAAGCTGGGCGGCCAGATCGCCGTGGAGGCGAACGCGCTGCTGGCCGGCCGCGGGACATTGGGGTCCGTCCGGGTCGCTCCGGGCGGCAGGATCGCGCCCGGTCCAGGGATCGCAAAGCTTCACGTAGAGGGAGATCTGACCTTCGCGCCGGGAAGCCGCTATGAGGTGGAGGTCGATCCGTTCGGCACGTCGGCGGATGCGATCATCGTGACCGGCGTGGCGACGCTCGGCGGCACAGTCGCCCATATCGGCGCCAACGGCAATTACCGGCCCAGTTCCACCTATGTCATCCTGCTCGCAGAAGGCGGCGTGGAGGGCCGGTTCGACGCGGTCACGTCCACCTATGCCTTCCTGACGCCTACGCTGCGCTATGGCCATGACAGCGTGAGGCTGAGGCTGGATCGCAATGATGTCCGGTTCAGCGATGTCGCCGCATCCTCCAACCAGCAGGCGACCGGCGCGGCGCTGGAGAGGATGGCGGCGGGCAGCAAGGTGCAGGACGCCGTGTTGATGAGCGACGCCGAAATGGCGCGCAAGGCCTTCGATCAACTGTCCGGTGAATTTCATGCCTCGCTGCGTGCCGCGTTGATCCAGAACAGCAGCCTGTCGCGCGATGCGGCGCTGGACCGATTGCGTGGGACCATTCCGGACCGTCCGGGGCTGACCTATTGGGGACAGGCGCTCGACGCCTGGAGCCATTGGCGCAGCGACGGCAATGCCGCGCGGTTCGACCAAAGTTCGTCGGGCGGGCTGATGGGCATCGAGGCTCAGGCACCCGACGGCAGCTTTCGCCTTGGCATGGTCGGCGGGCACAACCGCGATCGGATGAGGGGACAGGGGCAGGCGGATGTGGATAGCTACCACGCCGGACTTTACGGCGGCGGGACGTTGGGTCGGGTGGCGTTGCGCGGCGGCTTGGCCTTTGCCTGGCAGGATGTCGCGGTCCAGCGATCCGTGCGTTTTTCCGGCTTTGCAGATGGCGTCGCCACGCAATATCGCGCAACGACGGCGCAGATGTTCGGGGAGACCGCCTATCGCATCGAGACGGCGGCGGGATCGATCGAACCCTTCGCCAGCATCGCGCATGTGCGGCTGGATGTCGGTCGCGGGCAGGAAAGCGGCGCGGCGGCGGCGCTGCAACTGGAGGCGGATTCCCTGCGCACCAGCTACGCGACCGCAGGCACGCGCGGCGACCTCGATCTGGCTGTGGAAAGCGCTCGGCTCGCGGTGCGCGCGTCGGCGGGCTGGCAGCATGTTTTCGGAGATCAACTGCCGGTGGTTCAGGCTGGCCTTGACGGCCAGCGTTTCGCGGTCAGCGGCCTGCCGATCGCACGCGACAGTCTGATCAGCGAATTGCGACTGCATGGCGCGATACGCGATCGGTTGCAGATCGATCTGGGGTATCGGGGCGCGATTGCGCGTAGCGGGCAAAATCATCAGCTTCAGGCAGGCCTGAACTGGCAATTTTGATCTTGCAGAAGAATAGAAGGCGGATTTTACGGGTTTTGCTGGGGGAGAACCCATCGTACCCGGTCCACGGCTCGCGCAATTCAACTTTTGGCGGCCGAAATCAGGCAAGGGTTTTCACCGCCTGAGCAGGAACACCGCATGTTCCGCGAACAGATTGGCGTTCGCATGGGTGGTTTCGCGGTCGCCCTTCAGGAACCATTGGCCGTCTATGGTCCAGCCGCGATCCTTCACCAGGGCGCGGAAATCGTCCACCGTGACATGGTGGATGTTGAGCGTGTCATACCAAGTGTCGGGCAACAGCCGCGTCACCGGCATCCGCCCGCCCCAGAACAGCGACAGCCGCCCCCGCCAATGGGCGAAATTGGGGAAGGAGACGAAGGCCTGCCTGCCGATGCGCAGCAGTTCCTCCACCACGCGGTCCGGGCGGCGGGTGGTCTGGAGCGTCTGGCTCAATATCGCATAATCGAAACTGGCCTCTGGATAGGTGGCAAGGTCGGTGTCGGCGTCCCCCTGCACCACGGAAAGGCCCCGGCCCACGGCGGCGGCGACATTGCGCGGGTCGATCTCCAACCCCCTGGCGTCGACCTGCTTCGCATCCCGCAGCGCCGCCATCAGCGCGCCGTCGCCGCAGCCAACGTCCAGAACCCTCGCCCCCGGCGTGACGGTCCGGGCGATCAGGGCAAGGTCCGGGCGCAGGGTCATGCGCGCCCGCCCGTCAGGAAGCCGTCGACCACGCGGTTCAGTTCCGGGCATTCCAGCAGGAAGGCGTCATGGCCGAACGGGCTGGACAGTTCGACGAAGCTCGCCTGCGCGCCGCCGGCGTTGAGGGCATGGACGATCAGGCGGGACTCCGCCGTGGGATAGAGCCAGTCCGTGTCGAAGCTGATGAGGCAGAAGCGCGCCTTCGACGCCGCGAAGGCCCTGGCCAGGCTGCCGCCATGATCCTCCGCTATGTCATAATAGTCCATGGCGCGGGTGATGTAGAGATAGGAATTGGCGTCGAACCGCTCGACGAAGCTCAGCCCCTGGTGGCGAAGATAGGATTCCACCTGGAAATCGGCGTCGAAGCCGAAGGTCTTTGACCCGTTGGGGTTTTCCGGGCGCCCCTGCAACCGCCGCCCGAATTTCTCGGTCAGCCCCGCTTCGGACAGATAGGTGATGTGCGCCGCCATGCGCGCCACCGCCAGCCCCGCGCTGGGGATCGCGCCGTCGGCATAATAATCGCCGCCGCGCCAGTTGGGATCGGCCATGATCGCCTGCCGCCCGACTTCGTGGAAGGCGATGTTCTGGGCGCTGTGGCGGGCGGTCGACGCGATGACGATGCAGCTTTCCACGCGTTCGGGATAGAGGGTGGGCCAGCTCAGCGCCTGCATCCCGCCCATGGAGCCGCCGATGACGGCGCGCAGCCGGTCGACGCCCAGATGATCGAGCAGCATGGCCTGGGCGCGCACCATGTCGGCGATGGTGATCACCGGGAAGCGCATTGCATGCGGCTCGCCGGTCGCGGGATCGATGCTGGCGGGCCCGCTGGAGCCCATGCAACTGCCGATCACGTTCGCGCAGACGATGAAATGACGGGCGGGATCGACCGGCTTCCCCTCCCCCACCAGGCGCCACCACCAGCCGGGCTTGCCGGTGACGGGATGCGCCGACGCGACATATTGATCGCCCGTCAACGCATGGCAGATCAGGATGACGTTGGACCTGTCCGCATCCATCCGCCCATAGGTTTCATAGGCGATGTCGACCGGCCCCAGCGCGGCTCCGCTGTCCAGCCGCAGCGGGCCGGGCAGGCGCGCCTGGCGGCGCAGGCCGAAACGGTTGTCATCGGGAAAGGACGCGCTGGCCATATCGCTTCGGGCTAGGACCGGGGCCGGGCTCTGTCAATCGGCCGTCCCTTGGCCTAGATGGCGGGCATGACTGGCCATCCTTCCATACCCATCGTCGCCTATGGCGCGCTCTATCCCTATCTGGACGAGGCGCTGGCGCGGCGCTTTGTCGTTCATGCCGTCGCGGCGGACGCCGATCCCGACGCGCTTCCGCCGGAAGCGCGGGAGGCGCGGGCGCTGGTGTCCTTCGGTTCGGTCGGGGCCTCCGCCGCGATCATGGACGCCCTGCCGAAGCTGGAGATGATCGGGCTGTTTTCGGTCGGCTATGACAAGGTCGATGTCGATCATGCGCGGGCGAAGGGCATCCGCGTCACCAACACGCCGGACGTGCTGACCGATGACGTCGCCGACCTGGCGGTGGGACTGCTATACGCGACGGTGCGCAATATAGCGGCCAATGACCGGATGGTGCGGGCCGGGGACTGGGCGCGGGGCGTGAAGCCGGCGCTTTCGGGGCGGGTGACAGGACGAAGGATCGGGATATTGGGGCTGGGCCGGATCGGGCGCGCCATAGCCCGGCGGCTGGAGCCGGTGGCGGGCGAGATTTTCTATCACAACCGGCGGCCCGCGGCGGACGCGGCCTATCGCCATGTGGCCGATCCGCTGGATTTCGCGCGGGAGAGCGACGTGATCATTGTCGCCACTTCCGGCGGGCCGGAGGCGCGGGGGCTGGTCGATGCGGCGATGCTGGACGCGCTGGGTCCGGAAGGGGTGATCGTCAACATCAGCCGGGGCAGCGTGATCGATGAGGATGCGCTGGTGGCGGCACTGGCGGAAAAGCGGATCGCGGGCGCGGGGCTGGACGTCTTCGCGAACGAACCGCATGTGCCCCAAGCCTTGCTCGGCATGGACCATGTGGTGCTGCAACCGCATCAGGGCAGCGCGACCGTCGAGACGCGCAGGGCCATGGCCGACCTGGTGCTGGCCAATCTGGATGCCTGGGCGGCGGGGGAGCCGCTGCTGACGCCGGTGGTGTAATATTTCCTGTTCCTGCGAAGGCAGGAACAGGGCGACATCATTCGGCGCCTTGTCGCCCTCCAAGCGCTTTGCGTTTGGCTTCGATGGCGCTAAAGCGCGGCGCATGACAAAACCTGCTCCCAAAGACTGGATTCTCGGCATTTCGCCCTATGTGCCCGGCAAGTCGGCCGCCGATGACGGGCGGCCGCTGGTGAAGCTGTCCGCCAATGAAAATCCGCTGGGCACCGGAGACGCGGCGCGGGCCGCGCTGGCGGCGGCGACGGCGGACCTCGCCACCTATCCCGATCCGGGCGCGGCCAGGCTGCGCGAGGCGATTGCGGCGGCGCATGGGCTGGACCCGGCGCGGGTGATCTACGGCACCGGATCGGACGAGCTGCTGCATATCGCCGCCAGCGCCTATGCCGGGCCGGGGGACGAGATTCTCTACGTTCGTTACGGCTTTTCGGTGTACGACATCGCGGCGCGGCGCGTGGGGGCGACGCCGGTGGTCGCGCCGGACGCCGACTATGCGACCGATGTGGATGCGCTGCTCGCGGCGGTCACGGAAAAGACCAAGGTCGTCTTCCTCGCCAATCCCAACAACCCGACCGGCACCATGACGTCGCGTGAAGAAATTGCGCGGCTGCACGCGGGGCTGCGGCCCGACATATTGTTCGTGCTGGATCAGGCCTATGCCGAATATCTGGACGGGCAAGAGGATGATGGCGGGCTGGAACTGGCGAAGAATGCCTCCAACGTCTTCGTGACCCGGACCTTCTCCAAGATTTACGGGCTGGCGGCGGAGCGGATCGGCTGGGGCTATGCCAGCGTCGACGTGATCGACGTGCTGCATCGCATCCGCGCGCCGTTCAACGTGACGACGGCGGGCCAGGCGGCGGCGGTCGCTGCGGTCCAGGACACCGCCTGGGTCGAGGCGAGCCGGGCGCATAACCGGCAATGGCGCGAATGGCTGGCGGGCGAAGTGGCTTCGCTGTCCAACCATGGGCTGCGCGCCGTGCCGAGCAAGGCGAATTTCCTGCTGATCCTGTTCGACGGCAAGCTGACCGCGGAGGCCGCGATGAAGGGCCTGTGGGACGAAGGCTTCGCCACCCGCTGGCTGCCGGGGCAGGGGCTGCCCAATGGCCTGCGCATCACCATCGGCACGGAGGATCAGGTGCGCAAGGTCGCGGCCAAGCTGCGCGCCATGGCGGAAGCGGCCTGATGCTGCCATTTACGCGGATCACGATCATCGGGCTGGGGCTGATCGGTTCCTCGCTGGCGCGGGCGATCCGCGAATATATGCCGACGGTGCGGGTGACGGGCTATGACGCCGACGCGGGCGTGCGGGAAGTGGCGCGGGCCATCGACCTGACCGACGACGTGACCGATACGGCGGGCGCTTCGGTGATGGACGCCGATCTGGTCGTGCTGTGCGTGCCGGTGCGGGCCATGGGCGCGGCGGCGGCGGAGATTGCCGACGACCTGCCGGCCGAGGCGATCGTCAGCGACGTGGGTTCCTGCAAGGCCGACGTGCTGGCGCAGTTGAGCGCGGCGCTGCCGGGGCGCAAGGTCATTCCCGCGCATCCCGTCGCGGGGACCGAGAATAGCGGGCCGGAGGCGGGCTTCGCCTCCCTGTTCCAGGGCCGCTGGTGCATCGTCACGCCGCCCGCCGACGCCGATCCGGCGGCGGTGGAGCGCGTCGCCGAACTGTGGCGGCGCGTGGGCGCCGATGTCGAGACGATGGACCCGGCGCATCACGACCTGGTGCTGGCGGTGACGAGCCATTTGCCGCACCTGATCGCCTATACCATCGTCGGCACGGCCAGCGACCTGGAGGATGTGACCCAGTCGGAGGTCATCAAATATTCCGCCGGCGGCTTCCGCGACTTCACCCGCATCGCCGCGTCCGACCCGACCATGTGGCGCGACGTGTTCCTGGCGAACAAGGATGCGGTGTTGGAGATGCTCCAGCGCTTTTCGGAGGATCTGTCGGCCTTGCAGCGGGCGATCCGCTGGAATGACGGGGACGCGCTGTTCAACCTGTTCACCCGCACGCGGGCGATCCGGCGCTCGATCATCGAACAGGGACAGGATGATCCCAAGCCCGACTTCGGGCGTTCGCATTAAATAGAGCCTATAAAGGCTCGTTCAGCGCATTGATCGCTGCATGGACGCGGACCTCGGCCTCGTTCCGATCCAGGCCGGGCGGAACGATCTTGCCCACCTTGTACGTGATCGTGCCGCTGCGCTTCATGAACTTGCCCCGCGGCGAGACCCGGCCGCTGTCGACCGCGATGGGCACCACCGGCAGGCCCAGCAGCACATAAAGCCCCGCGAAGCCGGCGCGTAACGGCGGGCTTTCGCCATGGGGGACGCGGGTGCCTTCGGGGAAGAGGCAGATGGCGCGGCCCTGCGCCGTCGTCGCCCTGGCGGCGGCGCGCAGGGCGCGCAGCGCGCTCGCCCCCGCGCTGCGTTCGATGGGGATCAGGCCATAGCGGCGGGCGATGCCGCCCCAGAGCGGAATGTCGAACAGCTCGCGCTTGGCGGCGATGGCCGGACGGTCCAGCAGGCAGAGCAGGTCGATCGTCTCGAACATCGATTCATGCTTGAGGATGTAGAGATAGGGCCCGTCCTCCAACCTTCCCTCGACCCGCACCTTCTGCCCCAGAAGCCAGCGCGCGCAGCCGCGATGAAAGCGGCTCCAGGCGGTGGCGACGCGGGGAATGGAGCGGGGCGCGACCAGATCCACCGCCATGGCCGCAAGGACGAACAGCAGCGACCCCGGATAGAAGATCGACATGAAGGCGAGGGATCGCAGCGCGGTCAGCATTCCGGGTGAACCGTTCAGATACCAATAAGCGCCGCCGCCCGGCGCAGCAGATATTTATTATATTCCCGCGCCAGCATGGTGAGGCTGGGGCGGCTGGGCACGGCGTCGTAGACCAGCGTGACCCGTTCCGGCAAGGCCTGCCGCAGTTCGAGCGCGGACCGGCGCATGTGCCAGTCGGTGGTGATGAGGCGCACCGTCTTGAAGTCGCGGCGTTCCAGCCAGTGCGCGGTCTCTATGGCGTTGGACCGGGTGTCGATGGCCTCGCGGCCAAGCGTGATGCAGCAGGAGAAGAGGCGTTCAGGCACCTTATATTGCGCGGCCAGTTCCACCGGGCGGACCGAGCGGTCCACGCCGGAGATCAGCATCCGCTTGGCCGCGCCGTCCTGAAGCAGGGCAAGGCCGCGATCGATGCGCCCCGCCCCGCCGGTCAGCACGACGATGGCGTCGGTCTGGCGGCCGTCCAGCGGCTGCGGCAGGAAAATCGCGAACCAGGCGAAGCCCAGCATCCATCCCAGCAGCGTGACGGCGATGAAGCGGACGATCACAGCAGCCGCCCCAGCGACCGCAACACCGTCCAGCGCGCCGCGATCCGCGCCAGCAGCACGCAACCCATGGGTATCGCGGCCAGCGCGACCCAGCTTGTCCATGGCAGTTGGACGGCGCTCAGCAGTTCCGATCCCGTCGCCATCAGCCGCGCCCCCAGCAGCAGGATCACCAGCAAGGCGCAGGTAAAGCCGAGCGCGCCGCCGAACAGCGCGTCCAGGCCGATGCGGCGCTGGAACAGCCGGGCGATCTGCACGTCGGTCGCGCCCATCAGGTGCAGCACGTCGATGGTGCCGCGATGGCTGTCATGCGCGGCGCGGGCGGCGAGGACGACCACCGCGCCGGTCGCCAGCGTCATCAGCAGGACGATGCCCGCCGCCAGCCAGCCAAGCGCGGAAAGCAGGCCCGCGAGCGGCGCGAGGAAGGCGGCATGGGGTTCGATGCGGACCTTGGGCGAGAGGGCGCGGAGCTGGCGGCGGAGGCGCTCGATCTTCCCGTCCGTCTGGCCCGGCGTCAGTTCGATGTCGATCAGCGCCGGTATCGGCAGGTCGCCGCTGGCCGCATCCTGCCCCAGCCAGGGGCGGATCTGCTCCGCAAGCGCGGCGGACGAAACCGGGCGGACGGCGCGGACCGTCGCGTCCTTGCGCAGCGCGGCGGCTATGCCCGCGCTCAGGCGCTCGCGCCGTTCGGCATGGGCTTCGACGATCTGCACCGTCGCTCGCCCGGCAAGGTCGGCCCCCATCGCCTTCACCGCCGCGCCCAGGCCCAGGCCGGCGGCGGCGGACAACACCGTCAGGAACATCATGATGGCGATGATCCAGGGCATGGGGCCGGCAACCCTCCCCTCCGGCAGCAGCCGGTGGCGCGCGGCGGCGGCGGCGCGGCGATTGCCCATGGCGCCGGAGGACGCCATTAGCCGGCCGCCTGCGGCCGGGGCGGGTAGCGCAGCGATCCGGTGGGGTCCGACAGGCGGCCCTTGTCCAGCTTCATCATCTGCGCGCTGCCCACCTGCGCGATCAGCGGCAGGTCGTGGGTGGCGACGACGATAGTGGTGCCCAGCCGGTTCAGCGCTTCGAACAGGGTCATGAGGCGGCGGGCCATGTCGGCGTCGACGTTGCCGGTCGGTTCGTCCGCCACCAATATCTCCGGGCGGCCGATGACGGCGCGGGCGATGGCGACGCGCTGCTGCTCCCCGCCCGACAAGGTGGCGGGGCGCGCCTGGCCCCGGTCGCCCAGGCCGACCCAGCTCAGCATCTCGCTCACCGGCGCGTCGATCTCGCCTTCCGCCAGGCCGGCGACGCGCAGCGGCAGGGCGATATTGTCATAGACGGACAGATGCGGCACCAGCCGGAAATCCTGGAACACCACGCCGATGCGGCGACGGAAGCCGGGCAGGCGCTTGCGGGGCAGCGTCACCACATCCTCCCCGAACAGGCGGATGACGCCCCGGCTGGGCCGCTGGGCGAGGTAGAGCAGCTTCAGCAGCGACGTCTTGCCCGCGCCCGACGCGCCGGTCAGGAAATAGAAACCGCCGCTGGCGAGCGAAAAGCTGACGTCGGACAGCGTCTCGCTATCCAGACCATAGCGCAGGCCGACATTTTCGAACTGGACGATGGCCGACATGCGTCAATTTCAGCGCCTGCGCGCTCCCTGCTTCCCCGAGCCTCTAGCCATGGCACAGCGGACGGGCGGCCGTAAAGCCCATCCGAGGCCGACCCGGCCTGTTCCCGCGAGTCGCGGTCCATGCTGGCGGCATGCTTGAAGCCGCTTGCCCTCGAATCCAACTCATGCCTATGAAGCGTCATGATCCTGGTGTGTCCCAATTGCGCCACGCGCTATATCGTGCCGGACAGCGCCGTCGGCCCGAACGGCCGCCAGGTTCGCTGCGCCGCCTGCAAGCATAGCTGGTTCCAGGAGGGCGCCGCGCTCGCCCCGCGGGAGGAAGCGCTGGCGACTTCCGGCATGCCCGAAGTCGCGGCACCGCCGCCTCCCCCCGCGCCGCCCCCTCCGCCGCCCCCTCCTCCAGTCGAGGAGCCTGCCGCGCCGACGGTCGAGCCTGTCGCGGCGCCCGAGGAGTCCGAGCCGGTCGCGCAGGCCGCATCCCCGGAAGCGGCCAGGCCGGACTATCGTTTCGACGATGTTTACGGGCGCGCCGAAGCGGATGCGCGCGACGATTGGGCCGAACCCGAACCGGCCACCGCGAAGCCGCGCCGCAACCGGCTGAAGATCTGGACCTATGCCGCGCTCGCCTTCTGCCTGGCCGTCGGCGCGGCCGGCGGAGCGCTCTGGTATTTCGGCGCGCCTGGCTGGGCGGTCAATCTGGGACTGGTGCCGGAGGAAGGCGATCCCGACCTGCTCTTCTATCTCTCCAAGCCCGCCGAGCGGCGCAAGCTGCCGACCGGGGAGGAATATTTCGCCTTCGGCGCCCGGATCGTGAACAGCGGCAAGCAGGTGCTGCCCGTGCCGCCCGTATTGGTGCAGTTGCGCGACCGGCAGAACCGGCTGGTGTTCAGTTGGACCACCAAGGCCGACCGGACCAGCCTGAAGCCGGGCGAGGAAGCGTCGATCAACGAAAGCCGGATCGACATCCCGAAAAATGCCGAGAATCTGTCGCTGACCTTCGTGCAGTGATTTGCGGAGAACCGGGCGTATAAGCGAGCCGTGCTCCTGCGAACGCAGGAGCCTAGTTCAGACGGGGGACTGGGCTCCTGCCTTCGCAGGAGCACGTTGCATTATTGGAGCGCGAGGCCCCTTCACGGATAGCTCACCGTCTTCGGCCGCCCCTGGGGGATCGGGATGAATTCCCGGTCGTCGCCGGGGATCAGGGGAAAGCGCATGGCTTCCCAATCCTCGCGGGCCTGCATCAGGCGGTCGGTGGAGGATGACACGAAATTCCACCAGACATGGCGAGGCGTCCGGAACGCCTCTCCCCCGCAAAGTATGACGCGGCCGCCGTCCACGCTCATCAACGTCGCCCGGATGCCGGGGCGCAGGACGTAGAGCGTCTGCGGCTGGAGCATCACCCCGTCCAGCGCCGCGTCGCCGCCGGAGACGTATATCGCCCGCTCCTCCGCATCCGCGTCGATGGGGACCGATCCGCCGGGGGCAAGCTGAATGTCGGCATAGATGGTGTTCGCATAGGTGGTGACGGGCGAGGTCTGGCCCCAGAGGCTGCCCATGATCACGCGAGCCCGCGCATGGCCGCCGTCGATGACCGGCAGGCCGCCCTCGCCGACATGTTCGAAGGCCGGGTCCATCTCCTCATAACGGTCGGGCAGCGCCAGCCAGGTTTGAATGGCGGAGAGCTTCGACAGTTTCGCCCGGTCCTCGTCCGGCGACCGCTCGCTATGGACGATGCCCTTGCCCGCCGTCATCAGGTTCACCGCGCCCGGCTCGATCAACTGCTCCGTGCCCAGGGAATCGC
Source organism: Sphingobium indicum B90A (assembly GCF_000264945.2). Taxonomy (NCBI): domain Bacteria; kingdom Pseudomonadati; phylum Pseudomonadota; class Alphaproteobacteria; order Sphingomonadales; family Sphingobiaceae; genus Sphingobium; species Sphingobium indicum. The sequence goes on from NZ_CP013070.1 coordinate 3,199,459, forward strand.
GGTGAAGGAAGCTGCCCTCATACATATAGGTGACGGTGGCGAGGTTGATGTGCGGGTGCGGGCGCACGTCGACGCCCTGTCCCGGCGCGATCCGGGCGGGACCGGCCTGGTCGAAGAAGATGAAGGGGCCGACCATGGTGCGTTCCTTCGCCGGCAGGGAACGATGGACCCGGAAATCGCCCAGATTATGGCTGGTCGGCGTGATCGTCTGGATGATCGGATCGTTCTGGATGATGGATTCGGGCGGGGTCATGCTGCGTCCAGTTCGGGATAATGGCGGAAGACGTCTTCTCGGGTGAACGGCAGGCGCCGGTCACTTGCCAGATAATCCTGCAATTCGGGCAGCGCCGCAACCCGGTCATGCAGGTCGGAAAGGCGCGGGAAGGACGGCATCAGCGTCGCCATGCGCAGCGGAAAGGCATAGCGCAGCCCGGCGACCAGGTGGAACAGCGACAGGTCGGCATGGCTCCAGCGCTGGGCAGCCAGCCATTCGCCCGGTTCGGCGCTCAGCGCATGTTCGAAATAGGTCAGGAATTTGGGGATGCGGTGGGCGCGAAACCCGTGGGCGGCGCGCAGCGCTTCGGCCTTCTGCTCCTCATAATATAGGTCGGGACCGAGGGGATGGTGCACGTCATGCGCTTCCGCCACCATGTCCATGACGGTAAGCTGCACCTGCGCGAGCCAATAGCGGGGCTTGAGGCCCGCGGGTCCGCATTCGTGCCGTTCGGCCAGGTAGAACAGGATGTTGGCGGTCTGCGCCACGGTGCGCCCGTCCGTCACCAGATAGGGCGGCGCGAAGGCGGGGCCGGCGTCGTGCCGCTCCATGTCCGCCATCAGCGCTTCGTCGCCGTCGGCGCGGGCGCGGTCGCGATAAGGGATGCCGCACGCCTCCAGCGTCAGCCGCACGAACTCGCCGCGTCCGGCAATGGTTGACCAGTACCAGAAATCATAGGCCATGGGTTGCGCCTCCTTGGATGGCGGCACAACGCTTGAGCGGCGCTATGGTTACGCTTCGCCGGGGGCGCGGGCCTTGATCGCCAGGGCGTGGACCTTGTCGCGCAGCAGGTCGGCCAGCGCGGCGTTGACCAGGCGCTGGCGGGCGACCCGGTTCCGGCCGGTGAAGCGGTCGGACACGATGTCCACGGTGAAGTGGCTTTCGCCCGATCCGTCATGCCCGGCATGGCCGCGATGCTTCTCGCTGTCGTCGATCACGGCGAGCCGTTCGGGGGCCAGGGCGGCGCGCAGCCGGGCTTCGATTTCGGTGGCGACAGGGCCTTTCAGAATCTCGGTCATGGCCCCTATATAGGCCCTTTGCCCGCAGTTGCATCAGGACAATCTTGGCCAGCGATCCCTTCTCGACCCGTCGTTTCAACCGTTTCCACGGCCGCGTGGAAAGCGACCGCCCCTGCGCGGTTCCGGGCTGCGAGGAGCCGGGAGAATTTCGCGCGCCGCCGCTGGAAGGAAGCGGATCGAACCGGGAGGGGCCGAATTGGCGCTGGCTGTGCCTGGACCATGTGCGCGAATTCAACCAGGGCTATAATTTCTTCACCGGCATGAGCCCGGAGGAGATCGCCGCCGCCCAGCGCCCCTATGCGGGATGGGAGCGGGAGACTCGGGCCTTTTCCTCCAACGCCGCCAGCCCGCCGCCCAAATGGTCGGATTTCCAGGATCCGCTGGACGCCATCGGCGCCCGGTTCAAGGAACGGGTGGCGAAGGCGCGGGCGGACAGCCGGATGCGGCAGGACGGGAAATTCCTCTCGCGGGACGACCGCCGGGCGCTGGACGTGATGGGCCTGCCGATCGATGCCGACCGCCGGGCGCTGCGGCAGCGCTATACCGAATTGCTGCGGCGCTTCCATCCCGACCATAATGGCGGCGACCGGAGCCAGGAGGCGTCGTTGCAGGGGGTGATCGAGGCCTATCAGCTTCTGCGCAAGGCGGAGGCCTTTGCCTGAAGGCCCGGCGTTGATCGGACAGCAGGCCAATTTGGCCGAATGGGCTGCTTGATCCCGGCACGTTAAGGCCCCACTCTATCGACATGCCTGTCCCTGATGGTTAGGGCAGTGCCGACCAGCCGCTCGAAGAGACAAGAGAAATGACCGACATCCCGAACGTCCAGCCCGATACCCGCGCCGAAACGCTGCTGGCATCGCCCGACCGCGAAGTCGACGCGCGCGAAATGTTCGGCATCGATGTCGACATGAAGATCCCCGCCTTTTCGGAGGCTGACGAGCGGGTTCCCGACCTCGACCCCGCCTATGTCTTCGATCCGGACACCACCCTCGCGATCCTGGCGGGCTTCGCCTATAACCGCCGCGTGATGGTGCAGGGCTATCACGGCACCGGCAAGTCCAGCCATATCGAGCAGGTCGCCGCCCGCCTGCGCTGGCCGTGCATCCGCATCAACCTGGACGCGCATATCAGCCGCATCGACCTGGTCGGGCGCGACGCCATCGTCCTCAAGGAAGGCCAGCAGGTCACGGAATTCCGCGAAGGCCTGCTCCCCTGGGCGTTGCAGCGGCCCGTGGCCCTGGTGTTCGACGAATATGACGCCGGCCGCCCCGACGTGATGTTCGTGATCCAGCGCGTGCTGGAAACCGACGGCAAGATGACGCTGCTCGACCAGAACCGGGTGATCCGGCCCAATCCCTGGTTCCGCCTGTTCGCGACCGCCAACACCGTGGGCCTGGGCGACACGACCGGCCTCTATCACGGCACGCAGCAGATCAACCAGGGCCAGATGGACCGCTGGAACCTGGTGGTGGCGCTGAATTACCTGCCCGCCGCGACCGAGGCGCAGGTGGTGCTGGCCAAGTCCGGCGAATATGATCATGAGGGCGGCCGCAAGGAAGTCGAGAATATGATCAAGGTGGCGGAACTGACCCGCCAGGGCTTCATCAACGGCGACATCTCGACCGTCATGTCGCCGCGCACGGTGATAAGTTGGGCGCAGAATGCGCTGATCTTCAAGAATGTCGGCTTCGCCTTCCGCCTTAGCTTCCTCAACAAATGCGATGAGGCGGAACGGCCGCTGGTGGCCGAATATTATCAGCGCGTCTTCGGCAAGGATCTGCCCGAAAGCGTGGCGCACCGGGCGGCGTGACGTGATCGTCGTCGAACGGATCGACCCGGATGGCGGGACCGCCCATCGGATCAGCATCAGAGGGCATGAACTGATCGCGGACATGTCGGCGCCGGACGGCCATGACGCCGGGCCGGACCCGCATGACCTCTACGATTCGGCCTTGGGCGCGTGCAAGGCGATGACCATGCTCTGGTATGCGCAGCGCAACGGCATTCCGGTGGAGGGCATCCATGTCGGCGTGGTCCGCGACGCCAGCCAGGAGCGCAAGGGCGTCTACAAGCTGACGACGCGCATCGCGCTCTCCGGGCCGTTGAGCGCGGAACAGCATGACAGGCTGATCGCCGTCGCCGCGAAATGCCCGGTGCACAAGCTGATGAGCGAGGTCGAAACGCAGATCGAAACCATCGCCGTGCCCTATGTCGGGGAGGGCGAGAGGCCGTGAGCGAACCTGCCGCCCTGACGCCGGAGGAAGGCCGCCTGCCGCTGGAGAGCGCGTTCAACCTGCGCGACTTCGGCGGCTATGCGACGGCCGACGGGCGCTGCGTGAAGCGCGGCATGCTCTATCGGTCGGGCACGATGGCGCTGCTGACGGACGGGGATGCGGACCATCTCCGCTCGCTCGGCATCCGGGCGATCTGCGATTTCCGCCGCGGCAATGAGCGAACGGCCGAACCCACGCTCTGGCACGGGGCGGATGTCGATTATTTCTGCCGCGACTATACCGAAAGCAGCGGCCTGCTGGGCGAGATGCTCCAGCGCGAGGGGGCCACGGCGGACGATATGCGGCGGACGATGATCGCGCTCTATCGCATGATTCCGGTGGACCATGCCGCATCCTATCGCGCCATGTTCGAACGGATCACGGATGGTCGCGTGCCGTTGCTGATCAACTGTTCGGCGGGCAAGGACCGCACCGGCGTCGGCGCGGCGCTGATCCTGGCGGCGCTGGGCGTGCCGCGCCCGACCATCGTCCAGGATTATCTGGCGACCAACGCCCATGCCGATTGGGACTGGCTGCTGGCGCAGCGCGACACGCTGGTGGCGCGGATGCGGCTGGCGGGGGCCGACATGCTCGAACCGCTGCTGAGGGCGGAGGCCGCCTATCTGGATTCCTTCTTCGCGGCGCTGGATGAAAGCCATGGCGGCGTGGACGGCTATCTGAACGGCATGCTGGGCGTCGACGCGGCGGCGCGGGATGCGATGCGCGGGATGCTGCTGGACTGATGGCCGACCGTTCGCCCCTCGACGCCTTCAAGGATGTGCTGTCCGGCGCGGCGCGCTCCATCGCCCGCGACGCGGAGGTGGAGGTGGGCTTCACCGCCGACACGCCGCATATGGCGGGCAAGGCAATCAAGGTGCCAACGCCCGGCCGCAACCTGCCCGCCGATCAGGTGGCGCTGGCGCGGGGCTATGCCGACGCCAATGCGCTGCGGCTGCGGCACCATAATGCGAAGGTCCACAACAGCGCCGCGCCCGCCGACGCGACGGCGCGGGCGGTCTATGACGCGGTCGAGCAGGCGCGGGTGGAGGCGATCGGTTCGCGGGCGATGGAGGGGGTGCGCGCCAACCTCAACCATGCGCTGGACCTGAAGTTGAAATCCGACCCGATCCGCCGCGCCCGTTCCGCCGACGAGGTGCCGCTGTCGACCGCGCTGGCGCTCAAGGTGCGCGAGCGGCTGACCGGGCAGGCCGCGCCGAAGGATGTGCGGGCGGGCCTCGCCATGGTGGACCAGTGGATCGAGGACAAGGCGGGCGCCGATCTGGACGCGCTGGCCATGGCGATAGACGACCAGCGCGCCTTCCAGAAGCTGACGTCCGCCATGCTGGAGCATCTCCAGTTGATCGACGCCGACGTGCCGCCCGAAACCGACGATTCCGAGCCGCAGGAAGAGGGCGAGGAAGAGGAGCAGAGCCAAGAAGACGGCGACAGCGGCGAGGATCAGGCGGGCGACAGCGACGCCTTCGCGGAGGCGCGCGCCGAGGATCAGGGCGGCGACACCGAGGAGGGCGAAACCGAATATAGCGACGAATTCGACGCCGACAGCGAGGAAGGCGCGGAGGATATGGGCGAGGAAGGCATGATGCCGGTCCGCCCCAACCGGCCGATGGGCGACCTGCCGCCGGGTTTCGACTACAAGCCCTATACGCAGCTTCACGATGAGGTCGTGACGGCGGAGGATCTGTGCGACGAGGATGAACTGCTGCGGCTGCGCGGCTTCCTCGACCAGCAGTTGGTGAGCCTGCAGGGGGCGGTGACGAAACTCGCCAACCGGCTCCAGCGGCGGCTGATGGCGCAGCAGTCGCGGTCATGGGACTTCGACCAGGAGGAAGGGCTGCTCGACGCGGCGCGGCTGGCGCGGATCGTGATCGATCCGACGCGCTCGCTTTCCTACAAGATCGAGCGGGATACGGAGTTCCGCGACACCGTCGTCACGCTGCTGATCGACAATAGCGGGTCGATGCGCGGGCGGCCCATCTCCATCGCCGCGATCAGCGCCGACATCATGGCGCGCACGCTGGAACGCTGCGGCGTGAAGACCGAGATATTGGGCTTCACCACGCGGGCGTGGAAGGGCGGGCAGAGCCGGGAGGACTGGCTGGCCGCCGGGCGTCCGGCCATGCCGGGGCGTTTGAACGACCTGCGCCACATCATCTACAAGAAGGCCGACGAACCCTGGCGCCGGGCGCGCAAGAATCTGGGCCTGATGATGCGCGAGGGGCTGCTCAAGGAGAATATCGACGGCGAGGCGCTGCTCTGGGCGCATGGCCGCCTGATCGCGCGCAATGAGGAACGCCGCATATTGATGGTGATATCCGACGGCGCGCCGGTGGACGATTCCACCCTGTCGGTGAACAGCGGCACCTATCTGGAGCGCCATTTGCGGCAGGTGATCGAATGGATCGAGAATCGCTCGCCCGTGCAGCTCGTCGCCATCGGCATCGGCCATGACGTCACCCGCTATTATCGCCGGGCCGTGACCATCATGGATGCCGAACAGCTTGGCGGCACGATGGTGGAACAACTCGCCGGATTGTTCGACGAAGACTAGGCCGTAAACTCATAAATGGCGCGTTCGAGGTTTGAGGCAAAAAGGCCCAGCCCAAGGAGAGAGGGCGCGGGAATATGTCGATATTTCGAGCCCTCTCGACGCCGGGATGGGCCTTTTTGGTCAAATCCGCAGGACGCCAAAATGGCTTCCATCTCGAACCGAAATGCGCTTGCAAAGGTGTCCAACCTTCGCGGCGCGCATTTCGGCCCGATATGTTCGCCATTTTGGCGCCTCGAACGCGCCATTTATGAGTTTACGGCCTGGAATCCGTGCGCGTAGAGGCGCCACGGACGTTCGAATAGGAGAGCGTGATGAGCGTCGCCTTCCGTCGCGAGAGTGACGAGGAGCATCTGGAACCCACGTTCGAGATCCCCCTGCCGCCCGGTCCCAACTGGGTGACGGCGCGGGGCCTGCGGCTGACGCGGGAGAAGGTGGAGGCGCTGGAAGCGGTCGAGACCGAAGCCATGGCCGAGGAGGACGCGAAGAAGCTGAAGCGCGAACTGCGTTACTGGCGGACCCGGCTGGCGACGGCGGAATTACGGCCGGTGCCGGATGCGGAGGCCGTGGCCTTCGGCAGCCGCGTCACCTACCGCCTGAACGGCCGGGAAAAGCGGATCGACATCGTCGGCGATGATGAGGCCGAACCGGCGGAAGGCCGCATCGCCTTCTCCGCGCCGCTGGCCCGCGCCATGATGGATGCGGAGGAGGGCGAGACGGTCGATTTCGCCGGAAAGCCGGGCGCGATCACTATCCTGGCGATTGAGGCGATTACAGAAGAATAAGCCCGCCCATGTTCCTGCGCAGGCAGGAACCCAGTTCAGACGGTGGAACTGGGCTCCTGCCTGCGCAGGAGCACGGCACGCTGCCGGAAAACAAGCCCTCCGGCCCGACCGGAGGGCTTTCCCGTCAACCGTTGCGACCGGCCTCGAACAGGAACCAGGCGCGTTCCTCGGCTTCGTCCGTCCAGTCGTCGATAATGCCCTCCGTGGCGTTGTCGCCCGCCTCCGTGGCGGCGGCCTTCGCGGCGCGCAGGGACTCCACCAGCTTCAGATTATCCTCGCGCAGTTCGTTCAGCATGTCGCCGGGGCTGACATAATCGGCATCATTGTCGACCAGGGACTGATGGCGCGAAATGTCGCCGATGGAGCGCAGCGTGGTGTTGCCGGTCTTGCGCACCCGCTCCGCGATCAGGTCGGTGGTGGCCAGGATCTGCGTCGCCTGCTCGTCGAACATCAGGTGATAGTCGCGGAAATGCGGGCCGGACACGTGCCAATGGAAATTCTTGGTCTTGAAATACAGCGCATAGCTGTCCGCGAGCACGCCGTTCAGCGCCTCCGCCACAGACTTGGTGGCGTTGCTGCGCAGGTCCGTCGGGGTCTTGAGATCGGGGGAGGTCATGCTTGGCTCCTGCTGAAGGACTTGGTTTCGGACATATAATGATCCGTGCCCGATATGGTGCCATGAAATGCCGCGATTTTTGCCGGGATAATGCCGGTCAGTGTGATGCAGCCAGTCGATCAGGCGAGATGCAGCGCAGACACCGCCGCCGCCATGCCGGCCAGCAGCACCAGCACCCCGCCGCCCAGCCGGATGCCGCGCAGCGGCAGCGCCTTGAACGTCGGGCCGCGCAGCAGGATGACGGGAACCGTCGCGGCGATGATGCCGATGGCCCCACCGGCTGCGGCAAGGAAGGGATCGGCGGTCCGCACGGCGATTCCCAGGATCAGGAACTGCGCGCCGTCCCCGATGCCGAGGATGAAGAGGCCGAGCGCGCTGGTCAAAAAGGGTCCGAGCCGCCAGTTCGCCAGAGGATCGGGCTGTTTCGTCGGCCAGAACATGCCGGCCGCCAGGAAGATCAGCGCCAGCGCCAGGAAAAGCAGCCGCCCGTCGGTCCCCAGCATCGGCGCGATGAAGGCGCCCGCCGCCGCACCGATGGCGGCATTGGCCAGCGCCGCCGCCACGATTCCCGCGATCACCGCTCCGTCGCGCCGGAAGCGTTCGGCCAGCGCATGCGCCAGCAATTGCCCCTTGTCCCCGGTTTCGGCCAACAAGCAGCCGAGCAGCGCGATCAGCAAGGCATCCATTCGGCCGGCCGGACGATCAGGCGGTCAGGCGCGCGCCCGGCCCGACCGCCGGCCTGGCGGCGACGGGCATCGCCAGAACCTCCGCCGCCGCCGGCATTTCGGCCGAGATCGCGTCGCGCATCAGGTCGAGATAGGACATGACGACCGGCCCCGCCCCTTGCAGCGACAGCGCCGATTGCAGGGTGCCGGCCAGGCTTTCCACCCCATCCAGGTGGAAGGCGCGGGCGATATGGCGAATCCGGTCGATCTCGTCGCGCAGCCGCGCGACCGATACATGGCCCCGTTCCCCCGCAAGCCCGTCGACCCGCCTCAGCAGATCGGCAAGAATGGCCAGCATCGGATCATGTCGCATGGAGAAGACTCCCCCGTCCTGTAACTCCGAACTCCCCGATAGACCGGAGCGGGTTAAGGCCGCGTAAAGTGTAGCACAGCCCCCGCGCTGCGGCCACGAGCCTTGACATGGGGCCGAATCTGCCTCATGGGGCACCGCTGAAACGGGGCGGTCCCTTCCTCGAAAGAGATTTGGGGCCGCTCTTCTTTTTCACGATATTCACGACCAGGGACTAAGGCCATGGCCAAGCCAGCAACCGTCAAGATTCGCCTCGTCAGCTCGGCTGACACCGGCTTCTTCTACGTCACCAAGAAGAATCCGCGCACCAAGACCGAGAAGCTGAGCTTCCGGAAATATGATCCCGTCGTGCGCAAGCATGTCGAGTTCAAGGAAGCCAAGATCAAGTGATCTGAGGGCGGTTCGCGCCGCCTGACGACATTTGCGTTCGCGGGCGCATGCTGCCCGAACGAAGAGGCCCGTCCCCCTGGGGGAACGGGCCTTTCCTTGTTTGCCGGTCGGAGCCGGCGATGGATGTCGACGAAGAGGCTGCCGGGGCATGGCCTGATGCCGATCGACATGGCATGTCGCCGCCAGCGATTTCAGTCGAACAATCCATCCTGGACATGGGAAGGGGGATTGAGGCCCAAATGCTTCCAGCCGAGGGCGTTCAGGCAGCGCCCCCGCGCCGTGCGGGCGATCAGGCCAAGCTGGATGAGATAGGGTTCGATCACTTCCTCTATCGTGTCGCGCGCTTCGGAAAGGCCGGCGGCCAGCGTTTCGACCCCCACCGGCCCGCCGCGATAGATGTCCGCGATCATGGTGAGATAACGGCGGTCCATCAGGTCCAGGCCGAGATGGTCGACCTCCAGCCGGGTCAGCGCGGCATCGGCCACCTTGGCGTCCACCGCCGCCGCGCCCGCCACATTGGCGAAGTCGCGCACCCGGCGCAGCAACCGTCCGGCGATGCGCGGCGTCCCCCGCGAGCGCCGGGCGATCTCCACCGCGCCGTCGGACGTGATGGCGAGGTCCAGCAGCCGGGCGGCGCGCCGAACCACCAGTTCCAGTTCATCGACCGTGTAGAATTGCAACCGCACCGGAATGCCGAAACGGTCGCGCAGCGGCGTCGTCAGCAGCCCCTGCCGCGTGGTCGCGCCGACCAGGGTGAAGGGCGGCAGGTCGATCCGCACCGACCGGGCGGACGGGCCTTCGCCGATCATCAGGTCCAGCGCCCGGTCCTCCATGGCGGGGTAGAGCACTTCCTCGACCGCCGGGTTTAGCCGGTGTATCTCGTCGACGAACAGCACGTCGCCCTCGTCCAGATTGGTGAGCAGCGCGGCCAGATCGCCCGACTTGGCGATGACCGGGCCGGACGTAGCGCGGAAACCCACGCCCATTTCGCGGGCGACGATCTGCGCCAGCGTCGTCTTGCCCAGGCCCGGCGGACCGAAGAAGAGGACATGGTCCAGCGCTTCGCCGCGGCCCTTGGCGGCCTCGATGAAGATGCGCAGATTTTCCCGCGCCGCCTGCTGGCCGATGAATTCCGCCAGCGACTTGGGCCGCAGCGCGGCGTCGGCATCCTCGACGCGACGGGTGGAGGAGATCAGCCGATCCTCGCTCATGCGCGACCCCCAACCCAATCGTCATGCTGAACTAGTTTCAGCATCCATCGTGCCGCTGGTGCTGATCCAGAGAGGGCAAACCCAACCCAACCGCCAGATCGACCCACCTCGGATTTTCGGTTTCGATCAGATTGATCTTCCACTGCCGATGCCAACGCTTGAGCTGCTTTTCCCGACGGATGGCTTGCTCCATCGTGTCGCACATTTCGAAACGGACGAGATTGTGGACGGCATATCGCCCGGTGAAGCCCGGAACGCCGTTCGTGCGGTGCTGATGCAAGCGTCCCAGCAGGTTCGACGTCACCCCAATATAGATCGTGCCATAGGGCTGGCTGGCGAGGATATAGACCCACGGTTACTTCATCATTCCTTCCCTTCGGCGCGAGAGGCGGAATGGATGCTGAAACAAGTTCAGCATGACGGGTGGAGAGGGCTATGCTCATCATTTCGCCGCTTTCCTGAGCGCCAGGCGCACCAGCGCATCCAGCGACGCGTCTTCGCCCAGTTCCTCTTCGGCGGCGGCGACGGCGATGCTGGCTTCGGCAGGCTTGAAGCCCAGATTCTGGAGGGCCGAGAGCGCATCGGCGCTGTGGCCGCCGGTGGGCAGCGCCGCAAACCCGGCGCCGACCGCCCCGGCCGGCATGGGCGCCGCGCCGATCTTGTCCTTCAATTCATTGGCGATACGTTGGGCAAGCTTGGGACCGACGCCGTTGGCGCGGGCGATCATCGCCTTGTCGCCGGCCGCCACGGCGCGGTGCAGTTCCGCCGGTTCCAGCGCGGAGAGGATGGCCAGCGCCACGCGGGAACCCACGCCCTGCACGCCGGTCAGCAGGCGGAACCAGTCGCGCTCCTCTGCCCGGGCGAAGCCGACCAGGCGGATCGCATCGTCCGACACCAGCATTTCGGTGTGGACCGTCACCGCTTCCCCCACCGGCCCCAGCGCCGCGAGCGTGCGGGAAGAAGCGCCGACCAGATAGCCCACCCCGCCCACATCGATGATGGCATGGTCCAGGCCCGTGCTGTCCAGCCGTCCTTTCAGTTTCGCGATCATGCGCCCCGCCCTTTGGTCATGATCTGTTCTTTAAGGGCGTCTCCGGCGGGGCGCCAGCTAAAAACCGACAAGCAAAGGCACCATTTGCCGGCCCGCGCGTAGAGCAGCCGGCGGGGCGAAGGAAGGAGCCGTTTTTCATGTCGATGCAGGCGCCATTGCTGGGCCCCAGGGATTTCGAATATCCCGCGATCATGCTGTCGGGCTATGTCGACCATGGCATGTATCTGCATTTCCGCAATTGCCTTTCGTCCGCGCCGCAGCAGGGGCTGGTGGTGGTGGAGATCGCCACCTTGGGCGGCGACCCGGAAATCGCGCGGATGATGGGGGAGGATATACGCTTCCATTCCGATCTCTATCCCGACCGGCGGCTGGTGTTCCTGGGCAAGACGGCGGTCTATTCGGCGGGCGCGACCTTCATGAGCTTCTTCGCGGCGGAGAACCGCTATCTGGCGCGGGGCACGCGGCTGATGATCCACGAACGCATCATCACGCGGGACATCCATCTGGAAGGACCGCTGTCGACCTGCATCGCTTCGCTCAAGGCCACGCTGCATGAGATAGAGGCGTCGATCTCGATCCAGAATGAAGGTTTCGCCAACCTGATCCTGGGATCGCAGGTTTCCATGGAGGAACTGCTGAACCGCGCGCCGGAGAACTGGTATCTGGAGGCGAGCGAGGCGCAGGCGCTGGGGCTGATCGCGGCCGTGATATAAAGCGCCTTGCGCGGGGCGCGGATTATGCCTTTGATGCGCGCATGAGCCGGTCGCGGATCTTTCCCTGGCGTTATGGCATGTTCCTGGCCCTGCTGGCGAGCATGGCGCCCTTAGGCCTCCTGCTTCCATGGCATGAGGCGGTGATGGCGGGGTTCGACGTCGCGGCGCTGGCGTTCATCCTGTCCGCCTGGCCGCTGCTGGATTCCGATGCGGACGCGATGCGGCGCAAGGCGGAGGAAAACGACGCGAACCGGCGATTGATGCTGCTGCTGACCGCGATCGTGTCGGTGGTGATCCTGGTCGCCGTGGGCGTGGCGGTCAGCCAGCATGGCGGGCCGAGCCGGGCGGCGATCGCGCTGCTGCTCGCGACGCTGGCGCTGGCCTGGCTGTTTTCCAACCTCGTCTATGCGATGCACTATGCGCACATCTTCTATCTGGACGATGGGAAGGGCGGCGACAGCGGCGGGCTTGATTTTCCCGGCATGCGGGAGCCGGACTATTGGGACTTCCTCTATTTCGCCTTCACATTGGGGATGACGTTCCAGACATCCGACGTGTCGGTGACCAGCCGGAGCATGCGGCAGGCGGCACTGTTCCATTGCCTGGCCGCATTCCTGTTCAACCTGGGAATATTGGCGTTCACCATCAACGTGCTGGGCGGCGGATAAGCGCGGCTTAAATCCTCCCTACGCGCAGCGTGGGGAGGGGGACCGCCGCCGAAGGCGGTGGTGGAGGGGAAATTTCGGAGGTCGTGCCCCTTTCCCCTCCACCAGCCTGCGGCTGGTCCCCCTCCCCATCTCCCGATGAGGAGGAATAGGATAGCCGCTACTCCCATCCCCCTTCGCCGGTTGTTTACCATTTCCCGCTAGGGCCACGGCATGACCAACCCTGCCGATCCCTGCCCGAAATCCGCCGTCAGCCACGGCGTCGGTATGACCGGGCTGGTCGGACTGGGGCTTTGGACGCTTGTGGCGCGGCATTATGGTATGAACGGGCCGAATGCGGGCTTTGCCGCCGTCGCCGCCTGCGGCCTGCCGATGGTGCTGTGGTCGCTGCTGGTCGACAAGGTGCATCGCCGCGCATCGACCGGGATCGACTGGACCGCGCCTGCCCGGCCATGGCGGGCCGTGCTGGATGTCAGCATCGTCAAGATCGCCGGCCTGTGGGCCACCTGGCTTGCCATCGCGGTCTTCTATTGCATCGCCCGCTGGTATTGGAGCGGGGATTATCGCCTTTCCATGAATGTGCTGATGGGCGCGGCGCCATGGCTGCTGGCGGCGTCGGTGCCCTATGTGATCTGGCTGGACCGGCGCCTGATCGAGCCGAGGGACGCCAGCCATGCCTTCGGCCAATGGGTGATCGGCGGTGCCGCCGGCGCGCCGGACAAGGCCGAGGTCGCCCATCATGCCCGCGCCTGGGCGGTGAAGGGCTTTTTCCTCGCCTTCATGCTGTCGATCGTGCCGGGCAATTTCGCCAGCGTGGTCGATTGGCGGATCGAGGAGGCGTTCGGCCATCCCGTGGCGCTGGCCAGTTTCCTGATCGCGGTCATGTTCATGATCGACGTCTGCATGGCGACCGTCGGCTATATGCTGACGATGAAGCCGCTGGATTCGCATATCCGCACGGCCAATCCATTATTGGCCGGATGGGTGGCGGCGCTGATCTGCTATCCGCCCTTCGTGCTGATGGGCAATGGCGGCCCGATCGATTATCATGCGGGCGGGGCTGAATGGGATGTCTGGACGCGGGGGCATGAAGCCCTGCAATGGCTGCTGGGCGGCTGGCTGGTGTTGCTGACGGCCATCTATGCCTGGGCGACGGTGGCTTTCGGGCTGCGTTTCTCCAACCTGACGCATCGGGGGATCCTGACCCACGGGCCGTATCGCTGGACGCGGCATCCGGCCTATCTGTCGAAAAATCTGTTCTGGTGGTTTTCCGCCCTGCCTTTCCTGAGCCTGTCGGGCAGCCTGACCGACGTGGTACGGAACTGCGCCCTGCTGGGCGTGACCAACGCGGTCTATTATTGGCGCGCGAAGACCGAGGAGGCGCATTTGGGCGCCGATCCGGAATATCGCGCCTATAGCGACTGGATGGAACGCAATGGCGCCATACCGCGCTTCTTCGCGTGGATTGCGGGGCGGAAGGCCGTGGGGCTGGCGCAGCCTGCCGAATGAGCGGCACGCAACACCCCCAACCGCGCCGGACCAGCGGCACGGGACAGGCCGCCTATCCTTCTCCGGCAGGGAGAGGACAGAGGATCAGAAACTTTCCTCGGCGTAGATCTGGCTGAGGTCGCCCTTCCACTCCCCATGGTAGCGGGCGAGCAGGCGTTCGGCGTGCGTCTGGCCGGAGGCGACGACCTCGTCCAGCGGGGCCAGATAGCCGGTCTCATTGTCGCCTGAGGCATTGAGCCGGGCGCGGGCCGAAAGGCCGCCGCGAGCGATGTCCAGCACTTCACCCGCTATGTCGCGCAGCTTGCGGTTGCCGGCGATGGGCGCATCCAGCGCCAGTTTCGGCACGGAATCGCGCAGAACCTGCCGCTCCTCCATGCTCCAGTCCTTGACCAGATCCCAGGCGGCGTCCAGCGCGCCCTCGTCATAGAGCAGCCCGACCCACAGAGCCGGCAACGCGCAGATGCGGTTCCACGGCCCGCCGTCCGCGCCGCGCATTTCCAGAAAACTCTTCATCCGCACTTCGGGGAAGGCGGTGGACAGATGGTCCTCCCAATCCTTCTCCGTCGGCTTCTCGCCCGGAAGGGCGGGCAGCCTGCCATTCAGGAAGTCCCGGAAGCTCTGGCCCGCCGCGTCGACATAGCGGCCGTCGCGGTAGACGAAATACATCGGCACATCGAGCGCATAGTCGGCATAGCGTTCATAGCCGAAGCCGTCCTCGAACACGAAGGGCAGCATGCCGGTGCGGCCGGGGTCGGTGTCCGACCAGATATGGCTGCGATAGGACAGGAAGCCGTTGGGCTTGCCTTCGGTGAAGGGCGAATTGGCGAACAAGGCGGTCGCCAGAGGTTGCAGGGCCAGCGAGACGCGGAACTTCTTCACCATGTCCGCCTCGCTGCCATAGTCGAGGTTGGTCTGGATGGTGCAGGTGCGCAGCATCATGTCCAGGCCCAGCGACCCCACGCGCGGCATGTGGCGCAGCATGATGTCGTAGCGCCCCTTGGGCATGATGGGCAGTTCTTCGCGGCTCTTGTCGGGCCACATGCCCAGGCCCAGAAAGCCCAGGCCCAGCATGTCGCCCACATATTTGACCTGCTCCAGGTGCCGGCTGGTCTCCGCGCAGGTCTGGTGCAGGTTTTCCAGCGGCGCGCCCGACAGTTCCAGCTGGCCCGCCGGTTCCAGGCTGATGGTGCCGTCGGCGCCGGACAGGGCGATGATATTCTCCCCCTCGAACACCGGATTCCAGCCATAGCGGGTGAGGCCGATCAGCAGCGTGTGGATGCCGCCGCGCTCGTCATAGCTGGGCGCGTGGAAATCCGCCTTGGCATAGACGAATTTCTCATGCTCGGTGCCGATGCGCCAGCGGTCCTTGGGCTTGGCGCCCTTGGCGAAGGCCGCGATCAGTTGCTCGCGGCTTTCGATGATGGGATCGGTCCCCCCTGAGTCGGTTCTGGTGCTCATGCCCCGCCTTAATCTTTCCCCCGCCTGCGTCAAAGGCGCAACGTTCGGCGCTCAGATAAGCTGCGTCGATGAAGGCTTCAATCCGGTTGCGGAAGAAAACGATATTCCTTGATTATTGTACAGCGCGCTCCTGCGAAGGCAGGGGCGCGAACGGCCAAAGCTATCGCCAGTCCCCGTTGATCGTCATCCACGCGCTCGTCGCGGCGATAGCGGCGGTTTCGGCGCGTAAAATGCGCGGACCCAGCGAAACCGGGATAGCCTTCGCCACCCTGCGGATCGCTTCGCGCTCGGCGGGGTCGAAGCCGCCTTCGGGGCCGATCAGGAAGGCGGCGGGGCCGGGATGGGCCTTGAGCGTATCCGCCAGCGGTTCGCCCCCGCTTTCATCCGCGAAGAAAAGCCAGCGTCCGTCGGGCCAATCCCTCAGCAGCGCGTCGAGCTTCGCCATTTGCCCCAGTTCGGGAAGCGCCGTGCGCCCGCATTGTTCGGCCGCCTCCACCAGATGGGCGTGGAGCCGGTCGAGGTTGAGCTTGTCCACCACGGCGCGGCGGGTGAGCACGGGCTGGAGCCGCGCCACGCCCAGTTCGCAGGCCTTTTCCGCGACCAGGTCGATGCGCCCCTTCCTGATCGGCGCGCAGCAGAGCCAGAAATCGGGGACGTCCTCCGGCGGCCTGGTCCGGCTGACCACCTCCAGCACCAGGTCGCGCTTGCGGATGTCGCGGGCCTTGGCCGCCCATTCGCCCGAGCGGCCGTCGAACAGCAGGACGATGTCGTCCGCCTTCACCCGCATGACGCTGATGAGGTAATGGGCGGGGTTGCCGTCGACCGGCACGGAAACGCCCTCGCCCAGTTGCGTTTCGACATGGAGGCGCGGCGCGCTTTGCGGCGGCCAGGCGGGGGTTGCAGTCATCAAAAAATCCATCATCCGTTCGGGCGGAGCCTGTCGAAGCCCATTTTTTCCTTCTAGAGAAGAACGGTCCTTCGACAAGATCAGGACGAACGGAGTAAGCGTGACAAGTAGCATCGTTCCCGACAGCGAAGCCCGCGGCTTGGTCGCCCGCTTGCCGGACCTTCCCAGGGCTCTCGCCCTGCTGGCGCGGTTCGACCGGCCGATCGGCTGGTGGCTGCTGTTCTGGCCGGGGGCCTGGGCGGTGGCGCTGGCGGGGGGCGCCGGGCAGCGCTGGCCGCTGATCCTGTGGCTGCTGCTGGGCAGCGTCGCCATGCGCGGGGCGGGATGCGTGTTCAACGACATTGTCGACCGCGACCTCGACCGGCAGGTGGCGCGGACCGCGTCCCGCCCGCTGGCGAGCGGCGCGGTGTCGCTGAGGACGGCGTGGATATGGCTGCTGTCCCTCTGCCTGGTCGGGCTGGCGGTGCTGCTCCAACTGCATCCATATGCGCAGGTCGTGGCCCTGGGCTCGCTGGCGCTGGTGGCGGCCTATCCCTTCATGAAGCGAATCACCGGCTGGCCGCAAATCTGGCTGGGGCTGGTCTTTTCCTGGGCCGCGCTGGTCGGATGGAGCGAGGTGGCGGGAACCCTCGCCATGCCGGGATTGTTGCTCTATGGCGGCTGCATCGTCTGGGTGGTGGGCTATGACACCATCTATGCCTTGCAGGATCGGGAGGACGACGCGCTGATCGGCATCGGATCAAGCGCCCTGTCCATGGGCAGGCATGTGCGGGCGGGCGTGGCGCTTTGCTACGCGCTGGCCCTGGCGCTGTGGGGCGGCGCGATCTGGCAGGTCCGGCCGCAGGGCCTGGCGCTGGCGGCGCTGCTGCCGATGGCGGCGCATCTGGCTTGGCAGGTCGCAACTTTGAAGGAGGACGGCATGGATCCCCTGGCCAAATTCCGCTCCAATCGCTTTACGGGATTGCTGATGTTCCTGGGCTGCCTGGTGGTGGGCAGCGCATGAGCGGCCCGCGCGAGGGGGAGGATTGCTGGCGGATCGCGCGAGCGCTGAAGGCCAGCGTGATCGTCGATGCGGACGCCTATTTCCGCCATGCCCGCGCCGCGATGATGAAGGCGAAGCGGCGGATCATGCTGATCGGCTGGGATTTCGACGCCGCCATCACGCTGATCCGCGAGGATGAGGCGA
This sequence comes from Sphingobium indicum B90A, assembly GCF_000264945.2. Taxonomy (NCBI): domain Bacteria; kingdom Pseudomonadati; phylum Pseudomonadota; class Alphaproteobacteria; order Sphingomonadales; family Sphingobiaceae; genus Sphingobium; species Sphingobium indicum. The sequence goes on from NZ_CP013070.1 coordinate 3,217,117, forward strand.
GCGACGGCGGGCCGACAGTGATCGGGGACTTCATAAGCTGGCTGGTGGAGCGGACGCCGGAGCTGGAAATCTTCCTGCTGCGCTGGGACGTGGGGGCGATGAAGTCGATGGCGCGGCCGTCCAACCTGTTCACCACGGTCCGCTGGATGGTCAATCCGCGGATCACGGTGAAGCTGGACGGCCATCACCCGACCGCCGCCTCCCACCATCAGAAGATCGTGGTGATCGACGATTGCTTCGCCTTTTGCGGCGGGATCGACATGACCGGCGACCGCTGGGACACGCGGCATCACCGCGACGGGGAACCGTGGCGGCGGCATCCGGACGGATCGCCCTATGGTCCCTGGCATGATGCGACCACGGCCTTGCAGGGCCCCGTGGCGGCGGCGCTGGGGCAACATGCGCGGGCGCGGTGGAAGGGCGCGGGCGGCGGGGAACTGCCGCCGGTCGAAGGCCAGCAGGATTGCTGGCCCGATGCGCTGCCGGTGCAGTTCGAGGATGTGGACATCGCCATATCCCGTTCCGCGCCGGAGATGGAGGATCAGGAACCGCTGATCGAGATCGAGCGGCTCTATGTGAACCAGATCGCGGCGGCGCGGCGCCATATCTACGCGGAGAGCCAATATTTCGCCTCCCGCCGCATTGCAGAGGCGATCGCGGCGCGGCTGGCGGAAGAGGACGGGCCGGAAATCGTCATCGTCAATCCGGAGCAGGCCGACGGCTGGCTGGAGCAGCAGGCGATGGACACGGCCCGCGCCCGGCTGTTCGAGGCGCTGAAGGCGCGGGACGTCCATGGCCGGTTCCGGCTCTATCATCCCTTCACGGCGCGGGGGGAGCCGATCTATGTCCATGCCAAGATATTGATCGTCGACGACCGGGTGCTGCGCGTCGGATCGTCCAACATGAATAACCGATCGATGCGGCTCGACACCGAATGCGACGTGACGATCGACGCGGCGCTGCCCGCCAATGCAGGGCGGGAAGATGCGATCCGCGCCATTCGCGACGATCTGATCGCGGAGCATCTCGACCTGCCGGTCGAGCGGGTGGCGGCGGTGATTGCCGAACAGGGGCTGATCGCCGCCATCGAACAGCTGCGCGACAGGCCGGGACGGACCTTGCGGCCCTATGTGACGCCGGATCTGAACGGCGTGCAGGCATGGCTGGCGGACAATGAGGCGCTCGATCCGGAAGGACCGGGCGAAATGCTGGAGCCGATAACAGAGCGCGGCCTGTTCCGCCGGATGCGCGGGTGGATGGAGGGGGGATAGCTCTCTTTTCCGTCATTCCCGCTTCCGCGGGAATGACGGTTACTAAAATAGGATCAGCTATTCCGCTGCCAGAAGGGCCTCCGCGCCGCCCAGATTGACCGACACCAGACGGCTCACCCCCCGTTCCACCATGGTCACGCCGAACAGCCGGTGCATGCGGGCCATCGTCACCGCATTATGGCTGACGATGAGGTATCGCGTGTCGGTCTGCGCCACCATCGCGTCGAGCAGGTCGCAGAAGCGTTCGACATTGGCGTCGTCCAGGGGCGCGTCGACTTCGTCCAGGACGCAGATCGGCGCGGGGTTCGTCAGGAACAGTCCGAAGATCAGGGCGACGGCGGTCAGCGCCTGCTCGCCGCCGGAAAGGAGCGTCAGGGCGGCGAGCTTCTTGCCCGGCGGCTGGGCCATGATCTCCAGACCCGCCTCCAGCGGATCGTCGCTGTCGATCAGTTCCAGATGCGCCTGGCCGCCGTTGAACAGGGTGGTGAACAGGCGGCGGAAATGCCCGTCCACCGCCTCGAACGCGGCGAGCAGGCGCTGCCGCCCCTCCCTGTTCAAGCTGCCGATGGAGCCGCGCAGGCGGTTGATCGCCTGGCTCAGTTCCTCGCTTTCGGCGCGGCTGTTGGCCTGGGTCGCTTCCAGCTCCTCCAGTTCCTGCGCGGCGACCAGGTTGACCGGGCCGATGCGCTCCCGCTCGGTGACGAGGCGGTCATGTTCGGCCTGTTCGCTCTGGGCGATGCGGATGTCGGCGCTGGCGAAACCCAGTTTTTCCGGCAGGACCGGCGGCGGGCACTCGAAACGTTCGCCGGAAAGGCGGTTGGTTTCGACCCGCTTCTCATCGGCGGCCTCGGCGCGAGCGGCGGCGGTGGCGCGCGCTTCGCGGGCGGTGGCGAGCGCTTCGCCCGCCTGGGCTGCGCGCTGTTCGGCGGTGCGGAGCGCGGCTTCGGCTTCGCTTTCCTCGCGGCGGGCGGTGTCTGCGGCCTGCGTCAATGTATCGCCCTGCTCGTTCAAAGCGGCGATGGCGGCAGCCAGGCTGTCCGGCTGGTCCGCGATCTCGGCCCGTTCCTTCGCTATGGCCTCGCCGCGCTCGACCATGGCGGCGATCCGCTTGGCCGCTTCGCCGGCGCGGGCGCGCCAGCCCCTGGCCTCCGCGTCGGCGGCGGCCACGCGCTCGCGGTCGCTGGCCAATGCGCGGTCGGCCAGAGCCTGATCGGCCTGTAGCTGGCTGACGGCCAGCCGGGCCTTCTCGCTCGCCTGCTGCAGCGCGGCGACCTGGGCGCGGGTTTCCTCGCCATCGGGCATGGCGGCGCGGCCGGCCTGCGCCTTGTCATACTCGGCCTGCGCGGCATGCAGGTCGGCGCGGGCTTCGCTCAACCGTTCCTCTATCGCCTCGCGGCGCCCGCTCAGCCGTTCCAGCGCAGTGGCGGCCTCGTCGGCGGCGCGCAGGGCGGTGCGCAGCCGCTGGTCCGCATCCGCAAGCCGGGCGCGGCCGGCAGCCAGCGTCTGGCCAGCCTCCCGCTCGCGTCCCGAAGCGGCGTCCTGCGCGGCGCGGGCAGTCTCGACCTCGGCTTCGGCGGCGGGCCGGGCGGCGGCAATGGCTTCCAGGCGGTTGAGCCGGATCAACCGCTCGGCGGCCGCGGCCCCGCCCTCTATGGCGACATAACCGTCCCAACGGCGAAGCTGCCCGTCCCTGGTGACGAGCCGCTGGCCGACCGCAAGGGCCTCGCCTTCGTCTCCATCCGCGACCGCGACCTGCGCCAGGCGGCGGGCAAGTTCGGGCGGCGCGGATACATGGGCGGAAAGGGCGGTGCAGCCTCCGGGCAAGGGCGGGTCGCTGGCGAGCGCGGCGGCGCCGGTCCATCGCCGCTTGCCTTCAGCCGCGATGGGCGCTTCCAGATCGTCCCCCAGCGCCGCCGCGAGAGCGCGTTCATAGCCCGGAGCCGCCTTCAGCCGGTCGAGCGCGCGGCTGCTATTGCCCGTGCCGCTGTCGACGGCGCGCCGGAGCGCGGCGGCTTCGCTATCCAGGGCGGCAAGGGTGGCGCGGGCGGACGACAAGGCGGCTTCGGCGACGGCCCGCGCCTCGGCAGCCTCGGCGCGGCTGGTCTCGGCGGAGCGGATCGCGGCTTCGGCCGCGTCGCGATCCGCGCCGGCCTGCTGCTGGGCGGCGAGCGCCTCGGCCCGTTTCCCTTCCAGCGGCGTTGCGTCGGGCAGCGCGGAGGCTTCGGCCTCCAGCCGCTGCGCCTCGCGGGAGGCGCGGTCGAGGCGGCTGCGCGCAGCGGCCAGCGCAGCCTCGGCCACGCGCAGTTCCGCCTGCTCGCCCGCCTGCTTCGCCATCGCCCTGGCCAGATCGAGTTCGGCGTCGCGGGCGGCATCCTCGGCGCGGGCGATGCGCCCGGCGAAATCGGGACGCATCGATTCGGTTTGCGCGATGCGCGCCTTGAGCGCGGCGATTTCGTCGGTGAGGCGGACGATCGCCTCCGCCGCGTCGTTGGCGAGAGTGCCCTCCCGCTCCCTGTCCTCTTCCAGCCGGGCGGCCTGCTGGGCGAGGTCATGGAGGCGGCGGACCGCGCCATCGCGCTCGGTGCGCAGCGCGGCGAGCTTGTGGCCCGCTTCGCTGGCGGCGTCGCGGGCGGCCTGGGCGGCGGCGCGCTTCCGCGCAAGCGTTTCGACGGCGGCATTGGCATGGACAGCGGCGGCCTGCTGCGCCTCCTGCGCGGCGGCGACGGCGCTTTCGGCCTGCTTCGCCTCGGCGCGGGCGGCGTCCGCGCTGGCGGCCGCCTCGCGCCAGCGAGCGAAGATCACCCGCGCCTCGGCAATGCGGATCTGCTCCGACAGGCGGATATAGCGCTCCGCCGCCTTGGCCTGACGGCGCAGGCTGTTGGCGCGGGCATCCATGTCGGAGAGGATTTCGTCCAGCCGCATCAGATTCGCTTCGGCGGCGCGCAGCTTCTGTTCGGCATCCTTGCGCCGAACGTGCAGGCCGGAAATGCCCGCCGCCTCCTCCAGCATGGCGCGGCGTTCCTGCGGACGGGCGGCGATCACGGCGGCGATGCGCCCCTGGCTGACCAGAGCCGGGCTATGCGGGCCGGTGGCGGCGTCGGCGAAGATCAGCGACACGTCCTTCGCCCGGACGTCGCGGCCATTGGCGCGATAGGCGCTGCCCGCCCCGCGCTCGATCCGGCGGGTGACTTCCAGTTCCCCGTCGGCGGCGACCTCCACCGCGTTGAACAGTTCGCCCTGCTCCTGCACGGTGAGCAGCGAGACTTCCGCGAAATCGCGCTGCGGGCGGGTGGAGGTGCCCGCGAAGATCACATCCTCCATGCCGCCGCCGCGCATCGACTTGGCGCTGGATTCGCCCATGACCCAACGGATCGCCTCCAGCAGGTTCGACTTGCCGCAGCCGTTCGGCCCGACGATGCCGGTAAGGCCGGGCTCGATGCGCAGCTCCGTCGGGTCGACGAAGCTCTTGAAGCCGGAGAGCTTGAGGCGCTTTATCTGCATCGCGCGGGATCGGGGCAGCGCGGAGCCGCCCCGCCATTAGCAGGAAGCCGGACCGACGATGTCAGCCCCCCCTGGTCCAATCAGATCCCCGCTTCCTTGAGCTTCGCGCGCAACGCCGGCCAGGCGGCGGTGTTCTCCACCATCACGCCGTTCAGGATGAAGGTCGGCGTGCCTTCGATCTTATATTGCCGATTGGCGTCCTCGACCGTCTTGGCCAGCTTTTCGGCGGCGGCGGTGTCGGCCAGGCATTGCTTCGCCTGATCCTCCGCTATGCCGCGCTGCTTGGCGAAGTCGACCAGGCCGATGGCCTCGGCAAGCTGGCCGAATCGCTGGGCGGGCGGCGCGCTCATCAGCGCCTTGTACCGTTCGTCGCCCAGGGCCTGCGCCTTTTCGAACATCGCGTTCTGGTTGGCGAAGAACTGGTCGGACAGCGGATAGAATATGTCCTTGCCGCCGCAACGGGCCAACAGCGCCGTCGAGATGTCGATCGGATCGCGCACATAGTTGCGGAATTCGAAGCTCATCTTGCCGCTGTCGACGATCTGCCTGATCTCCTCCGCCGATTCGGCGGCGAAGTCGCGGCAGTGCGAGCAGGTGTAGGAGCCATATTCGACCAGCTTCACCTTCGCATCGGGATTGCCCATGAGGAAATAGCCCTCGGGCGTCGCGGCGATAGTCTCCGACCATGTGGTGCCGGCCGGCGCGGCCACAGCGGCGACCGGCTGGGCGGAGGTGGCGCCGCCCTCCTCCTTCTTGCCGCAGGCGGCGACGGTCAGGCTGAGGGCGATCAGGGCAAGTCCGGAAAGGGCTTTCACGTTGTTCTCTGCTCCCTATGTCGGGCGTTGTCGTGCAGTGGTTTAGATCAGGGCAATGCGGCCTGCAACCGCGTCCAGTCCGACCCGTGGACCAGCGCGCCGTTCAGCGTGAAGGCAGGCGTGCCGCCGATCCGCAGCTTGTTCCAGGCTTCGTCGGTCATGGCGAGGATCTGCTTCATCGACGCGGGGTCGTTGATGCAGGCGTCCAGTTGCGCGGGCTTGAACCCGCGCTTGCCCATCAGCGCATAGAGGCCGGTCTTCTGCCCGATGTCGCGCAGGGCGGCCTTTTCCTCGGTCGGCTTGGTCGCGTCCTTGTCATAGGCGATCAGCTTTTCCATCCAGGCGTCCTGGTTGGCGAACAGCGCCTCATGATTGCCGAAGAAGCGGCCGGGCCCGCCGCAACGGGCCAGCAGGGCGGCGGCCAGGTCATATTTGTCGCGCACGGCGTTGCGCACCTCGACGCTGACCTTGCCGCCCTTCACATAGTTGGCGCGCAGCTGTTCGCTCGCCTCTCTCACGAAATGGGCGCAGTGGGAGCAGGTGTAGCTCACATATTCGACCAGCTTCGTCGGCGCGGCGGGATTGCCCAGCACATGGCCGCCGATCGGGGAAAGGGCGATCCGGGCCAGCCAGTTGGCGGCCGGGGCGGCGGCAAGGCTCGCCGGGACGGCGAGCAGGGGAAGGAGGGCCAGGCGGAGTTTCGTCATGCGATGTCCAATGATGCGCCGCCCCTGTCACGGCAAGGATGGCTATGATGTATACTTCTTGTCCCCAGCGCAACATGCTCCCGCGAAGGCAGGAACACGGCCATGAGCCATCCCCGTTCCTCCCTACGCGCAGCGCGGGGAGGGTCGAAGAGAGGCACGTGACTCTCTTCGACGTCGGCGCAGCCGATGGTGGAGAGGAAATTCGGAGGTCGTGCCCCATTCCCCTCCACCACCGCTTTCAGCGGCGGTCCCCCTCCCCATCTCTCGATGGGGAGGAAAGGAGAGGTCCGCTAAACACCCCAATCACCCATTCCGACGAGTCTTAAATTGTCCGCTCTACCTAGCCGATCTTCGGCAAACCGCCGCTATTGGCCAGCCCCTGCGCCAGCGATTCCAGCACGGCCCGCAATTCCGGGTCGCCGATGTCGCGCAGCGAATCGCCCAGTTCGACCGGAATGGGCTTGAGGTTGCCGGGCGGGGGGCGGCGTTCCGGTTCCCTGGCCTGGACCATCCCCTGCTTCATCGCCACCCGGGCGACGGCGGCATAGCCGAAAAAGCGGTTCACCCGCTCGACAATGTCGGGCAGCACATGCTGGATCATGGGCGCATGGCCGCTCATCACGGTGAGCTGCAAGGTGCCGCCCGCCTTCTTGCCCACCGGGAAGCGGATCGATTCGGGTTCGCTGATCGCCGCATAATGCGGGCCGACGATCTCCGCCCAGCGGGTGACGATGCTGGACTGGACGAAGCCGAACTTGCGGAAGGCGGCGGCGCCGATGGCGGGCATCAGGTCCGCGATCCGCCGCGGCGCGCCGATGCGCGGGCGTTCCTCCGCCTTTGCCCTGCGGCTTTTCGATTTGGGTTGCGGGGGGCGTTCCGTCATGCCTCGCTTAATGGCATAGGGGCGGCATGCGCGTCGAGGGACCATCCGATAAAATAGCATCCGACCTGCTCGCCCATTATGACGTCCATGCGCGCAGCCTGCCCTGGCGCGCGCCGCCGGGGGCCAATGCGGCCGATCCCTATCGGGTCTGGCTGTCGGAGGTGATGCTCCAGCAGACGACGGTGGCGGCGGTCGGCCCTTATTTCGCGACGTTCACGCGGCGCTGGCCCGACGTGGCGGCGTTGGCGGCGGAGGAGGATGCGGAGGTCATGGCCGCCTGGGCGGGGCTGGGCTATTATGCCCGCGCCCGCAACCTGCTGGCCTGCGCGCGGGCGGTGGCGGGCCAGCATGGCGGCGCGTTTCCCGATACGGAGGAGGGCCTGCGCGCCCTGCCGGGCGTCGGCGCCTATACGGCGGCGGCGGTGGCGGCGATCGCCTTCGGGCGGCGGGCTGTGGTGGTCGACGCCAATGTCGAGCGGGTGGTGGCGCGGCTTTTCGCCATATCGACGCCCCTGCCCGCTGCGCGGCCGGAGATTCGGGCGGCGACCGATGCGATCACGCCCGATCTGCGCGCCGGGGACTTCGCCCAGGCGATGATGGACCTGGGCGCCACCATCTGCACGGCGCGCAATCCGGCCTGCGGCATTTGCCCGCTGCGGCCGCATTGCGCGGCTTTCCGCACCGCCGATCCCGCCGCCTTCCCCGTCAAGGCGGCGAAGAAGGCCAAGCCGCGCCGGCTGGGCCATGGCTGGTGGATAGAGCGGCAGGACGGCCATGTCTGGCTGGTGCGGCGGCCCGGCAGGGGGATGCTGGGCGGCATGCGGGCGCTGCCTTCCTCCGAATGGAACGACGCGCCCGACGCGACGCCGCCCCTGCCCGCCCCCTGGCGGCAGGTCGCGGAGCCGGTCGCCCATGTTTTTACCCATTTCTCCCTCGCATTGACGGTGCATCATGCCCATGTGGGGCAGGATGCGACACCGCCCGGCGAGGGTGAATGGTGGCCGGTGGCGGAAATCGGAAGGGCGGGCCTGCCGACGCTGTTCGCCCGCGCGGCCGAAGCGGCGATGAAGGAGAGAAGGAAGGATGCACGGTTCTAAAACCCCCGATTCGCGGCTTGTCGCCTTTGGCGGCGGACGGCTGGACCGGGTCGATCATGTCCGCAGCAATCCCCTGCTGCTGGCCGAAGCCTTCGCGTCCCCGCTGGCGCGCCGCATCGTGCTGGAGGGGTTGGAGCCGGTGGTCGAGGGCGGCCATCTGGTCATGGAACCGCTGCCCGGCGACGCCTGGATCGAGCATCATGCCCTGCTCGGCGTGGATGAGGATCAGCGGCCGATCTTCGCGGAATTGCTGGCGGAAGCGCCGGACAGCTTCTTCGCCACGCCGCGCAGCCGCGCCCTGGCCAGCGAGGTGCCGGGGCATGAGGTCGCGCTCTACGGAACGGCGCGCAGCCTGCTGGCCTGGCATGCGCGGCATCGATTCTGTTCCATGTGCGGTCAGCGCACGGCGCCTTCCAAGGCGGGCTGGTCGCGGAAATGCGGGTCTTGCGAGGCAGAGCATTTCCCCCGCGTCGATCCGGTGGTGATCATGCTGGCCGAACATCGCGGGCGCGTGCTGCTCGGCCGGCAGCATAGCTGGCCGGCGGGGCGCTATTCGGCGCTGGCCGGCTTCGTCGAGCCGGGCGAGACGCTGGAGGAAGCGGTGGTCCGGGAGATCAGGGAGGAAGCGGGCGTCGCCACCCATTCGGTGCGCTATGTCACCAGCCAGCCCTGGCCCTTCCCCTCTTCGCTGATGATCGCCTGCACGGCGGAGGCCGACGACGACGCGCTGAAGGTGGACGAGAACGAGATCGAGCATGCCTTCTGGTGCGATGAGGCGGGCGTGCGCGCCGCGATGGCGGGGGAGGAGGACGCGCCCTTCCTGGCGCCGCCGCCCATGGCCGTGGCCTGGCATCTGCTGCGGCATTGGCTGGATCGGCGGACGGCCGGATGAGCGGGGGCCGGACGGGCATGTTGCCCACCATGGCCCAAGCGCGTAAGGCCGCCCCTTCGCCCTCCCCTTACAGGAATCGACCGATCCCATGCTCAGCCTAGAAGAAGCCCAGTCCCGCGCGCAGGATCTGGTGGCGGCGGCGCGCCGGGCGGGGGCGGATGCGGCCGACGCCGTCTATGCCTGCAACGCGTCGACCAACGTGTCGGTGCGGCTGGGCGCGCTGGAGGATGTGGAGCGGTCGGAGGGCGAGGAGATCGGCCTGCGCGTGTTCATCGGCCGCCGGTCCGCCAGCATTTCGGCGTCGGACATGAATCCCGCGACATTGGCGACTTTGGTCGACCGCTGCATCGCCATGGCGGGGCAGGCGCCCGAAGACCCCTATGCGGGCCTTGCCCCCGAAGACCGGCTGCTCAGGAAAAAGCTGCCCGCGCTTGACCTGGCCGATCCGTTCGAGCCGGAACCCGCGCAGCTCAGGGAGCGCGCCATGATCGCGGAGGAGGCGGCGCGTGCGGTGCCGGGCGTCACCAACAGCGAGGGGGGCGGCGCGGCGACGGGGCGGAGCCAGATGGCGCTCGCCACCAGCCACGGCTTCGCCGGGGCCTATGCCGGGACCAGCCATTCGACCTGGGCCAGCGTGCTGGCCGGAACCGGCGCCGATATGCAGCGCGACCATGCCAGCCACAGCGTCCGCCATATCGTCGATCTGGACGATGCCGACGCGGTCGGCACCCGCGCCGGGCGACGGGCCGTGGCCCGCTTGAACCCGGTGAAGGTCGGCAGCGGCGTAATGCCGGTCATCTTCGATCCGCGCATCGGCTCCAGCCTGGTCGGCCATCTGATCGGCGGCATGGTGGGTCCAGCGATTGCGCGGCGGTCGAGCTTCCTGCTGGAATCGCTGGGCGAGGCGCTGTTCGATTCGGGCGTGACCATCATCGACGATCCGCTGCGCCTGCGCGGCCTGCGTTCGCGCCCCTTCGACGGCGAGGGCCTCCCCGTGGAACGGCGCGCCCTGATCGACCGGGGCGTGCTGACCGGCTGGCTGCTGGACAGCGCCTCGGCGCGGCAATTGGGCTTGCAGCCGACCGGCCATGCCAGCCGGGGCGGCAGCGGCGCGCCCGGCGCGGGCGTCACCAACGTGCATATGGAGCCGGGCAGGCAGTCGCCCGGCGAATTGATGGCCGACGTGAAGCGCGGCCTCTATGTCACCGAACTGATCGGCATGGGCGTCAACGGCGTCACCGGCGACTACAGCCGCGGGGCGGCGGGCTTCCTGATCGAGAATGGCGCGGTGGGCCGGGCGGTGTCGGAAATCACCATCGCCGGCAATCTGAAGGACATGTTCCGCGCGCTGGCGCCGGCCAACGACCTCGCCTTCCGCTATGGCATGAACGTGCCGACGATCCGCATCGACGGGATGACCGTTGCCGGCGGCTGACATCTCCCTGCGCGATGTCGTGACGGCCGCGTCGGATGCCGCGGACCGGGCCTTGACGCTCTGGGCTGGCGGCCAGACCCGTGTGCGCCAGTGGGAAAAGGTGCCCGGCCATCCGGTGTGCGAGGCCGATCTGGAACTGGACGCGATGCTGCGCGAGCGGCTCTATGCCATCGATCCTTCGGCCGGATGGCTGTCGGAGGAGACGGCCGACACCGTGCACCGGCTGGACCTGCCCCGCGTCTGGGTGGTCGATCCCATCGACGGCACGCGGGACTATCTGCGCGGGCGGCCAGGCTGGGCGGTTTCGGTAGCGCTGGTGGAGCATGGCGAGGCGCGCTTCGGCATATTGGCGGCGCCCGCCCGGAACGAGCTGTGGATCGCGCAGGCGGGCGCGGGGGCGACCCGCAACGGGCGGACCTTGCGGGCCGGATCGCGTTCCATCCTGCGCGGTTCGCGGGTGCCAGCCGACCAGCTTCCCCGCCATGACCGCGATCTCGTCACCGTGGACAAGCCCAACAGCATCGCGCTGCGCATGGCGATGGTCGCGGCGGACGAGGCCGATCTGGTCGCCACGGTGCGCTGGGGCAATGAATGGGATGTCGCCGCCGCCGCGCTGATCGCGCAGGAGGCCGGCGCCATCGTCACCGATGCGCTCAGCAACCCCTTTTCCTTCAACCGGCCGCAGCCGACCGCCTTCGGCTTGCTGTGCGCGGCGCCGGGGATTCACGCGGCGGCCGCGGAACGCCTGGCGCCGCGGGCGCGGAAGATATTGGGGCGGGGGTAAGGGCGGCGGGCGGCCCTATCCGGAAACCCGCCCTTGCCGCATCAAAGCAGGGCGTTCACCTGCTCCACGAAGCGCAGCACGGAAATCGGCTTCGACACATAGGCCTGCGCGCCAGCCTCCCGAATGCGCTCCTCATCGCCATGGCCGGCATAGGCGGTGACCGCCATGATCGGCACGGACGACAATTGCGCGTCCCGTTTCAGCGAAATGATGAGGTCCAGCCCGCTGACATGCGGCAGGTGGATGTCGGTGATCACCAGGTCCGGATGGAACTCCCGCGCCTGGGCCAGCAGGTCGCGCCCGTCGCGCAGCGGCAGCACATCGTGCCCGTGCGCGCGCAGCAGGTCGCAAAAAAGTTTGAGATTGAGTTCGTTGTCCTCGACAACGAGCACGCGCTTTGCCACCAGTCACCCGCGTTTGGAGAAATCCGCCAACATAATGGAAGTGCGTCCCCCTAAGCCCGCCCTTCGTTGAGATCAATCATGCGTCCCGACATTAACCATGGCAAGCAGCATAGTCGAAGCGAGACCCGAGAGCCATCCGTGCTGGCCCTGATGGCGCTGGCCTGGACGCTGGCGGACGACCGCCGCGCCGACCGGCTGCTGGCGCTGACCGGGCTGGACGCAGATGCGCTGAGGGCGGGGGTGGCCGATCCGGCGATATTGGGCGCGGTGCTGGGCTTCCTGGCCGATCATGAGCCGGACCTGATCGCCTGCGCGGAAAGCATCGGCAGCAGCCCGGAAGCGCTGATAACGGCAAAGGAGCGTCTTGCCGCATGAACCGTCCCCTGATCATCACCGATTGCGACGAGGTGCTGCTGCACATGGTCGTTCCCTTTCGCGAATGGCTGGACGAGAGCCATGACATCCATTTCGACATGCACGACCGCGGCTTCGGCGAGGCGCTGCGCCACAAGGACAGCGGGCAGCCGGTGGAGCGGGCGCTGGTCTGGGAACTGCTGCTGGGCTTTTTCGAGACGCAGATGCACCGCCAGACGCCGATCGCCGGAGCGGTGGAGGCCATGGGACGCCTTGGCCGGATCGCGGACATCGTCGTCCTGACCAACATCACCGAACGGCATCATCTCCAGCGCATCGAACAACTCGCCGCCCACGGGCTCGACCTGCCGGTGCACTGGAACCAGGGAGGCAAGGGCGAACCGCTGGCCGCCATCCTGGCGGAGCGCCAGCCCGGCGTCGCCCTGTTCATCGACGATCTGGCGCAGCATCATGCATCCGTGGCGGACCATGCGCCCGGCGTCTGGCGCCTGCACATGGTGGGCGAGCCGCAGATCGCCGCCAGCGTCCCCGTCGCGCCGCTGGCCCATGCCCGGATCGACGACTGGGCCGCCGCCGAAGCCTGGATCGCGGCCCGGCTGGCCGAAGGGCCGGCGCCTGAAACCCCGGCGCCCCAGGGCAGCCCGACCATCCAAGGAGCATCCGCATGAGCATCGAAGCCCGCCTGACCGAACTGGGCATCGCCCTTCCCGCCGCCGCCGCGCCGGTCGCCGCCTATGTCGCGGCGGTGGAGGCGAACGGCCTGCTGCATATCTCCGGCCAGATCTCGCTGTCCGACGGCCAGTTGATGACCGGCCGCCTGGGCGAGGACCGCGACCTGGACTATGGCGTCAAGGCGGCGCGCGCCTGCGGCCTGAACCTGATCGCCCAGATGAAGGCGGCGCTGGGCAGCCTGGACCGGGTCGAGCGGATCGTGAAGCTGGGCGCCTTCATCAGCAGCACGCCCGAATTCACCGACCAGCCCAAGGTCGCCAATGGCGCGTCCGAACTGATGGTCGATGTCTTTGGCGAGGCGGGCAAGCATGCCCGCAGCGCCGTGGGGGTTCCGGTGCTGCCGCTGGGCGCGGCGGTAGAGATCGACGCGATCGTCCTTGTCCGCCCGGCCTGACGCCCTCCCCTTCCTGACCGAACGCCCCTTCGCCCATCGCGGGCTGCACGGGGGCCGGATCAGCGAAAACGGCATGGCGGCCTTCGCGGCCGCCGTCGCCGCCGGTTTCGGCATCGAATGCGACGTGCGCCTGAGCCGCGACGGCGTCGCCATCGTCTTCCACGACGCCGCGCTGCGCCGCATGACGGGCGAAAATGGGTCCGTGCAGGACCATGATGCCGGGGCGATAGACCGGCTGATGCTGCCCGACGGCGGCGGCGTTCCCCGTCTTCGCGCCCTGCTGGACCTGTGCGGGACGGATATCCCGCTGCTTGTCGAGATCAAGGTGGACGGGCGGCATGTCCAGCCGATCTGCATGGCGGTCGCCGAGGATCTGGCGCGGCGGCCCAAGACGCCGGCAGCCGTCATGTCGTTCAATCCCGCGGCGATGCGCTGGTTCAGGCGCCGCCGGCCCAATGTGGCGCGCGGGCTGGTGATCAGCGAACAGGGGAAGCGGGGCTGGCGCGGCAGGATCGGGCGCGCTCTTGCACTTTGGGCGGCGAAACCCGATTTTATCGCCTGTGACATTCGCGACCTGCCTTCTTCCCTGTCCGCCCGCGCCCGCCGGAGGGGCCTGCCCGTGCTGACATGGACGGTGCGCGGCGAGGAGGAGCGCGCCCGCGCCGCGCTGCACGCCGACCAGATCATCTTCGAGCGGTCGCATGACTGAGTGCGTGGCGCGCCTGGCCCAAGGCGTGGCCGAACTGCCGCGGGACCAGTGGGACGCCTGCGCGGGGGACGCCAATCCTTTCATGAGCTGGGATTTCCTGACCGCGCTGGAACGGTCCGGCAGCGTCGGCGGCCATAGCGGCTGGCAACCCCTGCCGCTGGTGATCGACGGGCCGGACGGGCGGATCGCCGCTGCCGCGCCGCTTTACGGCAAGACCCACAGCCAGGGCGAATATGTGTTCGACCATGGCTGGGCCGACGCCTGGGAACGGGCGGGCGGGCAATATTATCCGAAGATCCAGATCGCCTCCCCCTTTTCGCCGGTGCCGGGGCCGCGCTTGCTGCTGCGCGACGAAGCCCTGGCCCCGGCGCTGATCGCGGGGATGGAGGCGGTGGTGGAGCAGAACGGGCTGTCATCCGCCCATGCGACCTTCGTCGCGCCGGAGCAGGTGCCGCTGTTCGAGGCGGCGGGCTGGCTGATCCGGGAGGACAGCCAGTTCCACTGGACCAATCGCGGCTATCGCGATTTCAGCGATTTCCTGGCCGACCTGTCGAGCGCAAAGCGCAAGAATATCCGCAAGGAACGCGAACGGGCGGTCGAGGGGCTGGAGATCGTCCACCTGACCGGCGCGGCGCTGACCGAGGCGCATTGGGATATTTTCTGGACCTTCTACCAGGATACCGGGGCGCGCAAATGGGGCCGGCCCTATCTGACCCGCGCCTTCTTCTCCCTGCTGGGGGAGAGCATGGCCGACCGGGTGCTGCTGGTGCTGGCGCTGCGGCAGGGGCAGCCGATCGCGGGCGCGCTCAACCTGATCGGCGCGGATACGCTGTACGGCCGCTATTGGGGCTGCACCGAGGACGTGCCCAACCTGCATTTCGAGCTATGCTATTATCAGGCGATTGACATCGCCATCGCCCGCGGGCTGAAACGAGTGGAGGCCGGCGCGCAGGGCGGCCACAAGCTGGCGCGCGGCTATGCGCCGGAGCCGACCTTCTCGGCCCATTTCATCCCCAATGACAGCTTCCGCCGCGCCGTGGCCGATTTCCTGGCGGCAGAGCGACAGGGCGTGCAGCGCGACCGGATCTGGCTGACCGAAAGGACGCCCTTTCGAAAGGGCGAGGCGCGGCCGGACTAAGGTTGCGCCCCTCCAGACGGGTTTCGATCGCGTGGAAATCGCTCTGTTCAGGCGGCGCGCAATTGCGTCGCGGCCATCAGCGCGCGCGCCTGCCGCTGCGCCTCGGCGATTTCGCGCGCCGACATTTCCCCGGCCACTTCCGCGCGCATCGTCTGCCCTTCCTCGCTGCCCTTGAGCGCGGCGAGATTGAACCATTTATGCGCCTCGATCAGGTCGACGGGCAGACCGCCCGTGCCGCAGCTATAGGCGACGCCCAGATCGAAACAGGCCTCTGCGGTTCCGCCCGCCGCTCCCGCGAACCGGCTTTCCATCAGAAACTGCGCGCTCTTCAGTCCATTGGCCATAACCGAATCCCCCTCATGGATTTCGACTTGATGGTTTTCGACGATCGGCAGGCTGCACCGGCACCGGATAAAAAATGGTTAACGCGGCGGATACCATGTGTACGCGGGGCGGTCCGACCGCGGATCGAATGCGCCGGTTCCTCGTCTCGCCGCGTTTCCGGTCCGACAGACGATTCCTTCATCCGCAAAACGCCCTAAGGGGGTGGCGCGGCCGTTGGATTATCCGCATAGCGACCGGCATGACCGAACATCCCGACACCGCCGCAGCACAGCCGAAAAGGGACATGGCATTCCGCGAATTCGTGATGCTGTGCGCCTGCCTGATGGCGATGAACGCGCTGTCGATCGATCCCATGCTGCCTGCCTTGCCCGACATCGGCCGGGATCTTTCGGTGCCGCATCCCAATGACCGGCAATTGATCATCAGCGTCTACTTCCTGGGACTGGGCGTCGGATCGCTGCTGTTCGGCGTGCTTTCGGACCGCTATGGGCGGAAACGGGTGCTGGGCGGCGCGATGGCGCTGTTCATCCTTTCCTCCATCGCCTGCGCGGGCGCGCACAGCTTTGCCATGATGCTGGCCGCCCGGGCCTGCGCCGGCTTCTTCGCGGGCGCCAGCCGGGTGATCACCGTCGGCATCGTCCGCGATCGGTTCCGGGGCGACGCGATGGCCCGGGTGATGTCGCTGATCTTCGCCGTGTTCATGCTGATCCCGGTCATGGCGCCGACTTTCGGCCAGGCGATCCTGTGGATCGCGCCCTGGCGATGGATATTCTGGGCGCTGGCGATCCTGGCGACGCTGATCCTGCTGTGGATGGGGATGAGGCTGCCGGAAACGCTGCTGCCCGAAAATCGCCTGCGGATGAGCGCGGGGACGATCTTCCGCACGGTCGGCACCATCGTCCGCACGCGCACGTCCATCGGCTATATGCTGGCGAGCGGCGTCGTGATGAGCGGCCTGATCGGCTTCATCCTGTCGGTGCAGCAGATCTTCTTCGACATATTCGGGGCGCAGGGGATTTTTCCCTTCGCCTTCGCGGCCATCGCCGGCAGCATGGGTGTCGGAAGCCTGCTCAACAGCCGGCTCGTCTCCCGCTTCGGCGCCCGGCGGCTGAGCCAGACGGCGCTGCTGTGCCTGGTATCGATCAATGTCGTGCATCTGGCGGTGATCCTGGCGGGGCATGAAACCATCGTCAGCTTCATGATCCTGCAGGCGGCGACGATGATGACCATCGCCTTCACCGCGTCGAATTTCAGCGCGATTTCGATGGAGCCCTTCGCGAAAGGCGCCGGCGTCGCATCCTCCTTCCAGGCCTTTCTGACCACGGCGGTGTCGAGCGCGCTGGGCAGCCTGGTCGGCCAGGCCTTCAACGGGACGACGCTGCCGCTGACATTGGGGCTGGCTGTGTTCGGCTCGATCTCCTTCCTGATCGTCGCCTGGGCGGAACGGGGCAATTTGTTCACGCGCCCCCATCATGGCGCGCTGCGCGATCCGGAATTCGAGCCGCTGCACTGAAAAGGGGGCGGTGTGGCCGCCCCCTTCGTCGATCAGGCGTCCCGTCCGCCCGGCGTATGCGCACCCGGCATCGGCGGCACGGGCTGGGGCGGAATGCCGGCATCCTGTTCATGGGTTTCGACCAGTCCGCGCCCCACATGGCTCTTGCGATAGCCGTAGATGAAATAGAGCACGAGGCCGATTCCGCCCCAGATCGGCAGGACGAGCTGGGCATCGAACGGCAGGTTGAAGAAGAGGAAGACGCAGCCGAAGGCCGCCATGGGCGCGATCACCCACACCAGGGGGGTGCGGAACGGACGGGCGCGGCCCGGTTCCTTCACGCGCAACACCAGCACGGCGATGGACACCATGAAGAAGGCGAACAGCGTGCCGGAATTGGAGATGTCCGCAAGCTGGCCCACGGGCAGCAGAGCGGCGCCGATGGCGACGAAGACGCCCGTCACCATGGTGACGACATGGGGCGTCTTGAAACGGGGATGGATGCTGGCGAGCTTTTCGGGCAGCAGGCCATCGCGCGCCATCACGAAGAAGATGCGGGTCTGGCCGAACATCATCATCAGGATGACCGACGGCAGCGCCAGGTTCGCGGCAAGGCCCAGGGCATTGCCCACGACCGTCCAGTTGATCTCGCGCAGCACATGGGCAAGCGCTTCGTTGGAGCAGACGAGATCCCGGGCATGGGCGGCGGTCGCGCAGGCGGCGGCGAAGCCCTGCGATCCGGGCGCGACGACAGAACCGTCGGGGCCAAGCACCGGCTGCGCGCCGATCGCGCCGATCGCGCCGCCCGCCACCAGCAGGTAGAAGACGGTGCAGAGCGCCAGGCTGCCGATCAGGCCGATGGGCACGTTGCGCTGCGGGTTCTTGGTTTCCTCCGCCGCGGTCGACACGGCGTCGAAGCCGACATAGGCGAAGAAGATCGAGGCGGCGGCGCCGACGATGCCCATGCCGCTGGCGCCTTCCGGCCCGAACCAGCCATTGGGCGCGAAGGGCGAGAAATTGCCGGTGTCGAGCACGGGGAGGGTCAGAAGGATGAAGGCGGTGAGCGCTGTCACCTTGATGGCGACGAGCACGGCGTTGACGCGGGCGCTTTCCGTGGTGCCGATCACCAGCAGGGCGGTGACCGCCAGGGCGATAACGATGGCGGGAATGTTGATGAGGCCATGGGTGATGTCAGCATGCGGGACCAGGCCGTTCATCGTCCACACCGGCCCCGCCGAAAGCGCCTGCGGCAGCTCAAGCCCGGTTATGCTTTTGAGCAATCCCATGAAATAGCCTGACCAGCCGACCGAAACGGCGCTGGCCGCGACCGCATATTCCAGGATGAGCGCCCATCCCACCATCCAGGCGAGCAATTCGCCGACCACCGCATAGGTATAGGTATAGGCGGAACCCGATACGGGCACCATCGACGCGATCTCGGAATAGCAGAGCGCGGCGAAGGCGCAGACGGCCCCCGCGATCACGAAGCTCCACATCATGCCCGGTCCGGCCTTTTGCGCGGCGGCGGCGGTCAGGACGAAGATGCCGGTGCCAATGATCGCGCCGACACCCAATAGCGTCAGTTGAACCGGCCCCAGGGTACGGACGAGAGATTTCTTCTCGGCCGTGGCCAATATGGCGTCCAATGGCTTTATGCGCCCGAAGATCATGGTGGAGCCCTTTATCTTTGAAGTCTTTTGCCCGAGGCGACCGTTGCGGCCGCTCCCCTTTTATGATGAAACGGAGACTATCGCCTAATCCGCAGCGCGCAAGTATGTTGCGCATTCAGGACATGGTCCAAAAGCGGTTCCCATGACGATGTTGAGGAGCGAAGCGTGGTTGAATTGCTGCGGGCGGCAGGTTTCGGGGATGTCCTGCACGGGTTTGCGGGACGGCGCGGCGGCGTTTCAACCGGGGTTCATGCGGGCCTGAACGTCGGGCTAGGGTCGGAGGATGGGCGGGACGCGGTTCTGCGCAACCGGGATCTGGCGCGCGACGCCTTGCTCCCCGGCGCGACGCTGGTGACGGTGCATCAGGTGCACTCGCCCGATGCGGTCACGGTCACGGCGCCCATCGCCGCCGACGAACGGCCGGCGGCAGACGCCATGGTGACGAATCGCTCTGGACTGATTTTGGGAATACTCACCGCCGATTGCGTGCCTGTGCTGTTTGCCGATGCTTCGGCCGGCGTCATCGGTGCGGCGCATGCGGGGTGGAAAGGCGCCCTGGGCGGAGTCACGGACCGGACGATCGGCGCGATGGAGGCGCTGGGCGCTGCGCGCGACCGGATCGCCTGCGCGATCGGGCCGTGCATCGGGCGTTCCTCCTATGAGGTGACGCTGGATTTCGCGGAACGCTTCGCGGCGGCGGATGCGGAGAATGATCGCTTCTTCTCGGCAGGACGGGAAGGGCATTGCCAATTCGACATTGCCGCCTATGTGGCTGCGCGGCTCGCGGGCGCGGGGATCAGCCAGATCGAACTGCTGGATGAAGATACCTATAGCCAGCCGGATCGCTTTTACAGCTATCGGCGCTCCTGCCATCGGGGGGAAGCCGATTATGGCCGGCAGATTTCGATGATCGCTTTGCGGGATTAGGAAGCGGCGCAAGCCGTCGTCATGTTACGGCGGAGCCATATTGAAGCGGGTGTTGATCTGATTGATCAGATCATCGCTCCAATTTCTTTGTTTTCCGCGATTTCCTAGCCAGCGATCCGTTTCGATCGCTTGGAAAGCCCTCCATGGGAAGGATATGGCGCTGATCCGCATGCAGCGAGAAACGATCCTGCTCATCGTCGATCCGAAGGACCGGCGTGATGCGATGCTTTCTGCCTGGGCAGGTTCTGAAGCTTTGTGAAGTGAATTGCGGCCTCTGGTTGCGGGAGTAGGATTTGAACCTACGACCTTCAGGTTATGAGCCTGACGAGCTACCGGGCTGCTCCATCCCGCGACACTAGAGATCGCTGCGGAGGCCGCATTTATTGCGAATGGGTTTAATGGAGCGCGAGCTATAATGCCTGGCGACGACCTACTCTTCCGGGGCTTGAGCCACAGTACCATTGGCGCAGACTGGTTTCACGTCCGAGTTCGGGAAGGGATCGGGTGGGTCACAGACGCTATGGTCACCAAGCAATAGAGCTTGCGCTTCGGGTTTTAATCGGTGCCGTGCACTTGAGATATGATGTCTGGCATGAGGGTGATCACCACATCTTTGACGCTGGTTTGTTCCAGTGTTGTCATTGATGGTGGGACTCGCTTCTTTGAAGAAGCATTCAAGCGCGAACAGAGCAATTAGGACCGGTTAGCTCCATGCGTTACCGCACTTCCACATCCGGCCTATCAAGGTCGTGGTCTACGACCGCTCGAAGAAATCTTATCTTGAGGGAGGCTTCCCGCTTAGATGCTTTCAGCGGTTATCCCGTCCATGCATAGCTACCCTGCTGCGCCCTTGGCAGGACGACAGGTACACCAGAGGCATGTTCAACCCGGTCCTCTCGTACTAGGGTCAACTCCTCTCAAATTTCGACGCCCACGGCAGATAGGGACCAAACTGTCTCGCGACGTTCTGAACCCAGCTCACGTACCACTTTAATTGGCGAACAGCCAAACCCTTGGGACCTGCTCCAGCCCCAGGATGTGATGAGCCGACATCGAGGTGCCAAACGATTCCGTCGATATGAGCTCTTGGGAATCATCAGCCTGTTATCCCCGGCGTACCTTTTATCCGTTGAGCGATGGCCCTTCCACGAGGGACCACCGGATCACTATGACCGACTTTCGTCTCTGCTCGACTTGTCAGTCTCGCAGTCAGGCGGGCTTATGCCATTGCACTCTAACAGACGGTTTCCAACCGTCCTGAGCCCACCATCGCGCGCCTCCGTTACTCTTTAGGAGGCGACCGCCCCAGTCAAACTACCCGCCACAGAGGGTCCCTGCACCGGATGACGGTGCGAGGTTAGACATCAGAAAACAACAGGGTGGTATTTCACCTATGGCTCCACCGGAACTGGCGTCCCGGCTTCAAAGCCTCCCACCTATGCTACACAGTTCTTTCCTAATGCCACTCTGAAGCTGCAGTAAAGGTGCACGGGGTCTTTCCGTCTAACCGCGGGTACTCCGCATCTTCACGGAGAATTCAATTTCGCTGAGCATATCCTGGAGACAGTGGGGAAGTCGTTACGCCATTCGTGCAGGTCGGAACTTACCCGACAAGGAATTTCGCTACCTTAGGACCGTTATAGTTACGGCCGCCGTTTACCTGGGCTTCAATTCAGAGCTTGCACTCCTCCTCTTAACCTTCAGGCACCGGGCAGGCGTCAGGCCCTATACGTCGTCTTGAAGCCGACTTAGCAGAGCCCTGTGTTTTTGCTAAACAGTCGCTACCCCCTGGCCTGTGCCCCCCATCAGAGCTTGCGCTTAGATGGGGCCTCCTTCTTCCGAAGGTACGGAGGCAATTTGCCGAGTTCCTTCAGGATACTTCTCTCAAACGCCTTGGTATACTCTACCATTCCACCTGTGTCGGTTTAGGGTACGGTCTATACGGAGGGGCTATTTCCTGGGACAGTTTCCCTGCCTGGACCAATCCAATAAGGCCAGACAAGTTGCACCATCCGTCACACACCTCCAGGCCCACGAATATTAACGTGGTTCCCATCGACTACCCCCTTCGGGCTCGTCTTAGGGGCCGGCTTACCCTGCTCAGATTAGCTTTAAGCAGGAACCCTTGGAATTTCGGCGAGAGGGCATCTCACCCTCTTAATCGCTACTCATGTCTGCATTCGCACTTCCGATACCTCCACGGTCGGTTACCCTTCCGCTTCAACGGCCTACGGAACGCTCCGCTACCGCTCAGCACAAAGTGCTGAACCCTAAGCTTCGGTGCACGTCTTGAGCCCCGTTACATCTTCGCCGCAGGATCTCTTGTTTAGACCAGTGAGCTGTTACGCTTTCTTTAAAGGATGGCTGCTTCTAAGCCAACCTCCTGGTTGTTTTGGAAATCCCACATGCTTTCCCACTTAGACGTGACTTGGGGACCTTAGCTGTAGGTTAGGGCTGTTTCCCTTTTGACGACGGACCTTAGCACCCGCCGTCTGTCTGCCGGACTAGACTCGTTGGTATTCGGAGTTTGGTTAGTATTGGTAGATCTCGCGACCCCCGCAACCATCCAGTGCTCTACCCCCAACGGCAATCATCCGACGCTCTACCTCAATAGATTTCGCGGAGAACCAGCTATTTCCCGGCTTGATTGGCCTTTCACCCCTAAACACAACTCATCCGATAATTTTTCAACATTAAACGGTTCGGCCCTCCAGTGCGTGTTACCGCACCTTCAGCCTGGTCATGCCTAGATCGCCGGGTTTCGGGTCTAATGCATCGAACTCAAACGCCCTGTTCAGACTCGCTTTCGCTGCGCCTACACCTAACGGCTTAAGCTTGCTCGATACACTAAGTCACAGACCCATTATGCAAGAGGTACGCTGTCAGGCTTCAAGAGCCCTCCAACTGCTTGTAGGCATCCGGTTTCAGGTACTGTTTCACTCCCCTCATCGGGGTGCTTTTCACCTTTCCCTCACGGTACTGGTTCGCTATCGGTCATGTACGAGTATTTAGGCTTGGAGGGTGGTCCCCCCATGTTCAGACAGAGTTTCACGTGCTCCGCCCTACTCAAGTCCTGATATTGCGCTTTCGCATACGGGGCTGTCACCCGCTATGGCCACACTTTCCAGAGTGTTCTGCTAACTAAATATCAGGCGCTGGCCTGGTCCGCGTTCGCTCGCCACTACTAACGGAATCTCGGTTGATGTCTTTTCCTCCGGGTACTGAGATGTTTCAGTTCTCCGGGTTCGCTTCACCAAAGCCTATTTTATTCAGCTTAGTGATACCTCTCCCATTTAACGCTGTTCCTGGTTCC